>NZ_JBATIY010000048.1:0-45673 GCF_049668085.1 Sulfurovum sp. | reverse complement strand
TCTTTGATAGGACTTTCAAAGAGACCCATATAAAATCTATCAAGTAAAGCTCGCATACCTTCTTCCCCAATGTCTGTTAAGAATGCAGGATTAGGTTTGGTTACAGGAGGGTTAATACCTTCCTGGTAAGGGAGTATAGAGAAATCTAGAGTGGATGCAGTAAAGTTCATAAAATGCCTTTTGTTTATTGGGAGGTTATAACATGAAACAGCTTAGGTGTCAAGCACTAGAGAATTATCGACACCCGCCTGTACCGCAACTATCACTGTTGTCCACAGCGAAGCTATTGGCATATCCGCATTCCAAACATTCAAAAGAGAGTATCTTCGGCCCGGAACATCCGCCAGACCGTTGATCTGTCAGCTCAATGCTTTTTTGATGACATTTAGGGCAAAACCCTCGCTTTATCGCATCGAGTTGTTCTTTTTTTTCTTTAAGATAATAGATGTACACAAATACAGAGCCTAAAAGGATGATGAGCATAAAAGCCAGAAGATAAAATGAATCGATAATAGACTCCTTACGTCATATATGTTTTTAGTTCTTTGACTTGTCTTTTGTAGTCAGGTAAATGTTGTTCAACCAGTTGCCAAAAATCTTTTTGATGATGTTTATGTTTGATATGTGCCAGTTCATGAATAATGATGTATTCTATCACATCGTGCGGGAGTTTCATCATCATCGTATTAAAGCTCAAAACATTTTTTCCACTACAGCTTCCCCACTGCCGTTTTGTTTTCCGAAAACGAATATCTGCAGGAGAGAGGTTCATTTTCTCTGCCCAGCTTTCTACATGAGCAGGTATGTGCTTTTGTGCTTGATTTTTGTAGAATCGGTCGAAGTGTATTTGAAAAAGTCTTTCATCATAGGTATGGTAAAAGAGTGTAAACTTTTCGCCGTCAAAATTAAGTTTTACTCTTTTTTTACTATGTTGGGTTAATGTAAATGGGTAGGTTTGACCTAAAAAATAGCACTCCGGATTTTTGGAAAAATCTAAAGATCTCCCCTTTTTTTGTTGTATCTTCTCTCTGGAATTATTGATCCATGAAGACTTCTTCAGTAAAAGTTGTTCTATCTTACGTTGAGATACTTTAGGAGATTTGATGACGAGGTTTCCCTCGTTGTCAAAAGTAAGATAAATGTGTTTAAGTTTGGGGTTAATGATATGTATATATTGTGGCAGTAAACTCATGTCGTTAGATCAATTAATGATCTTATCGTTTTTAAACGTTACACTTCTATGCACGCTTCCATCGACGTTGTAAGAAAATGCCTGTCCATTTCTTATACCATATTTATAAGGTATGGTTGCTAAGGTATCACCATTTGGATATAAGTCTTGTACATCACCATGTACTTCTCCATTGATAAAAGGTACTTTTCTTATTACTCGACCATTATTATCGTAGATTAACTTCATACCGTCATTTACACCATTTTTAATACGGACAGTTGAAGCCAGAATTCCATTGTAACGATACTCTTTGCGAAGACCATTTTTACCGCTTTTATCATCCATAATAAATTCAGAGCGCAATTCACCGCCGGTATAGTACTCTTTTTTAACTGTTTTTCCAGAAAGACCAGGTTCATTACAGCCATTTAAAGTAAGAAGTACCAATAGAGAAAGAAATAAAGATAGTTTTTTCATAGAAAGCCTTGATATTTTAAATATTGCTAGGAGTATACTATAAATTGCCTTTTTTTGCTGTTTAGTATAGCGTATTGTTTATACACAAGATCATTCTATATGTTTGAGGAGCATGTTATGCATATCTTCTTTGGACATAGGATGACTGTAGTAATGCCCTTGGATATTGATACACCCTTGCTCTAGCAGGAAGTCTTTTTGTTGAGAGGTCTCTACCCCTTCTGCAATAAGATCAAGTTTTAGACTTTCAGCTAGTGCAATAATTGCTTTAACAATAGCAACATCCTCTTCATCATCTGGGATATCTTTGACAAATGAACGGTCAATTTTAAGCCTATTGATCGGTAAACGTTTCAAGAGAGACAAAGATGAGTATCCTGTTCCAAAATCATCGATAGAAATACCTATGCCTAGATCATTTAATTGAGTAAGTTTTGTGATGATATCTTCAGGATTTTTCATCATTTGACTTTCAGTGATCTCCAGTTCTAACCAGGAGGCATTAAAATCATTCTTCTGAAGACACTCTTCTATCTTCTGGATAAAATTAGGTTTATCTAACTGTTTGATAGAAATGTTGAGACCAAGTACCCCTGGATTCAGTCCCTCTTTATACCATTTAGACATTTGATCCATCGCACTATGCATAACCCACTGATCGATCTCAACGATCATGCCTGTTTCTTCTGCTAGAGGAATAAACTCATCAGGTTGCAGAAGTCCCATAGTAGGGTGTTCCCAGCGTACCAATGCTTCTACTCCTACCAATCTACTGTTAGATGCATTTATCTGTGATTGAAAATGAATAATAAATTCTTTATTTTCTATAGCCTCTCGTAGACTTGTATGCATTGTCATACGCTGCAAAGCATATTCTGTCATTTTAGGTGAATAGAACTGATAATTATTACGTCCTTCTTCTTTTGCTTTATACATAGCGGTATCGGCATACTTCAGTAGAGACTGTGCATCTGTAGCATCTTGTGGGTAAAAACTAATCCCGATACTTCCTGATACATAAAGTGTATGTTTGTCGACCACGACTGTTTCTGTCAATGCTTTAAGGATCTTGTCTGCCAATATAGCAGCATCTTCAGGCTGCCGTAACTCTTCCATAATGAGTGTAAATTCATCACCGCTTAAACGAGCCAACGTATCTTCCTTTCTGGTAATACTTTCAAGACGTTTTGCTATGGCTTTTAGAACAAGGTCACCTATTTGATGGCCCAGGGAATCATTAATGTGCTTAAACTTATCTAGGTCAATAAAAAAGAGTGCTAATACATCTTTATGGCGTTTTGCTTTTTCAATCCCCTGTATTAGGCGATCATTAAATAAGACTCGGTTTGGAAGACCGGTCAATGTATCATGATGTGCTTGATGTTGGATCATCTCTGCTTGCTGCACTAGTTTCAATTGATCCTCTTTCTCTTCACTGATATCTGTATGTGTACCAATCATACGAATAGCCTTTCCCTCCTCATCAAACAGTACTTTTCCTCTATCTTGAATCCAAACCCAATGACCATCCTTATGTTGTAATCGATGTACATTTTCATAATACTCAGTCTCTCCATTTAGATGTTTATGGATATCTGCCCACGTCTCTTCTGCATCACTAGGATGGAGTTTACTCTCCCACGTTGAGAATTCATTAGTGAGTTCATGATCTTCATATCCAAGCATCTCTTTCCAGCGGGCTGAAAAGTAAACAGAATCATCAAGAATATTCCAATCCCAAATACCATCGTTGCTTCCCAGAAGGGCCAATTCCATACGCTCTTTGAGTTCTTTGTTTATTCTATTGCTTTCTTTAAGTGCTTTGGTTTGTTCTTCCACTTCTTCACTGGTGATATTGATAAGATGTGTAAGCGCTTCGATAGAAGCACTGTTGATATTAGGTTTATGAGATTCTATATCTAGAGAAGCATGCGATATGATATCACTTTCGCTTAGCGAGACCAAAGTCATTGTTTGGTTGAACAGTTCTCTTTTTTTAGAGGTGAAAAACTCTCCATAGGTAAAAAATCCAGATACGGGAGCGATCTGTTGTAGAGGCATGACTTCAGATTCGATCTCATCCCCCATAAAGTACTTACGAGTCATACAGGAGTAGATAAAGATCCCTTCAGAAGGTTTTTTTGAAGTGGTATCTAGTATATTTTGCGATTTTTTTAAAATTTCTTTACTGTTCCCATACCCGATCCTGACTTTTTCTCCTGTATATAGATTGCCTGCAACGATCAGCGACCCATCTTTCTCTTTAGCCAGTGCAACACGAGAGATATGTGAACCATGACGATTGAGTATTAATGGAAATTCGATGCCAATACTAGGAAGACCTTTCGCAAGGTCTTCTCCTAAATAATAAGCATAGGTATCTACCGCACTCCTCCCGTCAATGGTATAAATCCGGTTCCCTTCAGCTTTAGTGATAGTAAGCTCATTCCCGATAGGATGCCAGTTGAAACTGTAATCCTTATGGACATTTAAGTGCCTACTATTCAACGTCACAGCAACAGCACCTTGTGTGCATATATGCTCTTTCGTAAAGACAAATGTTTTTATAAAATGATTGTTGTCTCCTGCATGCCCCCCTGCAACAATGACATGATCATTCACAGAGCTGATACCACTTAGAAAATCTTCCCCATTTGTATGCAAGCCGTCTACAAAAGAAATAAGCAGCTTTGTATCAGGCCCTATCAACTCTTTTGCCAAGTATTGACCACTGTGATAGCCATTTTTTTTATGCTCTATGGAAGCTGTTTTAAGTGTAGTGTTCTCAAACTGGGTAAAACTCAGGACAACTTTTCCAGAAGAAACTTTTCCATCCATGATCTCACCATCAGTAGTACTCCCTATGATCACAGCATTTGGTAGAAGTTGCGTTAATTCTGATAAAAGAGTAGATATAAAAGGTTTCTCTGTAATAGCAGAAAACACTTGTATTAAAAGAGAGGAAGAGTTTTGAATCTTTTCATCATGGATAAATGATGCTAATTCTTCTTTGTGTGTATAATAGGTATTGATACTCTTCATAACGGAATTACTCCCCCCTTATATTTACAATGCAGACATATAACACAACACACTATCTATTATAATATAGTGCATGATAAAAGTAAAGGATTCTTGTCCAGATACGAGAATAGATATTTGAATGATACTTTTTGGATATTCTAATACATGACTTGTAGGTTTATATGGCTGAGAGGAAGGGATTCGAACCCTCGGTGAGTTACCCCACACAGACGTTCCAGGTCTGCACCTTCGACCACTCGGACACCTCTCATTATACATATTAAATATCTATCAATAAACAAAAAAAGTTTTGGATTATCGCTTGAAGATATTAAGAAGATCGTAATACCCCTCCCCAGATCCCTGCGGCACACAGTAAAGAAAGGTGGGCTGCTATGTTCCCATCCTGACCCGTTGTCTCTCAGAACCGTTGCACAGGTCTGAAAAGAGGCATGCGAATTTTAACCAAAGCTAGCTTATAGTTAGGCGTTTACTCAAAAAGTGTTTCATCATGAATAACACTCCATTCATTAAAAGGAATGGCTTCAAAATGCAGTTTTTCTATCTGGTATTCATAGCTATTGGCTACAGTAACAATGGTTACTTTTTTGATACCGTATTTTTTGTAGATGGAAAATTTACTTTGAGACTTTACCCAAAGGCTCTCTTCGCTCTCAAATGGCGCAGGGATAATGAGTTCATATTGGGTGGTTACATATCCATGTATACCCAGCGTTTGTACATGAATACGGTGTTTGATAAGTGCTAAGGCTATCATGGTGTCAAATTGTAAAATGAATGGTTGTCCCAGAGTAAGATATTTGGCAAAGGCAAAGTCAAAAAGCAGCATCTTTTTTCCCGATTTCTGGTATCGGTCTTCGATGAATAAAATAAGTTTTTCCTGGGTAAAGCGTTTCATCGTTTTATAGAGCCAGTCTTTTGAAACTTTGAACTTCTCTTTTGCAAATGTATATATTTGGTGGGTAGTGAGGTGTTTTGTATGGTGTTGTGCTAGGATGAGGAGCAGCTTTTTTTCATTGTCGTCAAAGGAACTCTGCAAAAAGGTTTTCATTGCTTGTATACTTGTTTTCTGTGATCTTGCAATCAAAGGCAGTGTTCCAGAGCGTAAGAAGTGGTTAAATCCACTACTTTGTGAGGCGCTGCTTTCAAAGGCAAGAAACTCCTCATAATCCAAAGGGAAAAGCTCAACAGGTGTAAGGTCTTTCATCTCAAGTGCTATACGTGAGAGCACGATAAGCCTTTCTACATTTGGAAAATAGGGAAGATACCCTTCTGTGTAATGATCAAGTACAAGCAGGGTAATGCCTTCACGATCAATATACTGCTGTAGTGAGAGTGTAGTGAGTGTATGAAAAACAAGATTAGGATCTTCAAGATCTATATAAAGTGTAGTATCTTGATCTTCTTCATGCAGCAGGTCGAAGATCATAGCTGTCTTACCTGATCCACGTACACCATAGAGGTTAATGTCCCCTTCTGGAGGCAATTGACATTTTCTAGGGATATAATTTTCAGTTAAGTGGCGTTGATTTTGGTAATATTCAAGTAAATCCATGACCATCCATGTGTTAAGTTTCCTTATTAAAAGGAAATATTTTTCAGTATTGTAGCGTTTTTAGACTAAAAAGTATTGTACCTTTCAAAAACTTTGGGTATAATTCGCGTTCCTAAATTTATGTTAGAGGGTTTAAGCCCTGTGTTTTAGGCACGTACTAACGAGTTCTTTTAAAGGTAAAATATGGAAAAAATTAGATTAAAGCTTAAAGCTTACGATCACAGAGTATTAGACAGATCAGTTGCTGCTATTATAGATGCAGTTAAACGTACAGGTGCAGAGATTAGAGGGCCAATTCCAATGCCAACTAAGCTTAAGCGTTATACGGTTCTTAAATCACCACACGTCAAC
Source organism: Sulfurovum sp. (assembly GCF_049668085.1). Classification (GTDB taxonomy): domain Bacteria; phylum Campylobacterota; class Campylobacteria; order Campylobacterales; family Sulfurovaceae; genus Sulfurovum. The sequence continues at coordinate 39,071 of NZ_JBATIY010000048.1, read as the reverse complement.
AAAGACGCTCGTGAGCAGTTTGAGATCAGAATTCACGGAAGAATGATCGACATCGTTTCGGCTACTTCAGATACTATTGATTCACTTATGAAGTTGGATCTAGCACCTGAAATTGAAGTTGAAATCAGATCAATGGACAAGTAGGAGTAGAGAATGGAATTTATTGTAGAAAAAATTGGTATGAGCAGAACTGTTGATGTACCAGCTGTTCCAGTTACACTTCTTAAAGTCGTTGAAACGAAAGTTTGTGAAGTGAAAGAAGACGGAAAAGCACTTGTTGCGTACAACTCAAGTAAAAAACTTAACAAAAGCATTGAAGGTCAGCAGACTAAATTTAATGTTTCTAAAGAGTTTAACAAATTTATGACTATTGAAGTAGCAGAAGGTACTGAAGCTGGCGATTTAAGCACAGCTGCATTGTCAGATACTGAAACTGTTAAAACTTCACTTAACACTAAAGGTAGAGGTTTTGCCGGTGGTATGAAGAGACATAACTTTGGTGGTGGACCTGCTTCCCATGGTCACAGATTTGGTAGACGTATCGGTTCAATCGGTAATGCTGAATGGCCAGGACGTGTTCAAAAAGGTAAAAAAATGCCTGGACAATACGGAAACACTAAAACAACTGTGAAAAATGACGTTGTGTCATTTGATGCTGAAAATGGCATCTTAGTATTAAAAGGTTCAATTCCTGGTCACAATGGTGCCAGAGGATTGGTAAGGATAGTTAAATAATGAAAACAACAGTAATTAAAACAACAGACCTTCCTCAAGCATTTTTGGAAGTTCACCCACATAACCTTTACCTTTATTGTAAAGCGTATGCATCTGGTCTTAGAGCCAACACAGCACAGACTAAAACTAGATCTGATGTACGTGGTGGTGGTAAGAAACCATGGGCTCAAAAAGGTGGAGGACGTGCAAGAGCAGGTTCATTAAGATCACCTATATTCGTTGGTGGTGGTGTTGCATTTGGACCAAGTACAAATAAAAACTATGATCAAAAAGTGAACAAAAAGCAAAAGAAACTTGCGCTTTACCATGCATTGGCAGAGATGGCAGCAAATGAGAGACTTTTTGTTGTTGATAACATCGAAATTGCATCAGGTAAGACAAAAGATGCATTGGCATTTGTAAACGGACTTGAGCAAAGAGATGTACTTGTAGTGAAAGAGATGATTGATGATAAGACTTTCTTAGCATTTAGAAACCTCCAGAACGCATACCTTGTTGAATCAAATGAGCTTAATGCTTATTTAGCTGCTGCATATCACTCAATCGTGATTGAAAAAGCAATATTTGATAAATTGACTAAAGAGGCTTAAGATGGCAGATATTACAGATATTAAAGCAATTATGTATACAGAGAAGAGTTTGGCTCTTCAAGAAGATGGTGTCATCGTAGTTCAAACAACTCCAAGAATGACTAAAAATGGTCTTAAAGAAGTTTTTAAAGAGTTCTTCGGGATCAATCCACTTAGAGTTAACTCAATGAGAGTAAACGGTAAAGTGAAAAGATTTAAGGGTGTTGAAGGAAAAAGACCAGACTTGAAAAAGTTCTATGTGAAGCTTCCAGAAGACGCTAAAATCGAAAGCTTAGCGGTATAAGGATAGAAGATGGCAATTAAAACATATAAACCAACCACACCTTCCCGTCGTTATATGACTAACCTTGACAGTGGTGATATCACTGCTAAAGCAAGCGTTAGAGCACTACTTAAAAATCTTCCAAGATCTGCAGGTAGAAACAGTAACGGTAGAATCACTTCTCGTCACAGAGAAGCAGGTGCTAAAAAACTATACAGAATCATCGATTTTAAAAGAAATAAATTTAACATCGAAGGTACAGTAGCAACTGTTGAGTACGATCCATACAGAAACTGTAGAATTTGTCTTATCAAATATGTTGATGGTGACAGAAGATATGTACTTCAACCAAAAGGTCTTAATGTAGGTGATAAAATCATGTCAGCTGAATCAGGTCTTGATATCAAGACTGGTAACGCAATGAAATTGATCAATATCCCAGTGGGTACTTTGGTACACAACATTGAAATGAGTCCAGGTCATGGTGGTCAGATCGCACGTTCTGCGGGTGGTTATGCACAGATCATGGGTAGAGATGGTAAATACGTTTCACTTAGACTTCCATCTGGTGAGATGAGATACGTTCTTGGTCAATGTCTTGCAACTATCGGTACTGTTGGTAACGAAGATTTCGCAAATATCGTTATTGGTAAAGCAGGTAGAAGCAGACACCTTGGTATTAGACCACAAACTCGTGGTTCTGCAATGAACCCTATCGATCACCCACACGGTGGTGGTGAAGGTAAAACGAACTCAGGTCGTCATCCAGTATCTCCATGGGGTACGCCAGCTAAAGGGTTTAAAACTCGTAAGAAAAAAGCTAGTGATAAGTTAATTATCTCTAAAAAGAAAACAGGTAGGGGCTAAGATATGGCAAGATCGACAAAAAAAGGTCCATTTATCGATGGTCACTTAATGAAAAAAGTGTTAGCGGCAAAAGAGTCTGCTGACAAAAAACCAATTAAAACTTGGTCAAGAAGATCTGTGATCTTCCCTGAGTTCATTGGTTTGACAATCAACGTTCACAATGGTAGACAATTTGTACCAGTATTTATAACTGAAAACCACGTAGGTTATAAACTAGGTGAATTCGCACCAACTAGAACATTTAAGGGCCATAAAGGTTCTGTACAGAAGAAGGTAGGTTAATTATGAGTAGAGCATTATTAAAATTCGTAAGAGTATCACCTACTAAAGCTAGACTTATCGCTAGAGAAGTTCAGGGAATGAATGCTGAACTTGCTCTTGCAGCGCTAGAGTTTATGCCTAACAAAGCAGCGGGTATCGTTTCTAAAGTAATTGCTTCTGCAGTTGCTAACGGTGACTTTGAGCCAGAAGAAGTAGTGATTACTTCTTGTAGGGTTGACAAAGCAGCGGTAATGAAAAGATGGAGACCAAGAGCTAGAGGTACAGCTTCTAGAATCATTAAACCAACAGCGCACATTTTAGTTGAAGTTGGCGTAGCTGAAAAAACTGGGGAGGACGCATAATATGGGTCAAAAAGTAAATCCTATAGGTCTTAGACTTGGAATCAACAGAAACTGGGAATCAAGATGGTTTCCAGCAAAAGGTAGAACAGCAGATTTTATTGCTGAAGATTACAAAATCAGAAAATACCTTAAAAAAGAACTTTTCTATGCAGGTGTTTCTAACATCATCATCGAAAGAACGGTTAAAAAATTAAGAGTAAATATCGTAACTGCTAGACCTGGTATTATTATCGGGAAAAAAGGTGCGGATATTGAAAAATTGAAAGCAACACTTATCAAAATGCTTGGTAAAGATGTTTCTATCAACATTAAAGAAGAGAAACGTCCTCAAGCTTCAGGTCAACTTGCTGCTGAAAACGTTGCAACTCAACTTGAGAGAAGAACTGCATTTAGACGTGCAATGAAAAAAGTAATCCAAGGTGCACTTAAATCAGGTGCAAAAGGGATTAAAATTTCTGTATCTGGACGTCTTGGTGGTGCTGAGATGGCAAGAACTGAGTGGTACTTAGAGGGTAGAGTTCCTCTTCATACACTTAGAGCTAAGATCGATTACGGTTTTGCTGAAGCACATACTACTTATGGAATCATTGGTATTAAAGTTTGGATCTTCAAAGGTGAAGTTCTTGCTAAAGGTATCCAAGCTGAGCCACAAGAAGAGAAAAAAGGTGGTAGAAAGCCATCTAGAAAAAGAGGTGAATAGTTATGTTGATGCCTAAAAGAACAAAATTCAGAAAAGTAATGAAAGGTCGTAACCGTGGAAAATCTTTCCGTGGTAACAAGATCGAGTTTGGTGATATTGCGATCAAAGCTATAGAAGCTGGTAGAATCGATTCTAGACAGATCGAAGCTGCGCGTATTACTATGACTAGAAAAATTGCTAGAACAGGTAAAACTTGGATCAGAGTTTTCCCAGATAAGCCACTTACTGCTAAACCACTTGAAACAAGAATGGGTAAAGGTAAGGGTGCTGTTGATAAATGGGTTATGAACATTAAGCCAGGTAGAATTATTTTCGAAATGGCTGGCGTTGAAGAAACTCTTGCAAGAGCAGCTTTAACACTTGCAATTCATAAAATGCCATTTAAGTGTAAAATCATCACTTTAAAGGATACTAATGAACTATATTGATTTAAAAGATAAAAGTGAAGCAGATCTTTTAGAGATGCTTAAAGAGAAAAAACTTGAATTGTTTACATTGAATGCAAAGCAAAAAACTATGCAACTTACAAACACTTCTGAATTAAGAGTAGCGAAAAAAGATATCGCAAGAATTCAAACAGCATTAACTGCTGCTAGATCGAAGTAAAGGGTCAGACATGCCAAAAAGACAAATAACTGGTACTGTGATTAAAAAGGCTGGAGAAAAAACTGCAACTGTATTGGTTGAGAGAAGAGTACTTCACCCAAGATATCACAAGACTGTAAAAAGATTTAAAAAATATCTTATTCACGATGAGAAGAATGACATTAATGTTGGAGATACAGTGAGCGCTATCGAATGTAGACCACTTTCAAAAACAAAAAGCTTCAGACTTCTTGAAATCGTGAAGAGAGGAGAAGTGTAATGATCCAAGGTTTTACTAGATTAAATGTAGCAGATAACTCTGGTGCTAAAGAGATCATGTGTATCAAGGTTCTTGGTGGATCTAAAAGAAGATATGCATCAGTAGGTGACGTTATCGTTGCTTCTGTAAAAAAAGCACTTCCAACAGGAAAAGTAAAAAAAGGTAAGGTTGTTAAAGCAGTTGTTGTTAGAACTAAAAAAGAGATCCAGAGAGAAAATGGTTCACTTATTAGATTTGACGACAATGCAGCAGTAATTATCGATGACAAAAAAGAGCCAATAGGTACACGTATCTTTGGTCCTGTAAGTCGTGAAACTAGATATGCAGGTTTTATGAAAATTGTATCACTTGCACCGGAGGTATGGTAATGGCTAAAACATTCAAAATCAAAAAAGGTGACCAGGTAATGGTTATCGCTGGTGATGACAAAGGTACAGTTGGAGAAGTGCTTCAAGTACTTACAAAAAAAGATGCAGTAATCGTTGCAGGTTGTAAAACGGCTAAAAAAGCTGTAAAACCAAGCGAAGAAAATAAAGAGGGTGGATTTGCTAACAAAGAAATGCCGATCCATATCTCAAATGTAAAAAAAGTAGAGGGATAATCCTATGAGTAGAATGAAGCAAAAGTACAATGACATCGTTCCTGCACTCAGAGAAGAGTGTGGGATTGCAAACCCGATGCAGACTCCTAAGCTTGAAAAGATAGTTATCTCTGTTGGTGCTGGTGAAGAAGGTAAGGATAGCAAACTTATCGCTAACATGGCTGACACTATCTCACTTATCGCAGGTCAAAAAGCGGTAGTGGTTATGGCTAGAAAATCTGTTGCAGGTTTTAAGGCTAGAGAAGGTGCTCCAACAGGTATAAGAGTTACACTTAGAGGTGAGAATATGTATAACTTCTTTGACAAACTCGTATCTATTGCTCTTCCAAGAGTAAAAGACTTTAGAGGTACACCAAGAAAAGGTTTTGACGGACGTGGTAACTATAACTTCGGACTTCAAGAGCAATTGATGTTCCCAGAAGTTGAATTTGACAAAGTGATCAAAACACACGGTATGAATATTACAATCGTAACGAGTACTGAAGATGATAAAGAAGGGTTCATGCTTTTAGAAAAGCTTGGTATGCCTTTCGCTAAAGGGAGAAACTAATGGCTAAGAAATCAATGATTGCTAAGCAAAAGAGAAAAGCAAAATTCTCTACGCAAGCATATACAAGATGTAACATTTGTGGTAGACCTCACTCAGTATATAAAGACTTTGGTCTTTGTCGTGTGTGTTTAAGAAAGATGGCCAACGAAGGTCTTATCCCAGGCATGCGCAAAGCAAGCTGGTAAGGAGAATTAAAAGATGATGACAGACATAATTGCAGACTCTCTTACTCGTATAAGAAATGCTGCGCAAAGAAGACTAGACGTAACAACACTTCTTCATTCAAATACGATTGAAGCAACCGTATCTATTTTTGTAGACAAAGGTTACCTTGAGAGTTATAAAGTAAAAGAAGATGGAAACAAAAAAACTATAAAAGTAGTTCTTAAATATGATGAGAATGAAAAAAGCGTGATCAATGAGATCAAAAAAATATCTAAGCCTGGTAGACGTGTTCACCAAGGTAAAGACGATATTAGAACATTTAAAAATGGTTACGGTACTTTGGTTGTTTCAACAAGCCAGGGTGTTATTGCTAATGATGAAGCGTATACTCGTGGAATCGGTGGCGAAGTAATCTGTAGTATTTGGTAAGGAATAAAAGATGTCAAGAATAGGAAAAAGACCAGTAACTGTGGCAAGTGGTATTGAAGTATCACTAGACGGTACGACTCTCGTGGCTAAAAAAGGCAATCTTGAAAAGAGACTTGAAACTCATGGTAGAGTTGGAATCAGCATCGATGGTTCTGAAGTGACTTTTGAGAGAATAGGTGATGAAAAACAAGATGCAGCGTTCTGGGGAACATACAGAGCACTCTTCAACAACATTATCATTGGGTTAGATAAAGGTTATAGTAAATCTTTAGAGATCAATGGTGTTGGTTATAGAGCAGCTGTTCAGGGTAAAGTACTTAACCTTCAACTGGGTCACTCACATGACATTAATTTTGATATCCCTGAGGGACTTGAAATTAAAGTTGAGAAAAATATCATTACTATCAACGGTACAGATAAACAAGCAGTAGGTCAAGCCGCTGCTGAGATTAGAGATTTCAGACCACCAGAGCCATACAAAGGTAAAGGTGTGAATTATACTGATGAAGTGATCATCAGAAAAGCTGGTAAAGCAGCTGGTAAGTAAGGAGCGTTAGATGTTAAAAAGTATACAAAAAAGAAAAAATAAACTTCGCGCTCAAAGAAAAGCTAGAGTAAGAGGTAAGATCTTCGGTACAGATACATTGCCAAGATTGACTATATTTAAGTCAAACAAGCACTTTTACGCTCAAGCTATCAATGACACTACTGGTGTGACACTTGCTTCTGCTGATGGTAGAAAACTTGGTGTTAAAGTAAACCAGGAAGATGTAAAAAAAGTAGCTGTAGAGATGGCTAAAAACCTTGCTTCTAAAAACATTGAAACTGTTGTTTTCGACAGAAATGGTTACCTTTACCACGGTGTTGTTGCGTCATTTGCTGATGCACTTAGAGAAGCCGGAATTAAGTTTTAAGGAATCATGATGCAAAATAATAATGAAGAAATTGAAAAAGAATTTGAAGAAGTAATCGTTAATATCGGTCGTGTTACTAAAGTTGTTAAGGGTGGTAGAAGATTTAGATTTACTGCGCTTGTAGTTATTGGTGACAGAAACGGTACAGTTGGATATGGATTTGGTAAAGCCAAAGAAGTTCCTGATGCGATTAAAAAAGCGGTTGATGATGCGCACAAGAATCTTGTGAAAGTAAACATCAAAGGTACAACTATCGCTCATGATATTGAGCACAAATTCAACGCAAGTAGAATCGTGCTTAGACCAGCGAGTGAAGGTACAGGAGTTATCGCCGGTGGTGCTGCTAGACCAGTACTTGAGCTTGCAGGGGTAAAAGATGTCCTTTCAAAATCAATCGGTTCTAACAACCCAAATAACCTAGTAAGAGCAACAATTCAAGCACTTACTAGAATCAAAGCGTAAGGGGTAAAGTATGGGTTTACATAATTTACAACCTGCTCCAGGGTCAACGAAAAACAGAAAAAGAGTTGGTCGTGGTCAAGGTTCAGGAACAGGTAAAACAGCTGGACGTGGTCAAAAAGGTCAAAAGTCTAGATCTGGTTATAGTAGAAAAAGAGGTTTTGAAGGTGGTCAAATGCCACTTTACAAAAGATTACCTAAGATCGGTTTTACTTCTACAGTTGAAAAACCGTATGTGATCAATGTAGAAAAAATCAAAGCAATCGCTGAACTTTCTGAGATTACTCTTGAGACTATCAAGTCAGTTCATAAATTACAAAAAAATGTAACAAAAGTGAAGTTGATTGGTGTGTCTGCAAAAGATCTTGCAGCTAAGATCAAAGACGACGCTGTTACAACAAGCGGAAAATAATTATGGGCAATGCTTTAACTCAAAAAATCCTTATTACACTAGGATTCCTTTTTGCGTACAGAGTTTTAGCCTATATCCCAACTCCAGGTGTTGACTTGAATGTTATCAAAGAGTTCTTTGATACCAATTCAAACAATGCCCTTGGGCTAATGAATATGTTCTCTGGTAATGCCGTTGAACGTTTAAGTATCATCTCTTTAGGTATCATGCCTTACATTACTGCTTCCATCGTTATGGAACTTCTCGCAGCTACTTTCCCAGCACTTGGTCAAATGAAAAAAGAACGTGACGGTATGCAAAAATATATGCAGATCATTCGTTATTTCACTATTTTTATTACTGTAGTACAAGCTATTGGTGTATCTATGGGACTTCAAAGTATGACAGGTAGAGCAGGACAAAGTGCTGTAATGATCGATCCTATGATGTTTACAATAATTACGACTTTCTCTATGTTAGCGGGTACGATGTTATTGATGTGGATCGGTGAACAGATCACACAAAAAGGTATTGGTAATGGTATTTCACTCATTATCTTTGCAGGTATTGTATCTGGGTTACCATCTGCTATAGGAAATACAGTAAGAGCAGTAAATGCCGGTGAGATGAACTTCTTAGTGGTACTGGGTATTTTGGCCGTTATGCTGATTACTATCTTAGCTATTATCTATGTCGAACTTGGAGAGAGAAGGATTCCTATCTCTTATTCAAGAAAAACGATCATGCAGAATCAGACAAAAAGAGTGATGAACTATATCCCTGTAAAAGTGAACCTTTCAGGGGTTATTCCTCCTATCTTTGCTTCAGCCGTATTGATGTTCCCGCTGACAATGCTTCAGTCAAGCACTACGCCATTTCTTATGGCAATTGCTGACTCATTGGCACCAGGTGGGATCACATTTAATGTTGTAACATTCTTACTTGTAATGTTCTTCGCATTCTTCTATGCTTCAATCGCATTTAATGCTAAAGACATTTCAGACAACTTGAAAAGACAAGGTGGATTCATTCCTGGTGTAAGACCAGGAGAGCACACTAAAGAATTTTTAAATGAAGTTGCAAGTAGACTTACGGGTTCAGGTGCAGTATACCTTGCAATCGTTTCTACGATACCATTTATGATTATCTCTGGAATGGGTGCAAGCTTCTACTTTGGTGGGGTTGCTGTACTGATCATCGTTCAAGTTGCACTCGATACAATGAGAAAGATCGAAGCGCAAAGAACAATGAACCAATATGATACATTGGGTAATGTAGGTCTATAATGGCTATCGCTATTAGAAAACCTGATGAGATCGCTAAGCTCAGAAGAGCTGGCGAGATCGTTGGTAAAACACTTCAATATCTTCAAAATATAATCAAACCAGGTATGACACTTAGTGAAATTGATGCTTTAGGTGAAGCGTATGTACTAAAACACGGAGCGGTACCATCTTTTAAAGGATTGTATGGGTTTACGGGTTCTGTATGTACTTCCTTAAATGAAGTATGTATCCATGGTGTCCCTACAGATAGAGTGATTGAAGAAGGTGATATTCTGGGTTTAGATATCGGGACAAAACTGGATGGATATTTCGGTGATGCTGCGATCACAATGGCAGTAGGTAAAATATCTGCTGAAGATGAAGCACTGATAGCATGCTCTAAAGACGCACTCTATCATGCAATAGATTCTATTAGAGAAGGTATGCGCTTTAAAGAATTAACCAAAATTCTTGAAGACTATATCGTTTCTGCAGGCTTTGTTCCATTGCGTGATTATTGTGGTCATGGTATCGGTACAAAACCGCACGATGAACCTAATATCCCTAACTATCTTGAGGGTAAAACAAATCAGGGACCTAAGATCAAAAATGGCATGGTCTTCTGTTTGGAACCTATGGTATGTCAAAAAAGTGGTACTCCGGTATTACTTGACGATAAATGGTCAGTGATAAGTGAAGATCAACTTAGATCAGCACACTATGAACACCAAGTTGCAGTAGTAGATGGCAAAGCTGTCATCTTAACTGAAGCATAATAATTGATAAAGGAATACAATGGCTAAAGATGATGTAATTGAGATTGATGGCAAGGTAGTTGAAGCATTACCTAATGCGACATTTAGAGTAGAGTTGGACAATGGACACATTGTACTTTGTCACATTGCAGGAAAGATGAGAATGCACTACATTAAGATTCTTCCAGGCGATACTGTAAAAGTGGAACTTACTCCATACAGTCTTGATAAAGGTCGTATCACATTTAGATACAAATAGAACGGGAACTTTCTCGTTCATACTAGCATTTGCAAATAGATTGCAAATGCTTATTTCTACATTCAAAACCATTATTACATTTCACTATAAGATAAACTTAATAGAATTTTCGGTATAATCCCCATCCCTAAAACTATTAGGCTTTAGGAAACTGCGCGAAGAATCTTTGATTAAGTTGCACTGATTACTCAAGGGTTGGATTATGATACGTCAATAATCCACGCAAAAACAGAGTACTTAAACAGTACTTAGGTGCAAATATATCGTAGGAGTAACCATGAAGGTTAGACCATCAGTTAAAAAAATGTGTGATGATTGTAAGATCATTAAACGCAAGGGTATCGTACGCGTGATTTGTAAAAATCCAAAACATAAACAGAGACAAGGATAAACATGGCACGTATTGCAGGTGTTGATTTACCACAAAAGAAAAGAATGGAGTATGCACTTACTTACATTTACGGAATCGGATTGACAACTTCAAGAAAAATTCTTGATAGAACAGGTGTTGATTACAATAAAAGAGTACATGAACTAACAGATGCTGAAGCAGCAACGATTCGTAATGATATTCAAGAAAATATTGTAGTAGAGGGTGATCTTAGAAAAAAAGTAACTTTGGATATCAAAGCACTTATGGATTTAGGTTCTTACAGAGGTCTTAGACACAGAAGAGGTTTACCTTGTCGTGGACAAAAGACAAAGACAAATGCGCGTACTCGTAAAGGTAAGCGTAAAACTGTCGGCGCAGCGTAAGGGAGTAGTTAAATATGGCTAAGAAAAAAGCAAAAAAAAGTATTGCTAAAGGTGTAGTGTACGTAGCTGCAACTTTTAACAACACTGTAATTACAGTAACAGATGAAATGGGTAACGTTATCGCTTGGAGTTCTGCTGGAGCACTAGGGTTTAAAGGTTCTAAAAAATCAACTCCATTTGCAGCAACAGAAGCAGTTCAAGATGCGTTAACTAAAGCAATGGAAAATGGTATTAAAGAAGTAGGGATCAAAGTTCAAGGTCCTGGTTCTGGTAGAGACACTGCTGTTAAGGCGATCGGTGCGACTGAAGGTATTCGTGTAACATTCTTAAAAGATATTACACCACTTCCACATAATGGTTGTAGACCACCTAAGAAGAGAAGGGTATAAGCATGGCAAGATATAGAGGTCCAGTTGAAAAACTTGAAAGAAGACTTGGTGTTGATCTTGGATTGAAAGGTGAGAGAAGACTCGCTGGTAAAAGTGCATTGGAGAAAAGACCATATGCACCAGGACAACATGGACAAAGAAGAACAAAAATTAGTGAATATGGTCTCCAGTTAAGAGAGAAACAAAAAGCTAAATTTATGTATGGTGTAAGTGAAAAACAATTTAGAGCACTTTATAAAGAAGCAAACTCAAAAGATGGCAACACAGGTTCTATCCTTATCCAACTTCTTGAGCAAAGACTTGATAACGTAGTTTACAGAATGGGATTTGCTACAACTAGAGCATCCGCTAGACAATTCGTAAACCACGGTCACGTAACTGTAGATGGGAAAAGAGTAGATATCCCTTCATTTAGAGTAAAAGCGGGTCAGAAAATCGAGATCAGAGAGAAAAGTAAAACGAATCCTCAGATCATCAGAGCAATCGAACTTACTAACCAAACCGGTATGGTAGAATGGGTTGATATGGACAAAGAAAAACTTTTTGGTTTATTCACTAGAGTACCAGAAAGAGAAGAGATCGCAATCCCAGTTGAAGAACGTCTAATCGTTGAGCTATACTCTAAATAATACATAAGTAAAGGCTATTAATGAGAAAAATTAAAGTTGCACCATTTATGCCAACAGAAGTAGAAGTAAACGAAATTAGTGCTAACCGTGCTGAGATCGTTGCTTATCCTTTTGAGAGCGGTTATGCTGTTACACTCGCACATCCACTTAGAAGACTTATTTTAGGTTCTTCTATCGGGTACGCACCTATTTCGATCAAGATCGAAGGGGCCGCACATGAGTTTGATAACATCAGAGGTATGCATGAAGATGTTGCTGTATTTATTATCAACCTCAAGAATATTCGTTTTAAAATTAAAGACGAAAGTGATAAAGTTGAACTGAAATACAGTTTCTCTGGACACAAAGAAGTGACTGCACAAGATCTTAATAATGATCAAATTGAAGTTGTAAATGGTGATCTTCCACTTGCGACATTGAATGAAGATGCAGAACTTAACTTTACAGTGGTTATCTCAAAAGGTATTGGTTATGTACCAAGTGAAGACCTTAGAGATGATGTTGAAAGTGACAGTATTGCACTTGATGCTTTCTTTACTCCGGTAAGAAAAGCTAATTATAAGATTGAGCCTGTACTTGTAGAGGACAATCCTAACTTCGAAAAGATTATATTTGATATCGAAACAGATGGTCAGATCGGTCCGGTTGAAGCGTTTACAAATGCACTAGAAGTAATGAATAAGCAACTTTCTGTTTTTAACACGGTACTTGATTTAGATATCTCTATAGCACCGGTAAAAAGAAACAGTGATGATAGTGAACTCAAACCTTTTATGCAAACTGTAGATAGTCTTGGACTTAGTGCAAGATCATTCAACTCACTTGACAGAGCAGGTATGAAGTACCTTGGTGAATTAGTATTGATGAGTGAAAATGAGATTAAAAATATCAAAAACCTTGGTAAAAAATCTTTAGATGAAATCTCTGAGTGTCTCGTAGAGCACGGATTTGGTTCAGATTTTGAACTTGCAGACGTTACAAGAGTAAATCTTGTAAAGAAAATAGAACAACTTAAAGCATAGTTGTTACAGTAAAGGAATATTATGAGACATAAGCATGGTTACCGTAAATTAAATAGAACGTCTTCTCATAGAGCAGCGCTTCTTAAAAACCTTTCTATTGCTTTGACAAAAGAAGGTAGAATTGAGACTACATTGCCAAAAGCTAAAGAGCTTAGAAGTTATTTTGAAAAGCTTGTTACTAAAGCTTCTTCTGGTGATTTTAATGCACACAGAGCAATTTTCGCAATGTTACAACATAAAGAGAGTACAAATAAAATTGTAAACGAGATCGCACCAAAGTATGCAGACAGAAACGGTGGATATACAAGAATTATTAAAACGCGTATGAGAAAAGGTGATTCAGCACCTATGGCAATTATCGAACTCGTATAATTACCTCTGAAACTTCAGTATTTCAAGGCTTTGCCTTGAATACGATCCATTAAATCATTAAACAATTCAAACACATATTGACAAAGTAACACTTTTAGTGTATAACACACTTAAAGAACAGAGTAACAGAGATTTTACTATGATTTCGTTATAATCAGTTTATAAGATGCGCTATAAAACAGATGCATAATAAGGAGAACCATTGATACCATTTTCAGATGAAGAATTAGAACCTGCCGTAATAAATGTAATAGAGAAGGTAAGACCCTCTATTAAGCTTGATGGAGGAGATATCACTTTAATTGCTATACAAGACGGGAAAGTTTATGTGCAACTTCAGGGTGCATGTGTTGGTTGCGGTAGTTCAGGTACAACGATCAAGTTTGGTGTAGAGAGACAGATGCAAACACTCATTCACCCAGAGATCACTGTAAAAAATGTACCTGCAGGTTTTGAAGATAAGTTGGATCAATTAATTTAATATGAATAAAGTTAATCAAGATTTACTGCTACAGAGAGCCGAAAATGAGTTCCTACAGGGAAACTATGACAAGGCACTTAGAAGTTATGGATTGATCTTAAAAGATTATCCTACCTTAGATGAAGCAAAGATCGGTGTCTATTTAAGTGATCTGGGAATTGAGAGTGAAGAAGAGGCACAGGCTCTGTTTGATTATTACCAGATGATCAAAAGCGAGAAAGAGAATGCTGTGGATATCATCGACGGGCTTATTGAGAATTTAGACAGTTCAAAACATAAGCTGCAAGAACTTTTGCTTGAACCTGTTGAAGAGCAGATAGAATACAGTGATGGCATACGATACAGTGATTTCCAAAAACTTGTAAAGAGCAGAGGCAGTTTTAAAAAAACATTTGAAGATATTATGTTCTCAACTAAAGTGGTGATCACCAATAAAGATGAGTTCATAGACTTTGTTACACAATTGGCAAACGAGGGTTTTGATGAAATGGCGTTGGGATATTTGGATGCTTCAGTAAATCTATTTGGAAATGATCAGGATATATTGGCACTTTACCATGTTGTCAGAGGAAACAAATAGTGAAACTGGATTTCCAAAAAGATGGTTACCTATTTTTAACTGATGATACAAGCAAACTTGACAAAGATACACTCTTTTTAAAAACAGCTCAGAACAGTCTCTATTATGAGAAATTGGAGATAAAACCCCAGACACTTACAGTAGATGAACTTATCACTTTTTGGGGACTGGACAAGATGAAAGTGGTAGGTGTTACCGGAACCAATGGTAAAACGACCGTAACCGCAGCAATATACTCTTTTTTACTTGATCTGAATGAGAAGCCGGCATTACAAGGCACACGTGGTCTATTTGCCGAGGAAAGACGTATAGAAGAGAAGAGTATGACTACGCCTTCTATCTTGGAAACGTTGCATAATATGAAGCAGACGATGGACCTGGGATGTAATTATTTTATTATGGAAGTGAGTTCACATGCCATAGATCAAAAGCGTATAGAGGGTTTAACCTTTGCACTTAAGGTCCACACCAACGTTACTAGTGACCATTTGGATTACCATGGTACAGTTGAAGAGTATAGACGCGTTAAAAGTCTCTTCTTTGCAGATGAGTCACCTAAACTTCTTAATAAAGATGATATCAAAAACATTACCTATAACCCCATAGGGGCACAGAGTTATGGTGTAGATGAACCTGCAACATTTAAAGTGCAGGCTTTCTCTTTGCTGCATGGAATTACTGCAGGTATAAAACACTTACAGACTGAAGCAACATTCCACTCTCCTATGGTAGGTCTCTTTAACCTCTTTAATCTTATGGCAGCACTAGGTTCCGTTCAAATGTTGACGGGAAGAAGTATAGAAGAGATATGTGAAGTAGTAGAGTATTTTGCAGGGGTTTCAGGGCGTATGGAAGTGGTGAGTCGAGATCCGCTTGTGATCGTAGACTTTGCACATACAGATGACGGTATGCACGCAGTGTTAGAGTCTATGAAAGACAGAGACCTTTCAGTGGTCTTTGGTGCAGGCGGAAACAGAGATAAAGAGAAACGTCCTCGTATGGGAGCGGTTGCAGGCAGATATGCAAATAAGATATATGTCACCAGTGACAACCCTCGAGATGAAGTACCAGAAATGATACTGGAAGACATCCTTTTAGGATTGCATGGCAAAGACCATGTGACTGCGACACCAGATAGAAGACTGGCGATCAAAATGGCACTGGATGCGTTAGAAGAGAATGAAGTACTGCTTATACTCGGTAAAGGTGATGAGGATTATCAAGAGATCAAAGGGGTGAAACACCATTTTGATGATAGGGAAGTGGTGAGAGGACTTCTGGAAGAGAGAGCTTAAACCTACCTCATTTTTACTGTTTTATTGTACTATCGTGATTAACTTATTGTGATACTCTTTATTGAGAAGGATCTCTTCGACTCTTGCCTGCCATAGCTGTTGAAAGATCTTTTTTTCTTCTGTTGAAGCAAGCCCCTGAAGACATTTCCCCATAAGCGGTTTCATTTTTTCATCTGCTTTAACCAAAGAAGGATCATAAGAGAGATCAACACTTTTCATCGTGTTCAGACATGTGAGTCTTACTTCTGCATTCATAGTAGAGCCAAAAAATAGAAGATCATTTCTAGAAAATTGGCCTAGTATCCCTTTAAACCCACCTACACCACCGGCACCTAATATAAAAGAAAGAATGGTGGCGGTGACTCCAGTGACCCCGGCATCTTCATTTTCTTTCATCTCCACTTTAATAGACCCTCTGCGTGGAAGTGTATCTCCATAAAGTGCAGCTAATCCCTTGGCAGCCAAAAGATAAGCTCCCGCTATAGTAGGACATGAGTGTCCTGCCAACTTGACACAATCAAGATAGGTTACTTCAACTTCTCCTTCTTTAAGGGCACCAAGAAAATCACTTAATGGATCATAAAGCCTTATTGGTGCTACTTTAGTATAAAAATCAGGGTACTGCATGGATTTTCCTTGTTGAAAAGATGTGTAGATTATAATCAAAGCAGACCATTAAAGGGTTGATATAGGTCAATATTAGCTACTTCAACTTCGATTAAGTAAATCAGAGTAAAATACTCCTAATTAAACTCCAAAGGATTATTATGGTTCCAGGTATACCACAACCAGCGTTTTATATTTTTAAGTGTCAGCAGTCAGCACCCCCAGGGATGCCAAAACCTTCTTGTGTAAAAGCAGATGACCCAGAGTCACAACAACTTTTTCAGTACCTTTCACAGACATTGATGAAAAAAGGTATTATAAGTACAGTCACACCTATACAGACTGGATGTTTAAATCGTTGTGCGGTTGGCCCAGTGATGCTTGTAGAACCAGGTCATACAATGTATGTAAGTTTAACAAAAGAGAAGATAGACAGAATTATCGATGAGCATATTATTGGTGGGAATGTTGTTTCTGAGTTTGTGATCCCTGACATCATGTGGGGGGAAGCAATAGCCCCAGCATCCATAGTACAATAGTAATCTCTCGACTATTTGAAGTAGACCTATCTAAATTTTAGGGCTACTTCCCCAATTTCATCACATTTTTTCAGTATAATGAAGTTTAAGAGGGGATTTTGGTATAATCCCGATATTTTATAAATAGGAGCAATTATGAACATTACAATGCTTTATTCTAAAATACATAGAGCTACCGTGACAGATGCAAACTTGAATTATGTAGGCTCAATTACCATTGATCAAGAACTTTTAGATGCTGCAAGTATGCGTGTGGGGCAAAAGATCGATATTGTAAATGTTAATAACGGAGAGCGTTTTTCTACCTATATCATTCCTGGAGAAGCAGGAAAAAGAGATATCTGTCTTAATGGGGCAGCAGCTAGAAAAGTACATAAAGGTGACAAGATCATCATTATTGCGTATGCTACTATGAATGAACAGGAAGCAGATGCACATTTACCAAAAATTGTCATACTCGATGATGACAACAGCATCGCTGAAGAATTTGAAGGATTAGAGTAATGTTTGAAGGCTTGGACTTGGGCAACATGGGTAAGATGATGGAGCAAATGCAAGAAAAAGCCAAAGAGATACAAGAACAGGCGAAAAATGTACAAATGACAGCGAAAGCTGGCGGTGGTCTTGTGGAACTTACAGCAAATGGTGCAGGCGAAGTCATAGACCTAAGTATAGATGATTCACTGCTTGAGGATAAAGAATCCTTGCAGATACTGCTCATCTCAGCGATGAATGATATCAATAAAATGGTAGAAGACAATAAAAAGTCTCAGGCAATGGGAATGATGGGTGGAATGAACCCGTTCGGGTCTTGATCAATTGTTAGCGATTTGTATCGACGAGATAGTTGAATTCTTTTGAATTCTTTAATTTTACAATAGTCTTAGACATAAGCGAGCGTTTACCCTCTTCCCTGACTACTTTTTGAAGCATCTTGCTTATTTTCATCCTTTTCTCCTTTCAATTTATTTATTTCTCCTAAGAGATAGTGTCATCCTACAGTATAGCTATAACAAAATGGTAACTAAAGGATAAGATCCGGTAAGTTACCATAAAATCACTGATTAGATACGTCGCAGATATCAACATAATTGACAAAGAGTGGTGGAAAATTAAACATTTATGCTGAAAAATAATGTAAATCAAGCACCTATATTTCTCTTTTCACATTTTGTTTCTATTTTGTTACCAATTTTTGTAATTATTCCGTACAACAAACCGAATATGGTGAAAATAGGAAGACAAAAATGACTAACTTGACTAAAATTGCATTATCGCTTGCAACCATTGCTGCTTTAACAGGATGTGGTGACACATCGATTAATTATGGTGATTCTACTGTGACTATTTCTGGTGATTCTACCATTACTGATCCAACTGATCCTACTGATCCAACCGATCCTACAGCACCATCAGAACAAGAAACAGTAATAGGCAATATTGCTGAAGACACGACATGGACTGCTGATAAAGCATGGATTATGGACGGACGTATTACTATAACGGATGGTGCGACACTCACCATTGAACCAGGAACGTATATCGCTGGTAAGAGCACAGACTCATATCTACTTATTGATAAAGGTGCTAAGATCATGGCAGAGGGTACATCTGAAAACCCTATTACATTTACTTCAGTAGATGGACTGTCTGGAACTGATACAACGGTAGGTAAATGGGGTGGTGTAACACTGATCGGTAATGCGAATATGTCAGGTACACAACTTTCGTATGAAGTTGATCCAACCTTTATCGCGGGAGAAGGTGTCGCAAATGACAGTTCAGGTATCTTAAAACATGTGAAGATACTTAACTCTGCAACTGAAGTTGAACAAGATAAAGAGACCAATGGTCTTTCTATGGTAGGTGTAGGTTCTGGTACAGTGGTTGAGGATATCACGGTGGACTACTCAGGTGATGACGGCGTAGAGATATGGGGTGGTACGGTTAACTTAAAGAATATTTCTATCTCGAATTGTACAGATGACCACCTGGATGTTGACAGCATGTATGTTGGTACAATTGAAAACCTTGTTATTAATGCTAGTAATGGATATGCAGCCATTGAAATGTCAGGTACAGACACTATTTTAACTGTTGATGGTTTTACTATCACTGTTGATGGTTTTGCTGAGGATGCTTCGGCAGAAGGTGGTATCTTCTTCAAAAAAGCTGGTGTTGGCGGTAAATTCTATAATGGTACGATCATTTATCGAAGTGCATTTGCAGGGGCAATTTATTCACAGCAAGATAATGAACTTTCTAATATCGATTTCGAAAATGTAGGTATCTACACAGATGCAGGCAATGCATTTGTGAATCAAACGGATGCAACAACAGACTCAGCAGATGACATTGAAGCGATTTTTGCTGGAGGTACTGGCAATGATGATACATGTGCTATTCCAGCTTCTACTACGTTAACTGGTCAAATTACAGGATGTAATGTACTTACAAGAGACCAATCATGGGTAATCAGTTCACTTGCCTATACTTCAGCAGATGCTTCTGTCAGAATTCAGGATGGAACAACCATCGGTGGTAATGATACTTCATCATATATGCTTATCGATAAAGACTCAAAAATATTTGCAATTGGTACAAAATATGCACCAATTACATTTACTGATAAGGCAAACACAAGTGGAGTAGTTGGACTTTGGGGCGGCTTGACACTTATTGGTAACGCAAATATGTCAGCTACACAACTTTCGTATGAAGTTGATCCAACCTTTATCGCGGGAGTAAATGTCGCAGATGACAGTTCAGGTGTCTTAAAACATGTGAAGATACTTAATTCTGCAACTGAAGTTGATACAGATAAAGAGACCAATGGACTTTCTATGGTAGGTGTAGGTTCTGGTACTGTGGTTGAAGATATCACGGTGGACTACTCAGGTGATGACGGCGTAGAGATCTGGGGTGGTACGGTTAATCTAGAGAATGTGTCTATCTCGAATTGTACAGATGACCACCTGGATGTTGACAGTATGTATGTTGGTACAATTGAAAACCTTGTTATCAATGCTAGTGATGGATATGCAGCCATTGAAATGTCAGGTACAGGTACTATATTGACTGTTGATGGGTTTACTATCACTGTTGATGGTTTTGCTGATGATGCTTCGGCAGAAGGTGGTATCTTCTTCAAAAAAGCTGGTGTTGGTGGTAAATTCTATAATGGTACGATCAACTATAATAGTACATTTGGAGGAGCAATTTATTCACAGCAAATTCCTGAACTCTCTAATATCGATTTTGGAAACGTTACTATCAATACAACTGGAACAGTAGGAGATTATGATTTCGTAGACGCAGATGATGCTACCACTGATGGAGCTGATGAGATCAAAGCTATCTTTGATGCTGATACTACTAACGTGGTAAACTACAATTAACACATACTATACAGACGGACGAAGTCAGTCTGTATAGTAACTTCACTATATGCAATGTTTCCATTCAGTTATAAATTTTGGGCAGAATTTCGCATATCAAAATCCATACCGATTTTTTAATCAATAGACAAGGAAAAAAAATGGGAAAAATTAAAAAGTTGATTTCTATATCAGCAGCTATAGCAATATCTGGTTCAACAGTATATGCAGTGGAAAACTCGGAGATGATCGATTCAATTATGGAGCTCAGATCAGATGTTGAGTCTTTCTATACGCAAATCGATGATAATAAAGATGCTTATAAATCTCAGATGAAATCTTATGCACTTCAGATCTCCGATAATGAAGCACAGATCAATCGACAAGTAACTTCTTTAAAACTCACTCAACAAAACATTGAAAAAATGCAAAAAGATCTTGAAGCGTTAGGAAGTGCGACAGTCGATCTTAAGCCTGTTGTGAATGAAGCACTTGCTGCACTTGAAAAAGATATCAAAGCGGGTATTCCTTTCAAAGTAGAAGAGAGAATTGCTGGACTTCAACAGATCAAAGATGATCTTAAAAATGGAAACATTTCACAAGAGAAAGCACTCGCACTGACATGGGCGAGCTATGATGATGCATTGCGTTTGACCAAAGAGATCGGACAGTTCAAACAGGAGATCACACTTGACGGTAAAGCAACGATGGCAAAGATAGCCAAAGTGGGCTCAGTGATGATGTTCTTCGCAACACCAGATGATAGAGTTGGATATGTCAAGAAAGATGGTGAGAAGTACAGCTATGTTGTAGCTGCAGATACAGTGGAGCGTGATCAGATCATAGATCTTTTTGATGCACTGCAGAAACAGATCCGTACAGGGTACTTTACACTACCTAATGCACTACTACTCAGAGGAGCTAACTAATGAAAGCATTATCTATCACTAGACTATTTTTCGTAATCGTGACATTTCTGTCACTTTCGGCAGTTGTACAGGCTGGAGAACTTGAAAGAGCATACCAAAAAGAGTATGCATTTCTTAAAGCACAAAAAGCAGAACTAGAAAAAAGACTTGAATCAGATAAGATACAGCAAGCCAATGATCTTCAATCATCCAAAGAGAAGGTGGAAACACTTCAGAGGAAACTTCTTGATGTATCTGCACAGGTAAAATCAAGTAGTGAAAAACTGGAAAAAATCTCCAAGATATTAGTTGAGAAAGAAGAGACTGGAGGACTTACGGGTAATGTGGTCAATCAGGCACGTTTAGCACTTGAACCGTATGGTGTGAAAGTTTCAGATGACAATAAAACAAATGATGTGGAGAAGATCCAGCACGCATTTGGTGCCTCTATGAAGTTATATAGCGAACTCTCTTCTTTGAGAAATGAAAAGGGTGAGTTTTATCTTCCAGATGGGAAAAAAGTAAAAGGCGATATCGTAAAAGTGGGAAATATCGCGGCGTATGGTATCTCTAAAGAGGCAGCTGGTGCACTCTCGCCTGCTGGAGATGGTAATTATAAACTATGGAATGCTGTGGGCTCATCTGATGATTCCAAAGCAATGTTCGCCAAAGAAAAGACTGAGACGATCGATATCTTTGCCTACGAAAACCTTGATAAAGAGGTAGATTACGTAACAGAGAAGACTTTTGTAGATACTATGGAAGATGGCGGTATCATCGGATATATCATCTTTACACTTGGGCTCTTTGGTTTGGTTCTTTTAGGATTAAGAGTGATTAATTTGATGGGAGCAAGTACAAATGTAAATGAGATCACTCAAATTGTGGTAGATACATTAGAGTCTGGTGAGGGTAGCACAGTTTCATTGGAGAAGCTTAAAGGACATAAAGGCTCAACAGCAAGAGTGATCAAAGCGACGTTGAGAAATATCAAAAAAGAGAGAGCGCACATTGAAGATGTCATTATGGAAAATATCCTTAATGAAAGTACTCAGATCGACAGATTTGGTAGTTTTGTACTGGTCATTGCAGCTGTTGCCCCACTGCTGGGACTCCTTGGTACGGTAACAGGAATGATCGAGACATTTGAAGTGATCACAGAGTTTGGTACAGGTGACCCTAAACTGCTTTCGGGTGGTATCTCTGCAGCACTAGTTACAACGATGCAAGGTCTTATCGTAGCAATCCCACTTCTGTTGATCGGGAACTTGCTTTCTGGCTGGGCACAGAGTATTAAAGACTCTATGGAACAAAGTGCTTTACATATCGTAAACCTTTACGAGAAACATAGAGTTTAATATGCTTTCGCCATTTGAGTTAATCGGCACATTTGTCGATCTAATGAATACCGGAGGAGTGGTAATGTGGGTACTTTTTGTACTTAACTTCTTCCTTTGGTATGGTTTGGGATATCGTTATTTTATCCTTAAGAGGGGAACCAAAGGAAATGTCCGTCGTTTGATCACCAAGCACGAAAAAAGAGGTGAGGCCCAAGCAATGAGAGGCATGCTTGACTATGCTGTTGCTGATGCATTAGATGCAGCACAAGAGGCAAAAGCGATCGGGGCAAATATAAGAAAACATATGAACGGTGTCTTGCTTCCGTACTATAGTGATGTAAACAGTTATAGGATCATGATCAGGACAATCGTTGTGCTTGCCCCGCTTGTCGGTTTGCTTGGAACAGTGATGGGAATGATCGAGACATTTGATGCACTGCAAAGCAGTTCGATGTTTGCTCAGGGAGCGAGTATTTCTGGAGGTATTTCCAAAGCACTTTTTACAACGGAACTTGGATTGGTAGTTGCCGTTCCAGGATTGATAGTTGGACGTATACTTGATAGAAAAGCAGAACGCTATGAACTTGAATTTGAACAGATCATAGATATTATATCCACGAAGGATGCAGAATGAGAATTAGACCAAAGAAACAAGATGTAGACAATGTAGATGTATCACCATTGATCGATATGGTTTTTATCCTATTGATCTTTTTTATGGTAACCACTACGTTTGTTAAAGATATGAAATTGGAACTTGAGCGTCCATCTGCGGCAAGTGCCAGTAAGTCAGATGCAAAAGTGGTACGGGTTTACATTGATAACACGTCTCAGGTTTACATTGATAACCAACCGGTACAACTATGGGCGATCCAGAGTAAATTAAGAGACCTACTACGTACATCTACTGAGAAGTCAGTCCTGGTCATCTCTGATGATACGATTCCTGTGGAGACATTGATCGATGTAGTAGATGAGTGTCGTATGTCAGGGGCAAAAGATGTAGCAGTATCCACATCAAAAGAGATGGGATAATCTATTATGGCCAATACAAAGTTTAATAGAGATCGTGCCAAATCATATGCCTTATGGGCAATGGGTCTAGGTGCTCTTCTTATGATGATACTGGTTGTTTCATTTAATGCAAAGGTCGAGAAAAAAGAGAAAAAAGTCAAAGACCCTATGCGTTATATGAAGATGACAAAACAGCCGCCAAAAGTTGACAAGCCAAAGCCAAAGCCAAAACCGAAACCAAAAGCACAGCCAAAAGCACCACTCCCTGATCTAGGTTCGATGCTTGGTGGGATCGCTATGAATATCCCTGAATTTGCTACAGGGGACTTCATGGGTGACGGTAAAAGCCTTTTGGGTGACATGTCAGCAGATGCAGCGATGAGTGAGGGAACGGTTGACAGTAAACCAAGAGTGATATCACGCGGTCCGTTGGAGTATCCTCCTTCAGCAGCGAAGAAACGTATTAAAGGGTATGTAGTTGTGAACATGCTCATTGGTAAAGACGGGAGTGTGGAGCTGGCAAAAGTGATCGCCTCAAGTCCTGCGGGTATCTTTGACCAGGCAGCACTAAGAGGTGTAAGAAGTTGGCGTTTTGCTCCGGCAAAATACAAGGGTAACCCGGTCAAAGTATGGGCGAAGCAAAAAGTACGCTTCGATTTTAATTAAGGTGAAAAGATGTTAAAACAAATTATTACAGTAACAGTTTTTCTTTTCTTGACATATTCACTGCAGGCAAAAGAACCTGAAGAGCAAACGATCAACCACATGGAGATCGCAACCATTATGTACTATGATGGTAAATATGGCAAAGCACTGGATGAGATGCAAAAAGCCAAAGAGTCCCATACCGATATTGAATGGGATAAATACCATAACATGAGAGGATTGATTTTTCTTAAAGAGGAAAAGTATGACGCTTCTATAGCATCATTCAAAGAGGCGATTAAAGCAACGAAAGTTAAAGTGTATGTACCGCCTGTAGAAGAGAAGTCAAAAAGAGAGTATCTCTTCAAAGTATTTTCTGATGAGAAAAAGGTAGAGAAGCCGCTTGTAAAAAAACCTGTATTTGATGCTGAAAAACTTAGAAAAGATCAGATAGAAGAGATCTATATCTATCTTTCACAGGCATACTATAAGGCTGAGCAGTATATCAATGCTGTACATGCGCTCGATTCTGCCGGAGAAAAAGGGCGTAATAGTGCATCTTTGTTTACGCTTAGAGCAGAGTGCTACTGGAAAGCAGATCAAAAAGGTTCCGCGATCGATGCCCTCAGTAGAGGTGCAAAGCTTTTCCCTAAAGATGCCACGCTTTTGAAACAGAAGTTTTATTACTTTGCTGAGTTAAAGCTTTATCAAGCTTCGATCGATGCAGCAAAAGCCTATATGAAAAAGATACCGGCAAGTGCACAGGAGTATATCTCTTTGGCTCAAATGCTTCAAAGCGGTGGTGAGTCAGAGGAAGCTATCAAAGTACTTGAAGAAGCAAAGTTAAAGTTTCCTTCTTCTGCAAAAATACATATTTTACTTGGTCATTACTATAACCAAAAAGATATGCCTCATGTCACGGCTGATCTTTTTGAGAAAGGCTCTTATTATGACTCTACTTATATAAAAGAAGCAGCAGAGATGTACAGAAGAAATGGAGAGCTCGCACATGCACTTTATCTTAACTCGATGATGACAGATAAAGAAGAAAAAACCAAACAAAAAGTAGCGATCTTTATAGGTAAAGGCGAGTTTGAAAAGATCATCGGACTTAAAGATGCATTGGACAGATACGGTCTTTTACAAAATGACAATATGCGTTATGCATTAGCGTATGCATACTATATGGTGAAAGATTATGATCGTGCAGAAGCAGAGCTTAAAAAGATTGAAGATGATGAACTCTTCTCTAAAGCAACGGTGATCCGTAAAAATATTGAAAAATGTAGAAGTAACAGTCTGGAGTGTATATAGATGAAGAAGTTATTGCAATTATTGCTTTTAATGACACTGCCACTGGTAGTAATGGCAAGTCAATTAAAGGAAGGTACGCTTTCAGTGTTGCTTTTCAGCGAGGGGAAACCCCTTGCTAATAATGAAATAAAGATTGATGGTAATAAAGTTTTCAAAACAGATGAGGATGGTGCTGTAAAGATACGGGTTATAGCCGGTAGACATCAGATCGAAATTTTTGGTAAAAATGCTGCAGGTGAAAACCTAGGGTATTTTAAAAAACCTGTTGGTATCAAAGAGGGAAGAGATACAGAGATCATGGCTACACTTTCTAAAACAGGAGTAGACAGCATCGATATAGATGTTCCTGTTGCAGTGGCTGCATCAGTTGAAAGAAAAGAAGAAAAAGTTACTGGAGAAGGGAGACTTACAGGTCAGGTGCTCTCGTCAGAAGGAAATACCCCTATCTCTGGTGCAAGAGTCTTTGTAAGGGGTACAGCGGTAGATGTAAGAACAGATGAAAACGGTCGTTTTTCTGCAAAAGTGCCTTCAGGCAAGACACTAAGTATTTCAGTAGTGCATTCAGCCTACAGTGCACAGACTATCGGAGGTATCGCTGTTAAAAAAGACGGCACTACTTCAAGAACAGTGAAGTTAACTCCGGCAAGTATGGAACTAGAAGAGTTTGTTGTTCTTGCGCCGAAGATCGAAGGTAGTATTGCAGATGTACTAACAGAGGAGAAAAACATCAATGCAGTTGCTAACATCTTGGGTGCCCAAGAGATGTCAAAAAAAGGGGACTCAGATGCAGCTGCTGCACTCAAAAGAGTGACTGGTGTTACTTTGGTTGATGGGAAAGATATTTATGTTCGTGGACTTGGTGACAGGTATTCGAATGTAGAGCTAAACTCGATGCCATTGCCTTCCCCAAATCCTATGAAGAGGTCTGTACCTCTTGATATTTTCCCTACTTCAGTTATTGGTTCGATGAAAGTACAAAAAAGTGCATCTGCTGACATTCCAAGTAGTTTTGGTGGCGGATACATAGACATAAGAACGAAAGAAAGATTTAGTGAGGATTTCATCAAGATCTCTTTAGGGACTAAATTAAATCGAGATACCGGTGATGCACACATAGAGTATGTCGGCTCTGCTACAGACTGGACTGGATATGATTCTTCATACAGGGATATCCCACAACCTATTCTTGATGCGACCGAGATGTATGTTGGTCAAGCAACACCACAATTGAACACAGATTATTTTACAGAAGAACAGCTTTCTGACTTTACAAGAACGTTTGTCAATCGTTTATATACAGTTAACGAGACTACTTTGTTGCCTGGTGTAAGTGGATCAATTGAGGCTGCTAAAACGTATACAATTAACGATGATCATGAAGTGTCTGTTTTCGCAACATATGGGTATAAGCAAGAGAATTCATTTAGACAAGAACAATACTTTAACTACGACTACGATGCTGATGGAAATCAGTATGATAGCCCTACGCAGACAGGTACGATTGATCAAAGAGAAATGTCTGTATCTCATGGGGGAATGTTAAATATTGGTTATAACTTTTTGGATGTATTTAAACTTAAATATACTAAGCTGTATACAAAGGATTCAGTTCAATCAACTAGGGTTACCGATGGTATTTTAGGTTCAAATGATGAGCATTTGACGATCTATAATCTTGACTGGCAAGAGAGAGAACTTAATTCAGATCAGATAAGTGGTGAGATTGTCTATAATATATTTAATTCTGATTCGAAATTTAATTTTGGTCTACAGCATAGTACGGCTAATTATTATCAGCCTAACAATTACCAATATATTTACTATAATAGAGATGATTACGCATATCTTTACAATACAAATTCGGGTACCAATACAGCTTTAAGATTAGAGTCAGAAGATGTACTTAAGTCTGTATATCTTAAAAATAAACACGATATTGAAATTTTTAATGAAGATGAATACATTGAATATGGTATTGCTATCTCTTCTAAAGAGAGAGTTTCAAGACAAAGAAGATTTAGATTGACACCAAGTCCTACATCAGTAATAGAAGATCAATGGATGACACAAGATATTGATACACTTTATTGGTTATATGTTATACCTGACTATCCATACGAATACCGACCATTTCTCTTGACTTCATTTAATAAGCCAGCAGATGCATACGACGGATATATTGATGAAACTAGTCCATATCTTTCTTTGATGTTGCGTCCTACAGATCAAATTGAAGCAGTATTTGGACTGCGATATGTAGATCTAACACAAACAATAGATGAATATACGACTGATTCGACTAATCCAGATACGTCTTTGCGAAACAACGTTATCATTACATCGAGCAGCACGGTGGTAAATGAGTTTTTTCCTTCACTAAGTGTGAAATATGAATATGATGACAAAAATATTTTTGATATCGCAGCTTCAAAAACGTATATTATGCCAGACCTAAGAGAGCTTAGCGGTGTATATAATCATCCATTTGAACCTGCAACTATTATTGGTAACTCTGAGTTGGTTAATACCATTATGTATAACCTTGATCTAAAATATAGTTACTTTATCACTGATGATGAGTTTATAAAGCTTGGATTGTTTTATAAATATATGGACAAACCAATAGAAGATGTAAAATTGTATTCTACAGCATTACCTATCTATTCGTTTGCCAATACTGACTTTGCAACACTTTATGGGATAGAAATAGACGGTAGGAAGAACTTAGACTTCCTTGGAAAAATGTGGCAAAATTTCTATCTATCGGGGAATTTTTCTTATAATAAATCAGATGTTTCATTGACCGAAGAACAGCAAACACAATTTACATCCAACCATAGACCACTACAGGGGCTTTCACCTTATGTAGCTAACCTGACAGCAGGATACGATAATGAAGAACGATCAGTATCTCTTAATGTAAACTATATGTCAGAGCGTATTCGAAAAGTAGGTATTATCGCATTTGGAGTGCCACAACAAGACCAGTATGAAACAGCGCCAACGCTTTTAGACCTTGTTTGGACTGAAAAATTTGAATATGGTTATCCATTAGAATTGAAGGTGAAGATTGGAAATATTTTGGATGATGAATCTATTTGGAAAGAAGGGGATGGGGTGACAAGGACTTACCAGGAGGGAAGAACTTTGGATCTTAAAATATCAACTAAATTCTAAATGGTTAAATTCATGTAATCAAACTGTAATCAAATTTTTCTATACTTCCACACCAAAAAAAGAGGAAGTATACAAATGAAAAAAATTCTATTATCAATGGCGGCAATAGCGACAGTATCAATGGCTGCGGAGGACGTCATCACACCAATTAAACGAATAGCAGAAGTAAAAAGCACAACTCCAGTACTACCAGTAGCTGAAAAAAGCTTTTTAGACAGAATTCACTTCAAAGGTGACTTGAGGATAAGATATGAGAGTAAAGAGACTGAGTATTATGATGGTAGTGAAAGTAATAAGTATCTTGGTCGATATCGTTTAAGACTAGGCGCAAACATTGATATTACAGATAATCTTCACTTTGATATTGGTATGAGAAGTGGTTTTGGTAACCCAACTTCAGGTAACCAAACTTTTGCTGAGGCGAATAAGCCTACTGAAGCTCTGTCAGACTACTTTTTCCAGTCGCTTAGATTTCATGTTTTAGGTATTACTTATACATCTGGTAACTCTACTTGGAAAATAGGTCGACAGGAATATATGCTGTATAGACCTATTAGATCACAGCTTGTTTGGGATAACGATCTTTCAATGAACGGAGTGAACTACCAGTATCAAGATGATACAAAGATGATCACTGTAGGTATTAACCAGCCAACTTATGCAGAAAATGTTACTGCTAGGGACGATGTTAATCTCTTTTTGGCACAATACGTGCACAAAACAAAATTAGAATTTGCAAAACTTAATTTAGGTGCTGGTTTCTACTATTATGATGGTATCAAAGGGAACACGGCTTTTTATGACAGTGGCAGATTGGGTAACACCTTAGATGAAAATGGTTTGTATGAAAATGATTATCATATCGTAGAGGGATTTGGAGAACTCAAGTTCAAAGATGTACTTGGCAAACCATTTGCAATAGCTGCTGGTGTGGCATATAACACGGCCGCAGATGACAATAACTTCGGGTATGATATAGGGCTTAAACTTGGTAAGACTAAAGAAATTGGTGATTGGCAAGTAAAATACTCTTATACAGACATAGAAGAAGATGCGGTACTTGGTGCACACTCTGACTCAGATAACTTCGGTGGTGGTACTGCAGCCAAAGGTCATGCTATCAGAGGACAATACAAATTTGGCAAAAACACATATCTTGCCGGTACTTACTTCATCAATACACTCTATGGAAGCAAAGTTGGCGATCCTGCAGATGCAGACTACGAGCGTGTACAATTGGATGCGATTATTAAATTTTAATCCCTCTAACTTACCTACATCTCGATCTCTTTGAACGGATTTCGAGATGCAAGATTTTATGTTTTTATCACATTTCAGCAACAAAAATGTAATACTTCATATCTATAATTTTGACATTAATTACATAAAGGAATCTAGATGAACAATATGGTGAAAATGATACTTGGTGCAGCATTTGCTGTAGCAGTAGCTTTTTATGCAAACAGCATCATGGGACAAGAAACACACGGAGGCTTTTTAGTGCTTGCAGCAGTATTTGGTGCCTATATGGCAATGAATATTGGTGCAAATGATGTAGCTAACAACGTAGGACCTGCAGTGGGTTCGGGTGCATTGACTATTGGTGGAGCTATCCTCATTGCATCTATTTTTGAGGCAAGTGGAGCACTCATCGCTGGTGGTGATGTGGTTGGTACAATTAAAAAAGGTATCATCTCTCCAGATGCATTTGATAATGATCCTATGCTTTTTGTCTATGGTATGTCTGCAGCACTACTTGCAGCTGCACTATGGCTAAACCTTGCAACATGGCTTAAAGCGCCAGTATCAACGACTCACTCTATCGTAGGTGGTGTACTTGGTGGTGGTATCGCTGCAGGGGGTTTTGCTATCGTTTCTTGGGGTACGATGGGTAAGATTGCTGCTTCATGGGTGATCTCTCCTGTACTTGGTGGTGTGATCGCAGCCATTTTCCTTTATATCATTAAATCACAGATCATTTATAAGGAAGATAGAATAACAGCGGCAAAGAAGATTGTGCCTATCTTGGTAGCGCTTATGTCAGCAGCTTTTATTACATATCTAACGGTTAAAGGATTAAAAAAAGTGTGGCCTGTGATCGTAGAAATATTGAGTTTTTTACCACAAACGAAAAAACCTGCTTTCTCGGTAGCCCTTATATTTGGTGCTATTGGTGGGCTTATCACCTTGTTTATAGTAAAGCCTAAGGTAGCAAAAAAGGTGATAGGTTTAGATGGAAGTAGAGAGTCGATAAATATTCTTTTCACAATCCCTCTTATCTTTGCAGCGGCACTTTTAAGTTTTGCCCATGGCGCGAACGACGTTGCCAATGCCGTTGGACCTTTGGCTGCAGTTTATGATGCGTTAAGCACTACAGCCGTTTCGACGAAAGTAGCTATCCCTTTATGGGTGATGGTAGTTGGTGGTGTGGGTATCTCTGTAGGTCTTGCACTCTTTGGACCAAGACTTATTAGAACGGTAGGTACTGAGATCACCGAACTTGACCAGATGAGAGCATTTTCTATTATGATGGCAGCAGCGATTACAGTGGTCATCGCTTCTCAACTTGGACTCCCTGTTTCCTCTACGCATATTGCTGTGGGTGCTATCTTTGGTGTAGGTTTTCTTAGAGAGTGGCTTGACAATAAAGAGGCGGGTGAGAAGCAAGAGAAATTACAACAAGAAGTTGAAAAACAACATGCACTTAAAGCTGCACTTGCAGAACTTCAAACAGTTGAAGAGTATAGAAAACAAGAAGCACTCATTAAAGTACAAAAGAAAAAAGTAAAAAGCATTAAACGTTCATTGCGTGAGAACTATGTAAAGCGAGGGATGGTGAAAAAAATTGTTGCGGCATGGGTCATCACTGTTCCGGCTGCGGCTGTCCTTTCTGCTATTATCTTCTTTATCATTAAAGGTGTCTCTGCCTAAGATACATATGTAGTGTGGGTATTTCACCCACACGATCTTCAACTTCTTTCCTCTTCTTCATATTTTCGTAATCAAAATGTTATCGATATATACTATGCTATCATATGCAAAATACAGATATAGAAATCATCGTTATTGAAGACGAACCAGATATTTTAGAGCTTCTTGAATACCATCTCGAAAAAGAGGGGTACACTGTTACAGGATTTCTTTCTTCGGAAAATGTAGAACAGTTTTTAGAAGAGGAAAACCCTGCACTAATGATAGTCGATAGAAATCTTCCAGGTCTTGAAGGAAGTGAGTTTGTTGCACAAATGAGAGAATTGGGGTATGAAATACCTGTGATCTTTCTCACGGCAAAAGACAAGGAAAAAGACCTCGAAGAGGGATTTGTGAGTGGTGGCGATGACTACATGACAAAACCTTTTAATACCAAGGAACTTCTCTTAAGGGTGGAAGCACTGCTTAAACGAAGTGGTGTACGCTTAAGTGATAAATTAAAATACAGAGATCTTACCCTTGATATGCAAAAAAGAGAACTTTTCATAGATGACAAGCGTATAGAATTAACCAATTTAGAATTTAAACTACTGCATACTTTTGTCAAGAATCCACATCAACCCTTAGACAGAGATTTTTTACGTGATGAAGTTTGGGGTGATGACAGTGTCAACTTTCATGATAAAACCATCAATGTAGCAATGAACAGACTTAAAAAGAAGATAGACCCTGAATCAGTAAAAGAGTACTTTGCTCCTGTATGGGGTGTTGGATATAAATTACTCTAAGATCATATGTCTTTGTTACAATAGGTTCTTTCCCCCCTCCATTATGTAATCCTTTAAAGAACTACAATAGTATATCTACACACTAAAATAATGACTTTATAAAATGAATGGTGGATCATAGATTTCCACTATTATGATGAGTATAGAAAATGTTATCAAAATGAGACCATTTTGTTATAGGATACTTTTAAAATTTCTATTTCATAGAGAATGATATAAATAAAAAAGGTTTTGTAATGGATAATAACATCGACCCTATCGCATCCATTTTAATTATTGAAGACAATGAAGATCTACTTGAACTTGAAGAATTCCAGCTTCTGAAAGAAGGTTATAGGGTTATAGGTGTTACAAATACTAAAGAAGTAGAGTCTATACTCGAACAAGAGAACATTGATTTGATGCTTGTTGATCGTACACTTCCTCAAGTTGAAGGGAGTGAGTTTGTAAGTTACCTTCGTGATAAAGGTGTGACTACTCCCGTTATGTTCGTCTCTGCAAAAGATACAGATGCGGAGATAGAAGAAGGGTTTATGCGTGGTGCTGATGACTACTTAAGAAAACCCTTCAATATACAAGAACTCATTTACCGTGTAAAAGCGATACTGCGACGTACAAATTCAATAGAATATGAAAGAGTAGCAGCAAGAGACATTGTGATGGATTTCAATACCCGTAAGACATTTATAGAGAGTAGTGAAATAGCCCTCACTAAATTAGAATTTGAACTTCTTGGTCTGTTTATCAAAAATAAAAATAAAGTACTTGAGAGAGAATACTTACTTCAGAATATATGGAACGACAACGAAGATACTCAAAAACGTACTGTAAATGTCACTATCAATCGTCTGAAGAAGAAAATAGATCCACAAGATGCAAAAGAATACATCGTTCCCGTTCGTGGTATAGGATATAAGTTTCAATAGATATTTTTACAATTTATTGTTACCCCATATATCGCGTTACCCATATCTCCTCATACTACTTACTTTGATAGAGTCATAGAAAATATATTTGTATTAATATAAAAAGATGTATACTAGGTAATGGCTGTATTTTTATGTAGTAAAAATATAGTTAAAATTTAATTCAAGGACATATCTATGGCAAAAGATCTAAAGAAAAAAGCAGTAAAAAAAGCAGAAGAAAAAAAGGCGAAGAAGAAAGCAGCAGCAAAAAAGGCAGCTAAAAAAGTGGCAAAGAAAAAAGAAGCAAAAAAAGCGAAGAAAAAAGCAGCTAAAAAAGTAGCAAAAAAGTCGAAGAAATCGAAGAAAAAATCAGTAGCAAAGAAAGCAACTAAAAAAGCAAAGAAAAAATAGTAGTACCCTAGAGAGATAGAACTTTTCTGTCTCTTCTCTGCATTCAAAAATATATTATAGTTCATATGGCATGTGTAAAGCCCCCTTTAAATAGGTATGATATTTTGATATCGAAATCATAGACATTGTTTATAACAAAATGGTTACTTATCACATATGATATTGTTACAAAAATAAATCATTCTTTTATTGTACACTTTGGGCCATCTTTTCCTAGGTACACCAGATATATTATTATTGTCACCACTCCATTCTTTATTATTATCATACTTTTAAATAGTTCAATCTAGAGATGCTCTTATGTTATAGAAATGTTATCACTAATACTTATACTATTGCATTAATTAATGGAGACATCATGAAAGATGAAATATTGATATCAGATAAAAAGATAGCCAAACTTGCAAAAAGGCTTGCGAAGACCTTTTCTATAGATGAAGAAGAGGCGGTAAGTACTATTTATGAAGAGTGGGATTTGGTAGAAGCACTTTTTCATGCTCATACGAAAGTCAAAGCTGTACATCGGCATCTCGTTGAAGAGATCAATTATGCTTATAGGATAGCCTAATGCAAGTTAGTGTAGAAAATTATATGGTACACCACTATCCTGCTATTGAGACTTTCCCCAATGTGGCAAAGAAAGTATTGTTCAACGGTATGAAAAAGTTATTTCATGAAAACCAGATCAATACTTTTATGACACAAAATGCACATAAAGATACGTTCTCTTTTGTAGAAGCCATCGTAGATTATTTTGATGTTTCTATAGGCTTGAAGACCAATGAACTTACTCGTATCCCGGCTTATGGACGTACTGTGATCATAGCCAACCATCCCTTGGGTGCATTGGATGCTATGGCCCTTTTGCATTTACTCAAAGATGTACGTAAAGATATTAAGATCGTAGCAAACTCTTTTTTGGCCCAGTTTGATAATCTTAAAGATATTATCATTCCTGTGGATAATATTAATGGAAAAATGGATAAAGAAACAGTTAAAAGTATTTATCATGCACTGGAAGCAGAACAGGCAGTGATCATATTTCCTTCTGGTGAAGTAAGCCGTGCAAAGCCAAATGGCGTAAAAGATACACCATGGAAAAGTGGATTTTTAAAAATCGCATCTAAGATGCAAGCACCTATACTTCCTATTTACATTAAGGCAAAGAATTCTAAAAACTTTTATCTGCTTTCCATGATTAACCGCTCCTTGGCGACCGCAACACTTCCTCATGAGATGTTCAAAGCGCAAGGAAAAAATATTGAGTTCACTATAGGGAAAACAATCCCTTTTGATGCGTATAATGTACCAAATCTTTCACCAAAAGAGACTGTGAAACTTCTTAGAAAACATTTTTATAAAGTATCAAAAAATAACAAACCGATCTTTGCCACCTATAATGAAATTTCTGTTCCGGAAGAGAGAAGTGAACTGAAGAGGGAATTAAAGCATGGAGTACCATTAGGTAAAACAACAGATGGCAAACAGATTATTGTGTATGAATCTGAGATAGAGAACTGTGTCATTAAAGAGATAGGTAGATTAAGAGAGATCAGTTTTCGCCATGTAGGGGAAGGAAGTGGTAAAAAACGTGATATAGATAGCTATGACTTTTACTATAAGCATTTGATCATATGGGATGATGAAGCATTGGAGATCGCAGGAGCATATCGTCTAGGAATCTGCAGAGAGATCATAAGTGATTTTAATCTGGATGGACTTTATACCAGTACATTGTTTAAATTTGATCAGAAGTTTGAACCATATTTGGAAAGAGGTATAGAACTTGGTAGAAGTTTTGTACAGCCTAAATATTGGAACAGCAGAGCCTTAGACTATTTGTGGCAGGGCATAGGGGCATATGTAAAAAGTCGTCCTGATATACAGTATCTTTTTGGTGCTGTGAGTTTAAGTGATAGCTTTAACCAAAAAGCAAAAGGAGTGATGATCTATTTTTATCAAAAGTATTTTGGTTCAACAGAGAAGTTGGCAAAACACAAAGTGCCATATAGTATATCAAAATGGCTACAAGAGCATTGTGAAGAAGTATTTACAGGTGAGGACTATAAGGCTGATATGAGGGTACTTAAAGAAGAATTGGGTTTCATGGGCTACACAGTACCGACATTATTCAAACAGTATTCAGAACTTTGTGAAGAGGGTGGTGTACAGTTCTTGGACTTTGGATACGACAAGGACTTTAACAATTGTATTGACGGGTTTATAGTAGCTGATCTAAAGTTACTCAAAGAGACAAAAAGAAAACGCTATTTTTCAAATTGATTACATCCTGTAATCAAAATGTTTCCAAGTTATTTTATACTGCGCCCAATCTCAAGTCTCTCTGACATAGAGGATAACTTATTTCTTAAGGAAACAAACCATGACATTAAAAACAATTCTTACAGCAGCCGTAGCAGCTTCAGTAGCACTTACAGCAGTGAATGCTGATGAACTTAAAGGTAGAGGCGCATCATTCCCTGGACCTATATATAAAGCTTGGACATCAGAGTACTTTGCTGCAACTAAAAATCAAGTGAACTACACGCCAACTGGTTCTGGTGATGGGGTTAAATCTATTAAAAAAAGAATGGTTGATTTTGCAGGTTCAGATAAACCTCTTAAGCCAAAAGCACTTAAAAAAGGTAAACTTTATATGTTCCCTAGTGTCGTAGGTTCAGTAGTACTAGCGTATCACATTGATGGTATAAAAGATGGAGAACTTAAACTTAGCCGTGCAGCTGTTGCTGGTATCTTTAGCGGAAGCATCACACACTGGGATGATAAAGCGATCATGGCACAAAATGCTGGATTGAAATTACCTCATGAGCCTATCACTGTAGCTGTAAGAGCAGATAAGTCTGGTACAACATTTAACTTTACATATTTCCTGAATAAACTTGATGAAAATATCAAAGTGAGTAAAAAACCTACATGGAAAGCAGCAAAAGTAGTTGCGGGTAAATCAAACTCAGGTGTATCGGCAAATATCCAGCAGATAAAAAACTCTATCGGGTACATTGAATACTCTTTCAAAGAGAAATTAGGATTGGCAGCAGCACAGATAGAAAACAAAGAGGGACACTACATTAACCCAACGTTAAAGTCTTTCCAGGATGCAGCTAAATATGCAAGCTGGACAGCTGAAAATGATTTCTATGCAGTGATCGGTGACCCGGCAGGGGCAACTTCATATCCTATCGTAGCGGCAACATTTATCTTGCTTCCAGAAGAGAAAATGGAGACAAATAAAAAAGTAACAGCATTTATCGACTGGGCCTATACAAATGGTGATAAAGCTGCAACAGACCTTGGTTATGTGCCACTTCCTGCATCGACAAAAGACGAAATTAGAAAATATTGGGAAACTAAAAAGATCAAATAAAAAGATCCTAAACCCACACAAATTGGGGCCTTCATACCTGAAGGCTTTTGCAATAGACAGCATCTATTCTTATAACTCCTTGAATACGTTTATAACAAAATAAATGCAATTGGTAACCAAAATGTTACCAACTTTTACTACAATCCTTTTCAATTAATTACGAAGGCAAATGATGGGTGGTAAACTCTTTAAGAATTTTTCTTTTTTCTCTGCAACACTCTCTTTTTTTATCCTTGTGGGCATTTTTGCGGTACTTTTCACTTATGCACAAGAGGCATTGCATGAATTTGGTTTTGATTTCTTGTACAGTGAGATCTGGGAAGCAGATGAAGATGATGAAGGTGGTATATTTGGCGGGTATATACCTATCATCGGTACTTTGCTCAGCACGCTTATCGCTATGGTCATCGCAACACCATTGGCAATGGGGATCGCAATATTTTTAACAGAGATCGCTACGGAAAAACTGGTAAAACCTGTCTCCGTTGCTATCGAATTGCTTGCGGCCATTCCAAGTATCATTTATGGTATGTGGGGACTTTTTTACTTCGCCCCTATCGTACAGGCAACCGTAGGCGGCAATGGTGTAGGACTTTTGACTGCAGGGATCGTTTTGGCAATCATGATCATTCCTTTCATGGCAGCAATCACGAGAGATGCTATGAATACAGCGCCTTCAGTCCTCAAAGAATCAGCGTATGCTATGGGTGCAACGAAGTTTGAAGTGATCAAAGATGTAGTCATGCCTTATGCCAAAGGCGGGATTATCGGGTCTATTATCTTAGCACTTGGACGTGCTCTGGGTGAGACAATGGCTGTGGCATTCCTGATCGGTTCGGTGATGAGTATCCCAAGCAGAGTGACAGACCCTACGACTTCCATACCTGTATTACTTGCAAACAACTTTGCAGAAGCACAGGATCTTGAGATAAGCAGTATGTACTACCTCGCACTTATCCTTTTTGTGGTGAGTTTCATTCTTATCTCAGTAGCCAAGTTTTATTTTCTTGGTAAAAAGGAAGCATAATGAATAGACTGATACTGAATAAAATTATTTTAATACTCTCTACACTTTCAGCAGTGATAGGGATAGGGTTTCTTTTCTGGATACTTATCACTTTGAGCTATAAAGGGATCACAAGTTTACATTTTTCTACTTTCACCAACGACCTTGTTGAAGGCGGTATACGAAACTTGCTTGTTGGTCAGTTTACCATGGCCCTTATGGCATCTGCTGTAGCGGTTCCTCTTGGAATGATGGCTGGTATCTACCTTAGAGAGTACAGTAATAATAGTAAGTTGGCTTCTGTGATAAGAAATCTTAGTGATGTGATGATGTCTGCACCCTCTATTGTTATCGGTGTCTTTGTTTTTGCTATCCTTGTGGACCCTTTTGGTGGCTATAACGGTTGGGCGGGTATCGTTGCCTTGGCTATTATGATGATACCTATCATCATTAGTACCACCGATAACATGCTTGCTCTTGTTCCTAAAGAACTCAGAGAGGCAGGTATTGCTTTGGGTGGGAGCAAACATAAGATCATTTTGCAGATAGTTATTAAGGCGGCTAAAGTAGGTATCACAACAGGAGTTTTACTCTCTTTTGCCCGTATCATTGGAGAGACTGCACCGCTACTTTTTACATCAGCTAATAACCAGTTCTTTACAATGGATCTAACCGACCAGTTCCCCTCTCTTACGGTAAGTATCTATAATCTCGCAACCTATCCTGATGAGGCGAGCCGTGAGCTGGCATGGGCTGCATCGTTTGTAC
>NZ_JBATIY010000047.1:0-2536 GCF_049668085.1 Sulfurovum sp. | reverse complement strand
CTAATTTGGTTACTTTCTCCATTGAACAATTTAAAACAGAGATAGACTCTGTAGAGATGGGCTAAAGCCGTGTCTCTTTAAGAGGTTTTATTAAGGCTAAAAAGATTTATTTTTAGCCTGTAAATTGATAACTTATTTAGTAATTCCGTGGAATTGTTCATATACTCTTTTCACATATTTTGGTTTAAGACCTGTAGTTTTGATCTCTGCCAACTCTTGTTGAATATGATCTTTTTTAATTGCGATAAGATTTTCCCATCTTTTTATCAAGAGATCTCTCACTTCTGTTTCAAAATCACCATCATAGTCAGGATATACAGTACTTAATTTTTCCACAACATCACCAAATTCTGTCTCTTTAATAAGCTCTAATTGCTCTTTTGGATGCGTTTTTTCAACTTCTATAAAGTGTGTCCAACCCATTTCCAATATAGCTCTTAACTCTTGTGGATAATCTCTCTCTTCGTTTGGAAACTTTTGAATTAATGCTGCAGCTATATCTTTGAGTTCATTGGCATTTACGATTTCTAACTCTTCTTCAAAACCTTTTAAGTCTTCTTCATACTCTGCTGCATCTTCATACATCTTTGCTATCTCAGCATTTTTGCTATTATCTCTACTATTTTTTTTGGGAACAGGATTTTCTTCTCCCGCTTCCTGTGCATGAGCAGCTTTAAGTTCTTCCATTTGCAATTCTAAATAGAGCTTTTCTTTCTTTTCTGCCATATCATCAATACCTCATAATAATTTTTTTGTATTTAAGCATTACGTTGCTTAGTTTGTGATTAAACAGCTAACCTTAAGAATAAAATCAACTTTAGTAAAGTTAAATGACATTATTTACATAATATTTATTTTTCTATATATAAGGTATACAGAAGTCTCTTACATCTTTAGATAAACAAAAGGAAGAAAAGCGTTCAACATTACCTAATTTAGGTTATACTTGATGCTCCCAAAAGTAAGTTAAATACTTAATTGATGTAAATTCTTAATAAATAGTAGAGATAAAAAATGATAAAATACTCAAAAAATAAAAGGAAGATATA
Organism: Sulfurovum sp.; assembly: GCF_049668085.1. Taxonomy (GTDB): domain Bacteria; phylum Campylobacterota; class Campylobacteria; order Campylobacterales; family Sulfurovaceae; genus Sulfurovum. The sequence goes on along the minus strand of NZ_JBATIY010000047.1, from coordinate 1,487 downwards.
ATGTCTAACACACTAATTCATAATGCAGACGAATGTAAATATGAATACCATATTGATGGTCATGTAGCATACATTACTTATGATGATCAAGATGGAAACATGCATTTAACTGAAACACAGGTACCAGAAGCATTAGCAGGAAAAGGTCTTGCTAGGATACTTCTGGAAGATGTACTGCAAGAGATAGAAAAAGCAAATAAAAAAGCTGTAGCTAAGTGCTCGTATATCGTAAAATATCAAGAAAAACATCCAGAAAGAAGTGCTATATTCGCATAGATCTGTCTAGTGGTCAAGATTAAATATTTAGACTTGATCGCATGAGTCCTTTTTACTCATATCCTCAAGGTAGTGGATCTTTTCCACTGCCACAAATTTCAGCGTGAGAAATGCATACGCAACTCGCACACCATTTTTCCAACGTACCTCCATCTAGAGTATCGTAAGGCATAGTGTCCTTTAGAATGAATAATGAACGTATATCAATAGAATAGATCTATTATATAATTTTATCTTATGTATAATTTTTAGATATTCTTTACGATGGAAGATATCTGCTTCATATGGTAACTATTTTACTCATGCTATAGTTTCATATTGCTCTGGTATTACATATTTAAATTATATTCGCTACTATAAGATACAAATTCATGTTTTAAAGATTTAAATGTACGTAGATGGTACTTTGAATTTTAAAAACTTTGTATCTAATGATAATGAATTTTAAAATGTTTTATACACTTTTGTGTATTTTTTCGAACTTTTTCATAAATATAAGGAGTCAAATATGACGAAAAGAGTAACAGAAGGTCCTGCTGGGTATATGCCACATTCAGCACCGGAGATGGGAGTCGAGCTTGCACCAGAAGGTTCAGCTTTACTTTATGGTAATGTTGTCACACCTGAAGAGGCAATGAGAGATGCTGCTAAAGCATTGCTCACAAAAGATAACCCAACTATCTTCCCTGGTCCTCAAGTTCTATGGGACTGGAAAGATGATGTTGCGGAAAAAGCTGCAGCGATTTTAGATCTTGCATCTGAGATTCCAAACTGTAAAATCATTCCAATGCCAGATTACAGACCAAAATATCCAAAAATTGATGTTAAGGCTGAAATTAATCCAAATCACCCAAACCTAACGATCTTAGACAACAAAATCAAAGCTTGTATTTTTGTAGGTGTGCATTGTCACTACGCAAATCTTTCACTCAGAATGATCCGTGCTGGTACTGATTGTTATACAACTGCATTATGTGCTTATATGGGTCATGAAGAAGCAATGGCATCAATTAGAGATCTACATGCATCAGACATTCAAAAGTTCAAAGAGATCGTAATTGAAGAAAGAAACAAGTTAGGCATTGAGTGGGAAACTACTCTACCACCTCAAAATCCATCTTTGGAAAAAGAGGATAATAGTACATTGTCACCGGCTGATTATGGTGAGTATAGAAGTCTCATCATGACAAAAAAAGGTGAGCACGTTACTG
>NZ_JBATIY010000046.1:0-2102 GCF_049668085.1 Sulfurovum sp. | reverse complement strand
CATATTTGCTATAACCGATACTTCCATTGACATAAAAGTTATAAAAATCGGAATCACTTTCAAAGTGGTGTGTCATAGGGAAGAAGAATGTATCAAGTGTTTGATCCTTGCTTCCAAATTCATATGAACCTGAACTGATAATGTTTTCTGAGGTAAAGAAGAGTATGGTATTGGCTGACTTAATATATACATTTTCTAACTCGCTTTGAAAGTCCGCATGTGCTTGAGAAAGCAAAAGTGTTGATAGTAGTGGTAATAGTATTATTCTCTTCATAATATGCTTGCCTTTATTTTAATGTTGTACTGTTCACTAACTTCAATTGCCAAGAAGCTTCACCCTTGATCAGTTTATATTGAAGTTGTCGTATTCCGCCTTTTGGACAACAGTTTGGATCACCTTCATTATAGACGGGGAAACGTCTTGCCAGAGAGTTTTCTATGATAGTAAATTCATCATGACCCATATACCCGATACTGTTCACTTTGTCATATGCCAATGGTGCCATATAGATCTCAGAGAGTGATTTTTTGTTGTTTGCACTATACGCCACAAGACTACCGTAACTACCGCTTCCAGCAGAGTTTATATAGACATAGATCTCAGGAGAACCATCTGCATTTATATCTGCTATTTCAGCACCAGTTACGCTACCATCAATTTCATGTTTCATACCACTGTTTACGATTTCAAGATTACTTGGAGTGATCGTCAATTGATTGATCGCTCCTTCGTTGGTAGTTACAACATGAAAGTTGATGCCCTGTAGGGAGAATGTTTCATCAAAATGATTTATACTCCCCGTAGCTTGCTTTTTATCATCTTTAAGTTGATACTTTTCTTTGAGCTCTTGAATACGCTGTTGATAAAGCTCAGCCATGTATGTTTCGGCATCTTTTACTTTCCAGCACTCATTTCGACCTTTTATCCATCCTCTTTGATAGGCTTTTAGCATATCTTCTTTGGGTGCTTTTATTAAAGCCTGCTTATAGACATGAGAGAGTTCTCTGTCAAGATCGATGAGTCTATCAGATCCGCAGATGATAGCTTCACAACTTTCTTCCTCTACTTTAGAACAGTCAAAACTAGGCTGGTTTGCATGGAGAGAAAATGTTGAAAATGTCAAAACAAGTAAAATATTTCTAATCTCTTTTATGGCCATTTAAAATCCTCTAATGCGTTCTATCATACGCTTTGATATCTCTTTTGAAAGCTTCAAGTTCCTGGTTCAAGAGCTGTCCGTAGTTTCCTCTCATAACGATAACTTTTGTACCTACTTCAACCCATTTGAACATTGCCTCAACATCTTTCCTTCCAACATGAATACAACCGTGAGAAAGTGCTCTTGTATTACCTAAATGTAAAGCTATACCATCTTGGGTAAACAACATTTCAAAGTCCATATTGTTTTTACCGTCTGGGGAAGGGTGGGCTGCTGACATATGGTAACGTCTTTTTAAAAGTACATGAAAGATACCCGTAGGTGTTTCATGACCGCCATAAGCACCAGAAGCGATGTCGTCTACCCACCAGATCGTTCCATCTTCATCGACAGCATATGATTTTCCTTCACTTCCAGGCTCACTTACAGAGACAACAATGATCTTTTGACCTTTTAGGTCTATTATCTTTGTATCACCATTTTTATCGGTAAGTTCAAATTTTGTGATACTTAGTGGCCTGATCGTTTTAGGTTGTTTTTTAAATTTGGAAACAACCACTTCTCTTTGATCATTTGCTTGCACTAAAGTTCCCAATAGACAAACAGCCAGTACTGCTATAAATATTTTTTTCATACGCCATCCTTTTTAATTTTAGTATTTCATAACACTAACTTTTTCACTCTTTTCCTTTACATTGCAGACGGCCATCTTCCCAACCTACACGGTAACTTGTGCTATTGTTAAAGAGATAATGGTCTTTGGTATAGTCACCATCTGCTGTTTTACAGGCATCCTGAACACCTTTTTTAAAAGTTGCATCTCTGTCTGGACCAAAGTTTATACCTTGATAGACATAGTCATTTGAATGTGTGATCTTTGAAGAGCCACAGGCCGTCAATAGGAGACCTGTAAGTATGGCTGAAGTTATTATTTTTGTATAT
>NZ_JBATIY010000045.1:0-4668 GCF_049668085.1 Sulfurovum sp. | reverse complement strand
ATAATATGTCTTAAAGGTCTTTTATACCAATTGTCAATATCTTCCTGTGCATATCTTATATAAGAATGCTCACCCTCTTCGAGATACTTCATATCAAGTTTTGAGAGGAAGGCTTTAAATTCATCATTATCATAACGTGTTGCATCAGGTTTATTCAAATTAAATGCATTGTAAATAGCAGAGAAACAATCGGTTGTTTTTGGTTTTGTGTGGTAAAACTCTGTATTGAATAATAGCGTGTATGCAGCCAATGCTTCAGGGTTTTTATCTAACCCCAGGACTGTTTTTAAATAATTCATAAGTTCAATTTGAGTCTTTGCGTAACGATGATCCTTTAGGTATGTAGCTGAAACATGGTAAATAGCATCATAGACACCGACATAATAGTCATACTTTCGGAAGTTAATATCTAAAAATGCAGCAAAATGTCCTAGAAATTTTCCTGCAATAGGGTGATAGCGGGATGAAAGGACCAAAGTTTTATCAGAAGTACCTCTAAAATTATCATTGATGGCTTGATAGAGTTTCATGGATAGCATGATGTCAAAACTGATAAAAAGAGGCATAATGTTGGGAGTAATGAAACCAACAGGTAACTCTTCTTTTTCATTTTTTTTTACCTGAACGATCTCTTTTCGCATCTTAGACGGATCCATAAAGAAATAATATTCAGCATTGTCATCAAGTTCAATGGCAAGATCAAGAGGGAAATTGTCATATAAACCACCGTCCACGAAGTAATTAGAATAGTCTTTCCCTTTATATCTATAATCCAATTTTACCTGCTGAAAAGCCGTAGGAAAAGCACCCGAAGCTAAGAGTAGATTGATGAGTTTATTTCTGTCCTTTTCTATACCGGGTATGGAAATATAGAAGGCAGTACTAGGTGGAACTGATCTATTTTCAACAATTCCCTGTCCATTTTTTACACTAAATGTAAGAGGTACTGAAAAGTTTTGATTTTTCACCTCGATACCAGAGACCATCTCAACGATCGGGGTGGTCCTTGTGACAGTCACCCCCAAAGGCATTTCACAATTCTTTTTAAAGATAGGCTGTTTAAGGTGCTCAATGATCTTCACACCTTTTTTTCTTAAACTGTCATGTGTAAAGAGTGCGCTTTTATTGCTAGGGTCTTTATCCAAAACGGCAAGGTCTTGAATCCCAAGATTAACCCATGTTTCATAAAAGAGATTATCTTCAACAGTGTTTCTTAAAGGAACAGAATCTTCTTGACACCAGTACATTGCAGAAAGTAAAGCATTGATGGAACCTGAGGAGGCACCTGTTACAGAAAGCAATTGCGGATCTACAACTTTACTTGTCGCTTTCTCCCTCTTAAGCATATTGATCAATGCCCAGTTGTATCCTGCTTCATATGCCCCAAGACTGGCACCACCTGAGATAACCATAGAAGCCTTAACATTTACACGTTCTGCATGAAGGACAAGAGTGAGTAGAGAAGAAATAATCAAGAATTTCAAAAATTGATTCATGGGATATACCTTGTGTGTAATTTCTGTTATATATTTTAACATAAAGTCTACAATATCCCGTCTCTGAAAAGGCCATATGATTTAAAAACGATCCGATGTTTTGGCAAGGTTTGGCCTTACTCGGGCAATAGTTCTGCTGTTATTCTTCTTGCTTGCCTTTCACTGGTTAGTTATCAGGATGTCAATCTTTTTACAGGCCAATATTTTATCAATTAGAACCTTCCTGATGAAGGGTATTTGATAACTTGCTACTTTTTCTCATTATATAAATAAATCTTGTTTCAAAACCTTATAAAATATATAACTTTATTAGGTTTTATTTTCAATAAATGTATAATTATCAACTTTAAATATAAATCTATAAAAGAAAAGAAACAATAATGAAAAACTTCATTCTGGCCACACTTCTAGTATTATTAGGTACCCAATTACTTTTAGCTGACCAATCAGATGATAAAAAGACCTATAGTGAACAAAACTGGGGGATTGGTGCTGTGTACAGGTCAGGCTCCATCCCTTATGTAACGGAAGATAGTGTGGTGAGCAGTTTGGTTCCTATGCTCTATTTTGAAAATGATTACATTTTTTTACATGGTCTAGAGTCTGGTTTAAAACTCTATGAGTCAGATGGTTGGCGGTTTAGTGCTATCACTAGGATGCATTTTGTTGATATGCCTGAGCAATATCAAAACATACTTCAAGCAGATACCAATGATGTTGGTTTTCAGCTTCAGTATAAACTTAAAGATAATCAATGGGTTGATCTTGAAGCCATGAATGATCTGCATGGTAGATTATTCTCTAACCTGAGATATAGCGCATCTTTCGAAAGTGGTTCTTTGGAGTACAAACCCTATGCACAGTTACAATGGAATACTTCAAAGTACAATAGCTATTATTATGGATTAAATCAAGCAAATGTTGCTTCAGGTATCGATACGGTCATTGGTGTTGATGTAAAATATCATGTATGGTCAAATTTGTATTTATTGGCTAAAGCACAAGGTAGACTCCTTGGAAAGGATGCCCAGAAAAGTCCATATATTGAAGACGATATTGAAGGTGAACTTTATTTAGGTTTTGGTTTTTTTAATGAGAAAAATAAACCAAAAAAAGAAGCACTGGATATATCCCCTTATTTGCGTATAGCGCATGGTTGGGCAACGCCATCCAACATCGGTGATATTATCACCGGAAATACGGAACAAGATCCTTACAATAATCAACTTACGTCATTATTTTATGGCTATCCTCTTACAGATGAGATCTTTGGGTTTCCATTAGATTTCTATTTAACACCTGGTTTTGTTTTTCATCACAGTTCTGATGTGCAAGATGTAACGCAAGAGTATGTTCTTGCCATTAAAGCATACTATACGATCTCTCTACCTTGGGAAGTCCGTTTCGGACTGGCAGAAGGTATCTCTTATATCAATGAAGTCACCTATATTGAGCAGACTGAAATGGATGAAAAAGGATATAGATCTAGTCAATTGTTAAACTATCTTGACTTCTCTTTGGATCTTCATTTGGGTGATATCTTTGGAGAAAAATTAGATGAAGTATGGCTTGGATACAGTATTCATCACCGTTCTGCTATTTTTGAATCCTCATCGCGTTTTGGACGTATTAAAGGGGGAAGTAACTATAATAGTGTGTATGTACAATGGCACTATTGAGGTAGTGCAAGTGTGTTTAAATGAATACTGAAAAATGATTTGAAAAAGTTGCAGAAGGAGCATGATGTTAAAGAAACCAAATAGAATAATAAATACTATACAGATATTATTTCTTACATGCTTTTTTCTGCTATTGTTAGGGTGCTCTGTGTCGCCTACTCTTCAAAATAAATCATTAGATTACCTTTCACGAACCGAAACACAGAGTGATCGAAATGTACGGGTTTCCGCAGTTGTATTAAGTCCAGAAGAGACAAAGACAAGCTTTGGTTTTCCTCTAGCAGACAAAAATGTTCAACCAATTTGGATTGAGATCGAAAATAAAGAAGATATTGAGCTCAACTTAATGCTCCTCAGTCTTGATTCTGACTACTTCTCCCCATCTGAAGTAGCTTGGATGTTTCGTTCCTTCGAAGAGAAAGAATCATATGGTCACGTAAATGTGAAAATAGCAAACGAAAAAACAAAGAGCTTAGATGAAATGATAGATATGTTTATGCAAAGACATATACCTGTTGTTGTCCCACCAGGCACAACAGTGTCAGGTTATGTCTATACAAATCTTGATCCGGATACAAAAGTTTTCACCATTGATCTTTTTGGAGAAAAAGAGAGTAGATCCTTTGACTTTATTCAACTTGTACCGGGTTTTGAGGCAGACTTCATGACTGTAGATTTTAATAAACTCTATATGCCAAATGAAGTTAAAGATCTTGATTTTAAAGGCTTGCGTGATTACTTGGAAGCACTACCCTGCTGTGTATTGAGTGGAGATAAAAAAACTGCAGGCGACCCACTTAATCTTGTAATGGTCGGTGATGGTCCACATGTACTGGCAACACTAGTTCATCAGGGCTGGAATCTTACAGAGACAGTAAGTAGTGACACAATGTGGCGTACAGTTGTCTCATCACTATTTGGCTCAAAATACATTACATCCCCTGTGTCACCCCTCTATCTTTTTGATCGACCACAGGACATCTCTTTTCAGAAGGCTCGAAAAACAGTGGATGAGCGTAATCATATGAGGCTATGGCGTGCACCCGTCACACTCCAAGGGAAAAAAGTCTTTGTTGGCCAGATCAGTCGCGATATTGGTGTAAAATTTTCAAGTAAGACCTTCGTAACCCATAAAATCGATCCGGTAGTTGATGAAGCACGACTATACATTACGTTAGATATGATCACTTCGCAGAATATAAAAGCTATGGGTTATGTTAAAGGTGTTGGTTTCTCTGACCGTGAAAAACCTCAATATAACTATACAGAGGATCCTTATTATACTGACGGAAACAGGGTAGTACTTATCTTTAGTGAAGATAAGGTGCCAATAGAAAATATTCAATATTTGCCGTGGGAGCAAGCACAAAAGATGAAGTAACATAATAAAAATAGAAAAGTTTTTCAGGTCATCGATCTTCTCATTTTCCCCTAATGACGTTTAAAAAGATTGTCCCATTTGAAAGTGGATCGCATGCTTTGATGTGTCATGT
>NZ_JBATIY010000044.1:0-12715 GCF_049668085.1 Sulfurovum sp. | reverse complement strand
GTTGGACTGTACTCATACAATCACTTGTATAACATAGGGTTTCATACGATTTTGTTTCCATCTTATTCATATCAGTTGTGTCGGTTGCGAATGTCAGTGATGTGCTGATAAGAGTAAGTCCGATGATGTTTTTTATAAATGTCATTGTAATTTTTAATCCTTTCTAATCGTTTTATGTAGTAAGTATAACAGTGAAATTACATTTAATATACATCTTGTTGTATAATATTTAATCAATTGATTTTTATAGTCTTATTATAAAGTATTAATATATGTAATATTAAATGCTGTATATTGTGTGAAAATTAGATTTGATGTATATTTTAAGATTTGGCCAGGGATTTTACTATAGTATTATTTGCCTCTTGTTCTTTCTTTTTCTTCTCATCCTGATAGGCTCTAAAGGCTCTAATATTTTCTAAATGTTTATCATAGGTTATACTAAAATTATGCGTACCATCTTGGTTCAGCATGAAGAAGATATAGTCACTAGATGCAGGTTCTATTGAGGCTATAAGTGCATCTAGTGTAACGGTGCTCAGAGGATGCGGAGGTAAGCCTTTATGTTTGTAAGTATTATATTCGCTTGTATCACTCTTGATACGTTCTGATGTGACAATTGTATGTGCAAAGGGACCATAATTAAGTGTACCATCCATCTGCAGCTTCATCCCTTTTTCTAGTCTGTTATAGATCACAGAAGATATCAAGGGCATTTCTTCTATAGAATTACTCTCTTTTTGGATAATAGACGCAATGACGTGGACAATTTTTAGTTCCATGAGTTCTGGAGTGTATTTAAAATGATCTCTTACAAATTGATTTAATGTTCGTCTGGAATCTAGGAAAATATACTGCATCGTTGCATATTCATCTGCTTTACGTGCAATGGTGTAACGTTGTGCCAAGATATCTGCTTCTTTAAAATGTGCCAACTCTCCATATGCAGCTAAAAGTTTTTTCTGATCGAGTTTCATATCATTGGCAAGACGTTCTGTGAGTTTACTTTTAGTTTCTCCTGCAAATACGACTACATCCATAAGCTCTTTGGTTTTACGTTTATAAAGATGTTGAAAAAAGACATAACGCCCATGTTTTTTGGGTTCAATAGTATACCAACCCTCATCAGGTGTTTTCCGAAGTTGTAACATCAATTTATCCATCCATGTAACTTCATACCCATTGTCTTTTAGTGTTTTGACAATCTCATCTATATTTGAAGAAGGTATATAAAATGTTTTAGTCCCTTCATTGATCGGAACATAATTATAGATCACCGGAAGCAATACAATAACCATAAAGATCTCAAAGCATATAACAAAACGTCTGTATTTTTCTGAGAGTATCTTTTTCATGAGCGAGTTTGATTCCATATTATGATTTTATTTGTTTATTATATCAAAGTTGTATCATGTTGTATATATATGTGTCAAATTGTCATATATAATCTAAAATGATATATATGAACAAGTATTTAATAAGGAGGGTATCTATGATTCCCTTTAATCACTTAGGGTGGATATTTAAACACTTTGGACCTTTGATATATCCCCATACTGTACGTCGATCACTGTGCAGATTTTTGAAACCTGTATCAAATAAGGCTTCTGTATTGGATCTTGGTTCAGGTACAGGTATTATGAGTGAATTAGCCTATGCATGCAGAGATGATCTGCATTTTACTGCCGTTGATCCTGCAGAAGGAATGCTTAAGTTTTCTGCTGAGTATATAAAAATACATAAGGGCAATGCGGAGGCTCTGCCTTTTGATGCCAGTAGTTTTGAAGCCATATTGATAGGTGAAGCACTTCATCATTTTCTAGATGTAGATAAATCAATACGGGAGATGGTACGCGTACTTAAAAATGAAGGTAGACTTTTTATCTATGATTTTGACTCAAGTACTTTTATGGGGAATGCACTTTGCCGAGTAGAAAAGATATTGGGTGAACCTGGGAATTTCTTTGCACCTGAAGTATTAAAAGAAAGACTTGAAAGTCATGGTTTTTCAGTTCATATCAGTCAATTTGGGTATCGTTATACTGTTTCTGCACAATTGCTCTAATTGTTTATTATAGATTCCCATTTCAGGCACGAGAATGACAGTTATGGTTTTTTGCTAAAAATGCATTGAGTTGATTGGCAAAGGCATGGGCATCTTTTGTTCCAAAAGCTTTTGGGCCTCCTGTCATCTCTCCCGATTCTCTGATGCTCTCCATGAGGTTTCTCATAGCGAGGTACTGTTTGATATTATCTACACTGTACAGTTCGCCTCTATGATCTATAGCGTGGGCATTCTTGCTTATGATCCTGTCTGCCAAGGGGATATCTGCAGTAATGACCAGATCTTCTGATTTACATAATTCAACGATATGATGATCAGCTTCATCTGCACCCTGATCAACGACGATGTATTCTATGTATTTTGATGTGCCTATATGTATCTTTTTATTCGCTATGACCTTTGTGGATAGGGCAAGCCGTTCTATACTGCGTAAGACTATAGGTTTAAGAAGGTTTGGAAAAGCATCACCATCAATGAAAAGGGTCATAGGATCTCTTTAACTCTTCCTACTTCTCCAGTATTTAAACGTACTTTGATACCGTGAGGATGTGTAGGGGAATTGGTAAGTATCTTTTGTACTTTTCCGTAAGTAAGCCTACCTGTAGCCTGGTCTTCTTTAAGTACTATACCTACATCTAAACCATATTTTATATCTGCTCTTTTTTGTCCATTCGCCATGACTAAGCCTTTGGTTCATAGTTCAGAATTTTTTTAACCGTATCTACAGAACAAAAGAAAAGTGCATCAAAGATGGGGTTCAGTTTTACTTTATTCTCATCAAAAACATCAAAAGGCTGGAAGATAAAACCTGGTCCATCTTCTTTTACTACGGGTTTGACATGAAACACAACAGGTTTTAAAGTACGTGCAACATTCAGTATTTTTTTATAGTTTTTCTCGTTAGGATTTGGGAGGAAGTTATCTTGTGTACTTTCATTTACACGTGCTTTAAGTAAGAGTTGAAGTTTGTCATTGAAGATGACTTTATTCCACTTAATGGTCCCTAATTCGATCCTGAATTCACTATTCCCAGCAGTAAGTGGATGAGGCTTTGTTTCACGTATGGCTTCGAGGAGTTGAAGAAAAAAGTTCATTCCTCCAAAGTTGTTTGCACATTCAAGAAGTTTTTCATGATAAAGCTTTTTTTCATCATCTGTTAAAGTATTGAAGTCGCACATCGCACTTCCTTATATTTTTTTTAAATTATACCCAAAATCGTGATAGATTAATGCGTATATACTATAATTAAAATGAATATCTTTGAGGAGCAGCATCATGAGTACTGAACGTAGGCTAGATCGAATAGATGATGTACTTTTAAAAAAGCAGCCTACACTTCAGATCATGCTTGATAATGTACATAGTTCACAAAACCTATCGGCTATCATCCGCTCATGTGACGCAGTAGGGGTGCTTAATATCTATTACACTACCAAAGAGAATGAGACGCTTCGCATACACAAAACGATCACACAGGGTGCACATAGATGGACGCATCGTTACCGTATCAATAACGGTCACAAAGTGGATTTTCTAAAACAAAAGAAAGTCCAAGGATTTCAAGTTGTAGTGACACATCTTGAAGAACGGGCAGTCTCATTTAGACAGATAGACTATACCAAACCTACATTGCTGGTCATGGGAAATGAAAAAGAGGGTGTTTCCTCTGAGATAGTAGAGATGGCAGATGAAGTGATCATTATCCCTATGCAGGGGATGGTGCAAAGCCTTAATGTTTCTGTTGCTACTGCATTGATACTTTACGAAGCTGAACGGCAACTTGAAAATGCCGGAAGATATGATACCTCTCTTTTAAGTGAAGAAGAAAGAGAAGAAATAAAGGCTGCATGGGTCTATAGAGATACTATAGCACGAAAGAGTAAAGGTCGAATAGCTTTAGAATTCAAGGAAGAGATCATCGATTTTTAATCTACACGATACCTACACTTTTATGTTCTATGATACTAAAAATGAAAGGATAGATCATGTTAAACAAAACAAAATATTTAGGTTTGATTGCCGCAGCATCCAGTACATTGGCCTTTACGGGTTGTACAACCTATTATGCAGCAGACTATGGAACTGGATACTATAATCCGGCTCCATATTCAAGTGTAAGAGTATCTATGTCTTCATATGGTTATCCATACTATTATGGTGTACCATATTATTATTACGGTGGACTCTATTATTATGGTGGATATTACAAAAATGGATACTATTATTATGGTAATCGTAAATTCCGCCATGGACACTATTACAACAAAAACTATCGTTACTATAATGGACGCCGTTATCGTGCAGTAAATGGTCATCATGGACATTATGACAGTAAAGCTGTATACAAACGTTCCAACCATTATAAAAAGCGTCAGAACAAAAACTATAATAAAGCATATAGAAATGATAGAAATAATGTGAAAAAGAAGACGAAAAACAATAGTCGTTCAAATAGTAGATATGCCAGCAAAACAAAAACTAACACAAAAGTTCGTACATATGATAAAAATCATGTCAAAACTAAAACAAAAACACAAAGAAGAGTTAAAACCGATGATAGAAACAGTGTAAGAACTAAATCTAAAACTCAAGCACGAACAAAGAATGGAACTACTGCTAAAACAAAAAATAGAAACTATAACAAAACAAATGATAGAAATAATGAAAAGACACGAAGCCGAAACAATTATCAAGATAAAGATAGAGAGAGATAAGACTTAATGAGAGTTTGAATAAGAGTATTCCACCTCTTTGAGGTGGAGAAGATAAACCTATTTTAACTTTCCGTTTCCATAATGTTCAAATAGATAATCTGTCGTTTCTTTAGCCGCTGCTTCATCCATAGGTGCCTTGAAGTGTACGATCATTTTGTCCACTTTCCCACGCCAAAACTTTTTTGACTGTCTTCCCTGATTTGTAATATATCCAAAAGAGTGACACATAAGACAATGTGTCTGAATCGCATCAAATCCTTTTCCCATCTTGATAGGGAATGCTACATAAGGCACTTCTACATTTTCTTTAACTTGAGCAAAAAGTGGTGAAGCAATAAGTATTGCTGTTAATAATAATTTTTTCATTTCTAGTCCCTTATATTACTTCTACGGTAACTTCATCGATACCATTGTATTTGTATCCACCGTGATTCCATTTGATATCTTTTGCAAAGGGTTGTTCCTGACCTATCTTATTGATAGCTTTTGTCATGAAAGTGACTTTACCAAATGTTGTCGGTTTATATGCAAACCTGAAGGTTCTGTAGGCATAACGTCCAAGTTTACCATCATCAAGCAGGGCTTTGTCCCATGTCTTACCACCATCTGTAGAAACAAGTACATCTTGAATACCATGACCATCATCCCATGCTACACCACGTACAACAACGTGTGATTTATGGTTGATAATTGAATCTCTTGTAGGGTATCCTATCACAGACTTCACATTCATTTTTTTGATCGGTTTCGTCTTTGGAAACTTCTTCTCTGGTGTTTCTGATTCTGTTTCATTGTCTGGAACACGATACGCAACATCCATAAAGAAGAGTTTTTTGTATTCATTGGTTACTGTAATGTTAGATAACATTTTTACCCATGAGTCAGAGTAGTATCCAGGGAGGACAAGTCTGAGGGGATAACCGTTAAGATATGGCAGGTCTTCACCATTCATCTCATATGCAAGTATCACATTGTCATCAAGCTCTGTAAGTTCAAGTTCACGTATGAATTCGGGTGTTTCATAATAAGCAGCTTTTTCTGAACCATTAAATCCGATCCATGCAGCATCTTTTTCTAGGCCTGCCATGTTAAGAATATCAGCTAATCTTACACCTTTCCATGTAGCACAGCCCATAGCTCCTGAACCCCACTGGATACCTCCAGCAATTGGTTTAAAAGCAGAACGACTGTTACCACCACATTGGAGTACAGCGGTTACTTCAACTTGTTCAAACTTTGTTTTAAGATCGTTAAGTGAGATATGCAGTTCTTTTTTTACAAGTCCGTTGATGTGGATCGTATACGTCTCAGGATCAATATGTGTAGGGATATCCGGCATGTGCCAACGTACAAAGAACTGATCATTTGGTGTAAGTGCAGAGGTAAATACATCTCTAGGGGTTTCCAACAAAGGTGGTCTGTCAGAATACATGATCAATGGTCTTTTTTCAGGAAAAGCTACAGGTGATACTTTTCTATTATCAATTGGTTGAACTGTTTGTCCGGCCTCTAGCGTATTGGTTCCTACAGCTGCTGCTCCAGCAGTAACTATAGCTTTTTTAAAGAAGTCTCTTCTTTCCATAAATTGCCTTTAGGTGTAAGATAAATTTTTATTTATAATTAGTACCAATTTAAATTATAATTGGTACCATTATAGAATATGTCACTTAGCAAGTACTGAAAAGTGGCACTAAAGAGTAGATTTTGTAGATATTTGTATATTTTATTTTGATTAAATATTTAATTATCAATCATAATGACTGATGAATGATAATATATTGATATATTTAATCTTATTAAGTTTTACTCATTCGTATTGTAAGCTCTATCACCGGCATCTCCTAATCCAGGTACTATAAACATGTTTTCATTCAATTTGTCATCTATTTGAGCGATGTATGTATCTATATCTGGGTGTTTTTGTTCAAGAATATCCATACCTTCTGGAGATCCGATAAGATTCAATGTAATGATCTTTTTGGGTGATTTACTTTTAATAACAGAAATAGCATCACAGAGTGATCCAGCAGTTGCTACCATAGGATCAACGATAACAACCGTTTTATCTTTACAATCAGGTATGCGATCATAGTACAAAACACTTTGATGGGTGTTTTCATCACGCTTCATGGCTAAAAACCCTGAAGATGCATTAGGTAAAAGAGCAGTAACCGCTTCTATCATAGGAAGACCTGCACGTAAGATAGTGACAAAGATGATTTCCTTTTCTTTAATAAAATCGAAAGTTTTTTCTCCCTCCCATGTTGTGATAGTTTGTTCTTCCATTGTTTCGGTTTTGAGTGCTTCGTAAGTCAGAAGTCTACTAAGCTCTTGAACTATATGTCGAAAACGTAATGCATCTGTTTGTGTTTCTCTCAAATGGTTCAACAAAGTTTTAGTAACAGGATTAGATAGTTCATAGATCATAATGTACCTCTCATTTTATTTTATTATACCAAAATCAATTACATCAATATCATTTTATCGTCTGCTAAAATCCTGAGACAATTTGAAATCCGAGTAGGGTGAGATTAAGAATAATGGCAATGACAGGGATGATCATAGGATACGTTTTAATATCTTGTGGATGTGGATCTTTTAATTTGATCTTAATAAGTGATATATTTACAAGGGTAAATATGATAAAAATAAGAAAACTGGTTGACTGTGCCAAAGTAAGAATAGGGAAAGCAGTTGCCAAAAGAAAAACAAGCAAACAGGCAAAGATAGTGGCATTTATAGGCGTTCTTGTTTTTGGATGGACAACACCAAGAAAGCCAGGTAACCAGCCTTGGGTACTCATACCATAGAAGATCCTCGAGACCATGATGATTTGTATAAGTGCACCATTGATTACAGCAAACAATGCGATAACACTTAAGATGGTTGCTTTTGAGTTTGTAGCTGTTTCATAGACTTTAGCCAATGGTGCATTGGAGTGAGCCAATTCATTGACTGGTACAACAGAGATGGAGATTATAGCAATGGCGATATAAAAGAGTGTAGCAATGATCAGAGTACTGATTATGGCTTTGGGCATCGTTTTAGTAGGATTTTTGACCTCTTCTGCAATATTGACCATGTCTTCAAAACCAATAAAGGCATAAAAAGCTAAAAAAGCACCTAATACGATAGCATTCAATGTGCTGAACTCAATGGGTGGAGTGAAACTCTCAAGTGTATTTATGTCCCATGAAACATACTCAAATCCAACATAAATGATCATAGCAAGACCAATGGTTTCGATCAATGTGAGTAAAGCAGTAATTGCAATGGATTGGGTGATACCCCATATGGCGATAGCACTTATGACCATCAGAACTATAAGGGATGTTACGATCTCTGGAGTCTGTATAAAAGTACTCAGATAGCCATTAAAACCATCCAAGATAGTGGCAGAGGAGAGAATCCCTGTGAGGGCAATACTGAGGCCTATAAATGTGGAAAGAATAGGGCTGTTAAATCCGGCATTGATATAAACTGCTTCTCCAGCACTAACGGGATATCTTGCACTAAGCTCGGCATAGGTCAACGCCGTAAAAGAGACAACGATACAGGCAAGAAGGAATGAAAGAGGGATATAAATTCCAGCTAAACCAGCCATCTCGCCGATAAGAACATAAATACCCGCACCAAAGATATTACCTAACCCATAAAAAACGAGCATAGACAAAGTAACATTACGTTTTAGTTTAGGCTTGTCTATACTATCCATTTCTCTACTTTAGGCATATTGATTGTCATAGTATATTACAATCTAATCAATATACAAAATAGTACTACTAATTAAAAAATCTTGCAGGTCTTGAAGATAGAGTTATGCTAAAATTAGTATGATTAAGTGTATAAACCCATAAAGGTGAGAGATGGCAACGAAAAAAACAAAAGATACACCGAAAATAAAGAAGTCAAAAATTGGCTTTGATGATGTTGTAGGACATAAGCAGATCAAAGAGCGATTAAAAGGGATCATCAAGATCATCCAAAATCCTGAAATGCTTGAACGTTTTGATACGGCTGTACCTAAAGGTCTACTGCTCTATGGTCCTGTAAGTGTAGGTAAAAGTATGCTTGCAAAAGCGTTTTCAAAAGAAGCGGCGCTCTCTTATTTGGAGATATCCGGATCTAAACTCTTTGAACTTGATCATATTAAAGAAGTATATGAGATAGCTTCAAAAAATGCACCTTGTGTGGTCATTCTTGAAGATATAGATATCAAAGGTATTATGCAGGGCGCTATCACCAATGTTTCATTTTCCGATATCGCCAAAGTATTGGAGTCTACTGAGGAGCGGGTCTTTACTGTTGCTACAGCTGAGAGCCTTGATGATATAGACCCTGTATTGACATCATCTCAGAAACTTGATTTTTTACTGGAAGTGTCTGAACTTGATAAAGATGCAAGAAGGTTCTTTATAGAAAAGATCATGCAAAAACCCCATGATACAAAAATTGATGTAGAGCGTATCGTACGTTATATAGCAGGCATGAGTGCATTGGAACTAGAAAGAGTCGGGCGTATGGCGGCACTCAGTGTGGTTGAACAGGACAAAGATCTCATTACAGAAGAGATACTTATCGAACAGATCAATATCATCAAATACGGTCATAAAGTTGAGAAGAAGATGGTTGAGAATCTTGAAAAAGAACTAAAAATGACAGCTTATCATGAAGCAGCTCACGCAGTACTTTCAGTTTTACTTTTACCACAAATCAAAATCGAGCAGGTCACTATCGCACCAAGAAGTAATATGCTAGGATTTGTTTCCTACAATGATGATGATCAATTATCTAATATAACAAAAAGAGATTTATATCATGATATTTGTGTACTCCTTGCAGGACGTGTAGCCAAAGTCAAAAAAATGGGAAGTGAGCACATGGATAGCGGAGCACAAAATGATCTTTCACAAGCCTCATTACAAATCTATGCTGCCATTACAACTTTAGGGATGGATAAAGAACTAGGGTATATCAATATCAATGCTATTGGTACTTTAGACAACTATTTTTTGGAACAACAAATTGAAAAAAGATTTTTACATTGGATACATGTAGCAAAACAAGATACAGAAAAATTGGTTGATGCACATTGGAATAAGATAGAAACTTTGGCACTCAAATTGATAGAACAGGAAATAGTGGAGAGTAATGAACTCTCTAAGATCATAGGGGAGAGTGAAATAGACCATAAAATACCAGACAGCCTCTAGAAGATTATATTTTACAAAGAAGAAATTATGAATAGTGTTGGATATTATATAGTTTTCAGTACAATTAAATATGGATGTACATAATTTTTTTCTGATACTTTTTTTAATTTTAGTGACTGCCAGAATTTTAGGTGAGTTATTTGCCCGTTTGGGCATCCCTTCTGTGTTAGGGGAATTGAGTGCCGGTATATTACTTGGTGTTTCAGGATTTGGTATCATAGAGGTAAATGATGTACTCAAAGTACTTGCTGAGATAGGTATTCTGCTTTTACTTTTTGAAATAGGCCTAGATACTGATATCCATCGTCTTAAAGAAGCAGGCCCTAAAGCAATTATTGTTGCACTATTTGGTGCAGTGTTTCCTTTTACCGTTTCAGCAATAGTCGCTTATTATGTATTTGATCTAACACTGGTTGTATCTCTTTTCATTGGTGGTACTATGACTGCAACGAGTATAGGGATAACCATGAGAGTGTTAAAAGATCTCAAAAAAGAACACTCAGATATTGCCCAGATCGTTATTGGCGCAGCGGTAATAGATGATGTCTTAGGTGTAATCATCCTTGTATTTATTTATGACTATGCCGTCATGCAAGAGTTAAGTGTGTCAAATACCTTGAATACAACCATATTCATTTTATTATTCCTGACGCTCGCGCCTATTTTTGCAAACTTTATCTCTAAATTTATGAAACAAGCTGATAAACATCAAAAAGTACCTGGGTTTATACCAACCATAATTATCTCTCTCATTGCACTATTTGCATATATTTCACATCTTTTTGGTGCACCAGAGATCTTAGGTTCATTTGCTGCAGGTATCGCACTTTCAAGACGTTTTATATTGCCTTTTGGTATGGGGTTGAGAAATGATGAAGTGTATTTGGAAAAAATAAAAAATGCCATTACCCCCATTGCCCAAATGTTTACACCTATATTTTTCGTGATGGTCGGATTATCCGTGAACTTAAATGTGATTGACCTTACATCAACAAAATTTTGGTCCTTAGCATTTATCTTCCTCTCAATTGCTGTTATTGGAAAATATATGGGAGCTTTTTTCTTGAGAAAGACAAGCGAATTAAAAAAAGCATTGATCGGTATTTCTATGATACCACGTGGAGAAGTGGGGCTTATATTTGCTGAAGTAGGGCGTGTGAACGGCATACTTGATAATCATATCTATGCCGTTCTGATCTTTGTGATCATCGTTACAACTTTAGCCCCACCATTCCTACTCAAATGGCTTTTTAAATATGATAAGTCGTAACCATTTATAGAATTATGTATGGAAATTATTTGATCGAAGACTTGAATCTTTTTTCCATAGATATCGCTTCATCTCTTCCATATACAACAATATCGCAATCCACTTTTATTGCTTTATCTTTGATCTTATCTGGATAATCAACAAAATTCAAGATATGTTTTATACAATTGATTCTAGCTTTTTTCTTATTGTCACTTTTAATAATTGTCCAGGGAGCATTTTTTGTATGTGTAGAACTTAGCATCATGAATTTAGCAAGCGAATATTCATTCCATAATTTTTGTGATTCTTTATCTACAGGTGAAAGTTTATATTGCTTGAGAGGATCAGTTTCTCTGGCCTTAAATCTTCTAGCCTGTTCTTCTTTAGATACAGAAAAATAAAATTTAAACATTTGAATATCTTCATCTACGATCATCTGTTCAAATTCTGGTGCATCTTTTAAGAACTTGTGATGTTGTCTCTCTGTACAAAAACCCATAACAGGTTCAACCATTGATCTGTTATACCAACTTCTATCAAAAATAACAATCTCTCCTCCACTTGGAAGATGCTCAGCGTATCTTTGAAAGTACCATTGAGTAGTCTCTTTATCACTAGGTTTTTCAAGGGCAACCACTCTTGCACCTCTTGGATTTAGGTGTTCAGTAATTCTTTTAATAGTACCACCTTTCCCCGCAGCATCTCTACCTTCAAAGATCATTAAGATCTTAAGACCTTTATCTTTCACATGATTTTGAAATTTTAGAAGTTCAACTTGAAGTCTCTTCAATTCTTTCTCATAAGCTAAGGTTTCTTTCTTGATCCAAATTTGAACCTTCTCATTATTCTTACTTGACTTTATATTCTTTTCCATGTTTTTCCTTTTGCTGGGATATTAACCTATAAATTTACCACTGCTTGATCTCTGGGCATCCATGATCTCTATCTCTCTAGCACCAGAGATGACGATGTCAGGATCAAGTGAATAATCAAGATCTTCATCTCTGCCTTCATAATTGATCGAGTTTAAGATAACCTTTAGTGCTTCACGTCTTGCATATTGTTTATCATTTGACCGTATCACTGTCCAAGGAGCATTATGTGAATGGGTCTGCTTGATCATATTGTATTTGGTTTCAGTAAAATCATCCCATCTGTCTTGTGCCTGTACATCTATTTCGCTAAGTTTCCATTGTCTAAGAGGATCTGTCTTTCTTCTTTCAAATCTTCTTGCCTGTTCATCTTTTGTCACAGAAAAATAAAGTTTAATGAGAATGATCCCTTGTCTGGTAAGATCCTTTTCGAATCCTTTAACACCTTTCATAAAATCATCATATTCTCTTTTAGTACAAAAGCCGAAAACTGATTCTACCATGGCTCTATTGTACCAACTTCTATCAAACAGGACGATCTCACCACCTCTTGGGAAATGTGAGATATATTTTTGGTAAAACCATTGAGTCTTCTGTTC
>NZ_JBATIY010000043.1:0-9396 GCF_049668085.1 Sulfurovum sp. | reverse complement strand
CAAAGTGAACGTATTGCTTTGAAGTTTAACATACCAGAGTTTATTATCGGAGCAACACTTATTGCACTTGGTACATCCTTACCTGAGATGGCAGCAAGTATCGCTGCAAGCCTCAATAATAAACCTGATATAGCTGTAGCCAATGTGATAGGGAGCAATGTACTCAACATCACACTGGTACTCGCATCTGTCTTCCTTATAGCCACAAAGATCAATCCAAGCAGAGACTTCTTTGCAAAAGACAGCACATGGGCACTGGTACCAGTACTTGTGTTTATCTTAATGATTATTGATGGTATGATCTCCAGATTTGATGCCGCACTTTTAATGCTTTTAATGGGTGCGTATCTGGTCTTTCTTCTTCAAGATGCCAAAAACATACCTGAAGAAGATCTGGAAGATCTGGATGTAGGTACATTCTCTTGGGCAAAAACCATACCTCTGCTTCTATCTGGATTTGTTTTAGTGGTCATAGGAGCACATTTCACAGTTGAAAGTGCAGCAGAAATAGCAAAAAGCTTTGGTATCTCAGAGTGGATCATAGGTATCATCATGATCTCATTGGGTACCTCATTACCAGAACTGGTTGTAAGCATCTCTGCCGCAGTCAAAGGTAAAGTTGATATGGCCATAGGGAACATTATCGGATCCAACATGGCAAATACTACCATAGTACTTGGTGCAGCAGCTTTAACAAACCCTATGAGCATCGATGCTCCGGCATATATCTTTGATATCGCTACAATGATCGTTGCAACTTTATTGCTTGTATTTATCACTGCAAATAAACTCTACACTAAATCCGCAGGTATCAGCCTCATTATTATTTTAGGACTCTTTTTAAATAATACTTTACAAAATATGTAAAGTATTATCTAGTGCTATTCATATCTGCACTTACTTCTGTATTAGAAAAATATCCCTTTTTATAGAGCCATCTATAAATATCTGCCGCAATAGGCCCTGCAGTACTACCACCATGCCCACCATGTTCTACCAATACCGTAACAATGTATTTAGGATCATCATAGGGTGCATAAGTCGTGATCCAGGCATGAGAACGATGGTAATAAGCCAACTCCTCTTCTTTTAAACGCTTGACTGTTGATTGAGGAATAGAAGTTACCTGTGAAGTACCTGTTTTACCCGCAACTACGATAGGCAATTTTCCCATTGCCTTATATGCAGTACCTCTTCTTGTATTACACACATCGTACATCCCTTTTCTGATCTCATTTAAGTAGTATGGGTCAAAATCCAATGTGTGCATTTCCAATTCGATCTTTTTACCATCAACTTCTCTTGCGATATGCGGTGTTGCAAGCTTAGAGGTAGCCATCAGACCTGTATAGCGTGCCACCTGTAAAGGTGTGGATAGATCATACCCCTGACCGATAGCTGAGATAACTGTCTCTCCCATATACCATGGCTGTTTGAAGCGTTTCATCTTCCATGCTTTATCTGGCATGACACCTGAATATTCCCTAGGCAGGTCAACACCGGTCTTTACCCCCAAACCAAAAGTACGGAGGTGTTTGGCCATAGCATCTATTCCCACTTTTAAACTCTTATTGTAAAAGTAGACATCACAACTCTCACGTATGGCTTTTCTTAGCTCAACTTTGCCATGCCCCCATCTTGACCAACATCTAAACTTGTGTTTACTCGTACCAAGTGTGATATGTCCAGAACAATATTCAGGAGCACCAAGAGAGTTAGGCAATGCTTTAGAAAATGCCAGTGCCATTCCCATCTTTATAGTAGAGCCCGGAGGATACGTCCCATGTATAAATTTATTTGTAAAAGGATTTGCAAGGTCATTCTGCAAGGCTTTCCAGTCTTTAGTACTGATACCCCCTACAAAAAGATTAGGGTCATAAGAAGGGTAACTAACTGCAGAGAGAACTTCTCCATTGGTCCGCATTACAATAGCTACACCTGTATGATCTCCAAAACGTTCATAGATCATTTTTTGGAGTCCTATATCCACATTCAGACGTATGTTCTTATTGTCTTTTGGAAGTTCTTTTTCTAACACTTCTATGGCTTTATTTGTTGCGGTTACCTTATTGATCTCATAGCCGAGTTCTCCTTGCAGCACTTTATTATAATGACGCTCCAGACCACTCTTCCCTACTTTTCCCACTTCATTGACCACAGTATCTTTTGCATTCTCTTTTTTGTTTGATCGTCCTGTATAACCAACAATGTGTGCTGAATACCTCCCATAAGGATAATAACGTTTTGTCTCAGCTTCTATGTTAATATTCTCTTCCAAACTCAATTTTGGATAAGCACCCATCATACTTGAATAATGTATAAAATCAACGACTTTAATGTATTTATGGTTATAAGGAGAATTATGTTTTTTATAGACTTTCAGCATCACTGTTTTATTGAGGTCAGGAAAGGTTTCAACCAATGTATCGATAACCGTTTCTAGTTGTTGACTCTTTTCTTTTAAATGTGGTGCAAGGGAGAGCGAAAACCCTATCTGGTTCATTGCAAGGAGGTTTCCATGTAGATCTGTGATCTCTCCTCTTACGGGTTTAATAAACTGTTTTCTTTCTATATTGTCTTTTGCCAATCCTTCATAGTAAAAATTTGATTTGATACTGACATGATAAAGTCGTGTGATCATAACAGCCCAGAAAATAAGAAAGACCAGTAGTATGAACTTATATCTCATAGGATCACCACAACCAACATATCCACGATAAGAGAATAAAGCAAGATCTCATCTAAAACAATACTCTGAGTCTGAAAAATAAAATCATACGTAAATAGACACCCTAAATACATCATATCTAAAACGACAACACTCAATAACGGTCTGCAGATTCGACATCTTCTAAAATGTTTAAAATAAGGATACACAATAACATAAAACAACAGAGTAGAAATAATAATGAGAAAGAGAGGTAGAGAGAGATTCACTTCTAAATTTATCATATATACAATAGCAAGCAAGATAAAAGAGGATCTTTCTTTCTCTAGTCCCTGCACTAGCATATACCCCATAGCACCTACCAAAAGAGGTAAAAAAACATAAATAGAGATAAGCATAGGGTAAAAAAAGATAAATGCAACAGCAAAGAGCCAAAAAATCAAGCCCTGTTGTGTTTTGATTACATGATCCATATTAAAGACTCAGACTAAGATAATTTGTAGACTAAAGCTACTTCGTTACACACCGGGAAATGGATACATTTAATACAATCTGCCCAGATCTTATGTTCAGGTATTACCTCTTTATTGATCTCTTTGAAGTTCAGTTTTAGAAAAAAGTTTGGAAGATAGGTTAAAACAAGTACATCTTCTTCGACACCAATATCTTTGGCTTCATCCAATGTAAATTGGACCATGCTCTGACCAACTTTTTGCCCACGATATGCTTCATCAACAATAAGACTTCTTATCTCCGCCAATCTTTTAGAATGTACATGCAAAGCTGTGTAGCCTACAAGCTTATCACCATCTTTTGCTAAAACATAGGAACGTATATTGGTTGCTACTTCATCTTCAGTACGATTGAGAATAATCCCATCCTTTACTTCAGAAGCAACAAGTGTCTGCATTGCAGGGATATCACTTAATTTTGCTTTAACAAGTTCGATCACCCATGTTCCTTATCTTCTTTTTTGACTTCGTCACCAACATCAAAAATCGTTTTTAATATATTTTGATGGACTCTATCATGACCATTTTTTTTCAAGTTTGAGAGCGTAATAGAACCAGGAAAC
The DNA here is from genome assembly GCF_049668085.1 of Sulfurovum sp. Classification (GTDB taxonomy): domain Bacteria; phylum Campylobacterota; class Campylobacteria; order Campylobacterales; family Sulfurovaceae; genus Sulfurovum. Next base: position 5,653 of record NZ_JBATIY010000043.1, on the reverse strand, counting down.
TCTCTTTTTAATTTGGCTCTCTCTTTTTGATTAAGTTTATCTATCTTCGTAAAAACTGTCAAATACTGCTGATCAGGTCGAATAAATTCAGAGATATAACTTTCAACATCATCATCTATCTTGGCATGTGGATGGCGTGCATCACGCAAATGGATGAAAAGACGTATTGAGACACGATGTTGTATGAATTCAACAAGGTTTTTCTGCCAAACCTCTTTGAGTGATTTAGACACTTTTGCATATCCAAAACCTGGTAGATCTACAAAACGTACAGGATAACTCTGTTCATTATAAAGGTATCTTGTTTCAAAAAAGTTTATCAGTTGTGTTTTTCCTGGTGTGGCTGAACTTTTTGCCAAGTTCTTTCTTTGCGTTAATGAATTTAACGTAGAACTTTTTCCTACATTTGAACGCCCTAAAAAAACCACTTCACTCATATCTTCAGGTAAAGAATCTGCGATACTTTGCGCAGATTTTATAAATTCCGCCTCTACTACTCGAGGTACACTCACTCTTTATTCTCCATTTCAAAAATAAACTTAACAGGTTTTTTCTTATCACCTTGCACTTTCACATTACCCGTAGTCATGTCAAGCATGATCTCATCACCGTTCACATGACTTTTATTTGCCAGGTCATCTATCACAGCATTACCTGTTAACACATACAATGATTTAACAATATGATATTTGACTTTATCTGCACTTCCTTTAAAATGTTGATCTTCTTTTTTAAACTCAAAGGTCACAGTTCCTATAGCCTCATACATTTCTGTGTCATTGTTTTCACCAAAATAGACGATCACTCTATCTGCATATAACCAATCTTTCCCCTTATGTATCTTTGCATCACCTATAAAATGTACTTCTTTTTTTTCATCTTCAGCTTCCATCGAAGTAGAGGTAATTTCTACCTTTTCTGCAAAAAGACTCTGGGTGAGTAAAAGTAGTAGTGCAATTTTTAAAAACTTCATAATAATCCTTTATAACTTTTTATTTGATTGTACCATATTATTACTTGTCAGGTGTATAAAACACTGTACCTACCGTCGAACCGGAGGCCTTCTTTTTACGTGTATCATACTCTAAAGTTTCTCCCTGAATCATATTTAAACCTTTGACACCTATAAAAGGTGCTGTAATATTTAAAATTTCAGTTTTTTGATCATAAATAGCATGTTGTGTCTGATACTTATAACCACCTTTTTCATGAAGAATGACATCACCATCTAAATAAAGTTTATCTTCATAATAGATACCATTATTCGCGGAAAGAGATTCTATGTTATCACTGAGGTAGACTAAGTTCTCTAATGTCAAGATACCTCTGTCTCTAATTCCGTATGTAAGATAAGCCCGACTTTTCATATCTCCCGTATCAACTTCTATCAAAGTTGTGTCAGTAAATTCAAGTTCTTTAGTAAACACGTTAGTGGGTGGAGGTGTATTACGAATTTTTATCATAAAAGCTCCAACAATAATTCCAACAATGCTAACGATTATAATATGTTCTAATTTTATCCCCATAGATCCAGATACTTCTCTTCGAGCCCTTCTTTGATTATAAGATATTCTATCATCTCTCGTACTGCACCGTCTCCACCTTTTTTTGTAAGTATCACCGTTGCAATTTTATCTACATAGGCACTTGCATCTCTTGGTACAAATGACATTTTAGCCGCTTTAAGCATCTTCAAGTCATTAAGATCATCTCCTATGGCTGCAACATTATCCATAGTTAGATCCATCTTCTCCAAGAGAGATTCCAATACTTCTTTTTTATTATGTATGCCTTGATAAAAGTGTTCTATCCGTAACTCTTTGGCACGACGTGCAACGATATCAGAAGATCTTCCAGTTATGATAGCGACATGCTTACCAAGTTTACGCCAAGAAGCTATGGCTAAACCGTCTTTGACATTAAAAGACTTTATTTCATCACCATTTTCGCTATATGTGATACGACTGTCCGTCATCGTTCCATCTACATCAAGTACAATTAATTCTATACTCACAGTACACCCTTTGTACTTGGAATACCTGCATTTTCATTTACAGTAACTGCTCTACGGAGTGCAACGGCAAGTGCTTTAAATGCACCTTCAATGATGTGATGTTTGTTTTTACCGCGGTTATATATCAAGTGAAGTGTCAAAGGTAGATTAAAGGCAAAAGCTTTGAAGAACTCTTCCACTAGTTCTACATCAAAGTCCCCTACTTTTCCACCAATAGGAAGTTCAAATACAAGAAAGCCACGGTTTGACAGATCAATATCACAAGTAACACTTGCTTCATCCATAACCACCGTTGCATTACCAAAACGCTCAATGCTCTGGACAGGATAAATAGCCTTCTTAAGAGCTTGGCCTATAACGATACCTACATCCTCAACGGTATGATGGTCATCAATATGTGTGTCACCAGTACATTGTACTTCCATATCCATATGTGCATGTTTCGTAAATGCCTCTAGCATATGGTCATAAAAACCTACACCTGTATTGATATTCGCTTTACCAGAGCCATAAAGGTTAAGTTTGACTGAGATCTGTGTCTCTTTGGTTTCTCTTGTTACTTCTATCATCTTGTTTCCTACTTTGATTAATTTCTTACGATAAATGCACCTTCAAGGTCATTATTATCTTTAAAGTCCCGTGCTTCCTGTTCAGATCCAAAGCCCATAAGCCATACTCTATAAAGCGGTGCTCCATCCACATCTGAAAAACGTTTGATCACAGGTTTATAACGCGCATATACTCCTGTATATTTACGTTTATATACTTGTGCCCCCTCATGTCGTCTGAAGGCACCTACTTGCACACCAAAATTAGAGAGAACAATACGTTCTTGTCTATGTTCTCTTTTATTTCTGGCAATAGTAGCATCAGATTGTACTTTCCCTGCAAATCCGACCACTTGAACAGAAACTTTGGCGATACCCATTCTGTCTAGCCCTATCTCTTTACCTGCCTTATAACTACAGTCAATGATCCGACCTCTTACAAAAGGTCCTCTATCATTAATTCGCACTATAGTACTTTTCCCATTTTGTAAGTTCTTTACTTTTACCATTGTATCCATTGGCCAGGTTTTGTGGGCAGCTGTTCTTGCATGCATATTATACACTTCACCATTGCTTGTCTGTTTTCCATGAAAATTGGGTCCATACCAACTTGAAATCCCATGCATAACTTGTCCAACTTCTACATACGTAGGGTGGTACCTTTTACCCAATACCTTATAGGAACGCATTGTAGCTTTATGTCTTGCAGCACTTGTATATTTTGTAGGTTTAACCTCTTGAGGTTCCGTTCCACACCCTGTAAAAAGAGTACTTATTCCCAAAATGGCTATCAATAATATAGGGGATACCAGTCTCTTCATAATACCTCTGCAGTTCATTAATCTTTAAGCAGATATTATCACTTTATTTGACTTTGTTTTTGCTTGCTATTTTCATCTATATAATACGCCACAATAATTACTTTCAAAGCCTAATTTAAATTGTTTAAACATTTTTCAAATACATTTTGAGTGACAGGAATGACCAAAAGCATACCTACAGTCAAAAAGTCATCTGTCAAATGATTTGATGTTTTTATCTCTTCCTTATCTGCTTCATAATATATTGCAATATCTTCCAGTGTCTCACCTAAACTTACATTGTGTGAGATCATATGTGATTTATACTCTTTTTTCACTGCAGGCAATTCATAACGTAAATAAAAAGCATACATTTTTTCTATGGGGATCGTAATTTTATGCATAGCTTTATCATGAGGTACAACACCATTTTTCAACCCCCTATTTAGATCTAAAAGCTTTTCTTCTTTCATTTTAAGCAGTGCGGCAATCTCTTTTAATGATGTTCCTGCAAGTACCTCTACCTGAATGAGAGGATTATCAAAATTCTCATTGTTATCATTGCTGAATCCCAATGAAAGATTCTCACCAATCATGGCAACAAGAAGGATCTTTTTCATGTACTGACGTGTTTCACGAGGTAAATACTTCAAGTTTCCATCTGTCAATACACTCAGATCATCTGTTCCTGCACGCTTTATAGCTTTGCTGAGACGACCTTCACCACAATTGTATGCTAATGCTGCCAAATACCATTTACCAAACTGTTTATGTAGTTTATTGAGATAATTTATCGCTGCAGATGTGGCACTGACTGTATCACATCGCTCATCATAGCTATTGCATACTGTAAGATTATAGTGTTTAGCTGTAGCAGGCATGAATTGCCATAAACCAACAGCTTTTTTTGGAGAAATGGCATCTGAGGAAAATCCGGATTCTACCATGGAAAGATAGATAAACAGATCACTCACACCATCATCAACAAGAAGCCCCTGCATCATGGGTAAAATCTCTTGACCTCTTCGTAAAGAATGTTTATAAAATAATTTTAATTTTTTTTCATGATCTGAGACAAAAGAGATAAAGTGATCATCATAGAGATAGGATTCATCCACATCAAATTCATTAAATACATAGCTATAGCTAGGATACTTGTATTCCAAGGGTACGGCAAATGCAGTACTTATACATACTATTTGGATCAATAAAACAGTTCTAAAATACCCTATAAATCTACGCATTAAATATTAAAAAGCCTTTCAGCATTTAGCGTGCTTAAATTTTCTATTTCCGTTCTGCTAAGTGCTGAAAGTTCTGCCATTTTGTCTGCAACAAATGTTGTATACGAAGGTTCATTTCTTTCTCCTCGATGCGGATGTGGCGTCAAATATGGAGCATCCGTTTCAATGAGTAATTTATCTTGAGGAACTTTAGAATATACATTGATGAGTTTTCTGGCATTTTTAAAGGTCAATACCCCACCAATCCCATAATAAAAATTCTTTTTTGCGAGTTTCAGTAAAGACTCATCTGCATTGTAACAATGCAACACTCCACCTTCTTCTCCTGCGTGTTCTTCAAGTAAAGCCAGACAATCTGCACTTGACTCTCTTATATGTACTATTAAGGGTTTTTGCATCTTTTTTGCCCAAAGGATCTGATCTAAAAAAACCTCTTTTTGCAATTTTTTCTCTTCCTCTATTTCATCTTCTGATTCTGGCAGTCTAAAATAGTCTAATCCGCATTCACCTATGGCAACACACTTAGGATGCATGATAAATTGTTCCAAATATCTTCTATCATAATTGCGGACATCGTAAGGGTGGACACCTACAGCAAAATAAACACCTTCATACTTTTCAGACAATTCTACAGCACGCTGTAAAGTCTCAGGATCAGCTCCAGGTATAATGAATTTCTCTACACCTTTTTGTCTTGCATTTTTCAAAACTTCTTCTATATCGTCATTATATCGTTCATCATCCAAATGACAATGTGTATCTACTAACATACTATTTATGCCCTATTTTTTGAAACATTATAGCAAAATTCCATGTTTTCACATATATTTCAACGCAAATATAATATTAAATAAGATATAGTTTATAATAAATTATAATATTAGAGGGGACTACTATGCTTGGAACGGCTATATTATCTATCTTTATTTTCTTCATTATTCTCATTATTTTTCTTGAATATAGAAATGAAAAAAAATATCAAGAAAAAAGACGTCAGGGTCGTCCAAGACCAACACAAAATAAAAAGACTACACCTACCAAAGCCCC
>NZ_JBATIY010000042.1:0-14982 GCF_049668085.1 Sulfurovum sp. | reverse complement strand
ACCATTTCTAAAACAGCATTTTTGGAAAGAAAATACTTTTTGGACTGATGGGTATTTTGTATGCTCAATAGGAGAAGCAAGTCCTGATACTATTCAGAACTATATCAAAAATCAAGGTTAGCACCTTGTACGCAGAAATCCCAATGGTCTTTAGCCGTTGGGATTTCTGCTAAGTGTGATTAAAAAGTTACATAAAGTGAGAATGTATACCTAAGAGAATAGGCATAAGTAAAGGTGGCGAAAGTCTTTAAATAAGACTTTCGCTATAGAAGACGAAAGATTAGTGACAACCACATCCTGTACCACAGCTACCGCCTGATTCTGCAGGTCCACCAATTTGACCAGATGAGATCTCATCTGCTGTTGCTTCTCTTGCCGTAACAACCATTACTGAGAACATAAGATCTTTACCAGCCAATGGGTGATTAAAGTCAATATTTACTTCTTTTTCATCAAATGATCTTACTGTTACCTGTACTTGCTGACCACCTTCACCTTGACCAAAAAGTGTCATACCTTCTACAAGATCAACACCGTCAAACTGCTCGATAGGAAGTGTTTGCATTGCTTCTGGGTTTATATCTCCATATGCATCTGCAGCTGAAACCATAATGTCTCCGCTTTCACCTTGAGCCATACCTACAAGTGCGTTCTCAAGACCTGGAATGATCTGCCCTTTACCGATGATAAACTCTAGTGGCTCTGCACCTTTGTTACTGTCTACAACCTCTGTTGTACCTGCTTGCTTTACTTCGTATTCGATACCTACTACACAATTTTCATTTGTAATTGTCATAATGTTTCCTATTGTTAGATTTGTGCTATTCTAGCTAATCAAACTTTAGCAATCCTTAGATAAAAGATATTTTTTATCTTATTTGTCCTGAACCATAAATTTTAAACTTATAGGTAGTTAAACCTTCTATACCCATAGGCCCTCGTGCATGCAATTTGTTTGTACTGATACCTACTTCAGCACCAAAACCAAATGCTCCACCATCAGTAAAACGTGTTGATGCATTGACATAGACTGCTGCTGCATCTATAGCGTTCAAGAAAGCTTCCGCAGTGGTAATGTTTTCCGTAATGATCGCCTCAGAGTGTCCAGAACCAAAACGTACGATGTGGTCTATGGCACCATTGACTCCATCTACTACTTTGATATTTAAGATGTTTGCCAGATACTCTGTGTCGTAATCTGCATCAGTAGCAGGTGCAACATCAATACTCTTTTGAGTTACTTCACACCCCTTAAGCTCTGTATGCGCTTCATCAAAAGCTACTTTCAGTTGAGGAAGTACTTCCTCTGCAATAGCAGAATCCACGAGCAGCGTCTCCATAGAGTTACATACACCTGGTCTTTGCACTTTTGCATTGATAGCTATGGCTATAGCATTTTGTACATTGGCATCTTCATCTATATACGTATGACACTGACCTTTATCATGTTTTACCACAGGTACAGAAGCATTTTCACTCACATAACGAATAAGTCCTTCTCCACCGCGAGGAACGATAAGGTCAACATATTTGTCCATCTTGATAAGCTTTGACACACCTTCACGTGAAGCATCAGGAATAAGAGAAATGAGTGCTTCGGGTAGATCATTGGCCTTAAGTACACTTTGTAAAACTTTTGCGATAGCTTCATTTGAATGCTGTGCTTCCTTCCCGCCTTTAAGTACACAGACATTTGAAGATTTAAAATTCAGTGCCGCCGTATCTGAGGTTACATTTGGACGTGACTCATAAATGATACCTATGACACCTATGGGTACAGAAACCTTCTCAATCTTCAGTCCATCTTCGGTCACCCAACCATCAAGTACACGTCCGACCGGTTCTTTAAGTGCAGCTATCTCTTCAATAGCAACGGCCATCCCATCCACCCGACTTTCATCTAGAAAAAGTCTGTCTTTCAATGATGGTGCAAGGTTATTTGTTTCTGCGTCAGCCATGTCGAGTGCATTGGCTTTAAGTATATCCCCTGTGTTGACACGCAAGGCTGTTGCCATCTCTTCTAAAATCCTATTTTTATCTGCTCCGCTCAACGTAGATAAAATCCTACTTGATGCTTTAGCTTCTTGCAAAAATGCTTCCATTATTTTTCCTATCACTGTAATTGACTCTATTTTAACAAATAAATACTAATAATGTTATAATCATTCAAATTAATTGAGTGAGAAAAGAATGCAAACAATCACATTTATAGGTAACGGTAATATGGGACTGAGTATAGCTCAAGGTCTCAAAGGTAAATACAATATTGAAGTTGTCGGAAGAAATATGCATAAGCTTGATGCTTTTGAAAAAGCACTTGGTATCAAAATAGATAAATATCTTCTTGATGACTTTGATATCACAGATAAAACCATACTTTTTTGTGTGAAACCTGCCAATGTAGAAGAAGTGGCCACAAAACTCAAGGGTAAAGCAAGGGTTGTCTTCTCAGTGCTTGCAGGGACATCTCTGGAAAAACTCAAACAGCACCTCAACACACAAGCTGTAGTAAGAACCATGCCAAATCTTGCTGCAAGTGTTGGCAGATCCATGACCACACTGACAGGTGATATGGGTTATAAAAAAGAAGCAGAAGAACTTTTGGGTGCCATAGGTGAAACACTTTGGCTAGACAGCGAAAAAGAGATAGACATTGCTACTGCTTTGGCTGGTTCCGGACCTGCATATTTAGCACTAGTTGCTGAAGCACTTGCAGATGGTGCTGTCAAACAGGGACTCAAAAGAGAACATGCCATGGCTGCTATGAGAGGACTCTTCTCAGGTTTTGGTGAACTCATCCAAGAAGTACACCCTTCATTACTAAAAGATGGGGTTATGAGTCCAGGTGGTACAACTGCTGCAGGTTATGCTGCACTTGAAGACGGTAATGCCAGAGCAGCTTTTATGAATGCTATAGAAGAAGCCTATAAAAGAGCAAAGGAGTTGTAATACACCTTCTTCTTTATCTCTTCCCGTAAATCTTCTTTAGATCCTCTCGCGCGAAAGGCATATAGCTATGTCTGGTAATGACCACTTTTGTTTTATAATTAGACCAGTGATAGATCACCGGTACATCTTTAGGATCAATATGTATACAACCATGAGACATCCAGTCCACACTTCCTTTATGCAAAGCATGTCCACCTCTTGTAAACTTCATCATATAATCCATGTTGTTCACACCACTCTCATCAGGCCAAAGTGTTGACATATGATAACGCTTTTTTTGAAAGATCGTAAAGATACCTGATGGACTTCTAAATTCTGGTGCTCCAGAGGTCACAGGACCGCTCCACCATACCGTACCATCCCTGTCCACTGCATAAAAACGCCCATCACTTCCTGCTTCACGTACAGAAACAACAATAAAGTTCTGTCCAGAAAGATCTACCATCTTTTCACTATCATTTTTGATCAACTGGAAAACTGTTTTGGAAAGAGGCATGGTTTCTATGCCTTTAAGTGGCAATACGCTACTCTGTTCATTTGTCGTCCCTATAGTCAAAAGAGAGAGCAATATAAAGAGTATTTTAAACATCATTTTTCCTACAGTTTTTTCAATCTTTCTTTAGCGATCTTTGCAGATTTCTTGCCAGGATAATTTTCTATGATATTTTCATAAAATGCTTTTGCCTGGCCTTTATCTCCACTTTTTTCGAGAGATACTGCTGTATGAAGAAGAAGCGTATCTATATAAGAAGCTTTATCGTAAATACCTGCACTCTTTTTAAAATAAAAGATCGCATCTTCATACTTCTTTGTATAATATGCAATTTCACCCAAATAATAATTCGATGCTGCAGGCTTATACCCTTTTATATCGGTTATCGCAAATCTTTTTTGTGCTTCATCATAACGTTTTTTTACAAAAAACCTTACGCCTTCGCTGTAAAGTTGTGCATTACTTTTACCCTGAATGGTTTCTTTCTTTTTAGTAGCTGTTTTGGTAGAAGTCTTTGTCTTTACCTTATTTGTACTACCCAAGGCATTTTGAAACTCTTCTTTACTGACATAGTTGGCATTGATCTCATCGATCATACCTGCTAATTTTTTCAGTAATGCAGTGTTAGATGAATCATTGCCTTCTATAGTAGAAGTATTCATTCCTCCAGAGAGTTGAAGTTCGTTGATCGAGGCACTCAAACCTTCTATGATCGTCGTAAGTCCATCTATTCTCTCATCTTGCTGTGCTATTTGTTGTTTCAACGCAGCAATGCTGTTTGTACTGCTCCCTGAAGTTTGTACATCAGATGTGGTTTCAGTACTTCCAAACCCATACACGGAGGGTTCAGCATATGTAAATACGGTGCCAGCAAGTACAATACAGGCATAATGTGCTACATACTTATTGAGTATACTTATCATATCTACCCTACTTTATCAAGCGAATATCAACTCTTCTGTTTCTCTCATAACAACTGTCAGTAGCATCTGTACATATCGCATTACTCTCACCAAAACTGACTAATACCATTTTACTTGTATCTAGACCTTGCGCTGCAATGCTGTCTTTAACTGCCTTTGCACGTTTCAATCCTAAGGCATAATTATACTCATCTGTACCAAACTCATCACAATTACCTTCTATTTTTATTTTAGAAGATGCTGCATTTGCTACACCGAAATTATGGTTCATATTGTTTTCCATATTTGAAGAAATAGAATAGTCTGCAAAATCAAAATAGATACTTTTAAAGCCATCACTACTACTGTTATAGCTTCCAGCAGATCCATCTCCAAAAGCGTTTTCATCTATGCTTACAGTGTCACCTTCGATATGGTTTGCATCTGAAATATTATTTTTTCCATCTAGATCGGGTGCAGGTTGTGCGCATCCAGCCAAAATGAGTGAGAGTATTGCTGTTGCTGCAAGTAATTTATGTGTCATTATATATCCTTTTTTTATTGAAATATTATCCAAATAGTCACTAAATGACTTCTTGGAAAAATGTATTACCAATCAATTGATTGAACTTTTCTATCGTTAAATGGAAAAAGTAAACTTTGTTGACTTGCAAGATTTATATATCCTATAGAAGAGCTATGACCTCTCTGCTTCAGAAAAAGTATCACAGATCCATCCGAAGAAAAACGAGGGAACTGGTTTGAACCTGTTGTCGTGATCGGTCTTGTATCTGAACTCCCTGAGGAAGCAAGGTAAAGATTAAATGTATTGTCTCCAAAAGCACGATTACTTTCCCTGCTCGAATAAACTATTTTGTCACCATAAGCATCACAAGCATTATTGTTACGACCATGATGGACTACTTGTGAAGTTGCTGCACTATTGATAGACTTTTTAAATACATTTGCATAGCCTAGTCTATTTGAAATAAAAACGATACGACTCTCATCATCTATATATCGGCCATTTACATCAATCCCTTTAAATTTCGTTACTCTTTTTTTCGATTTTGATGCTACATCAAGTTCATAGATATCTGCTTGCCCTTCAGGTGCCATAGTGAGTAAAAGCTTTGAACCATTTTTGTTTACATCCGAACAGACCATCATTCCCTCAGAACTTACTATTTTCGATTTTGCACCTGTATAGATATTAAGCTTATATAATGTCGGCAGTGTACCTTTATACGAGGTATAGTATAAACTTCTCTGTCTTGAATCAGCCCATTTCGGGAATAGATTCAACCCACCTTTTATAATTGTTTTTTTATAATTGAAAGTGTAATCAGCCAAGCGTATTTCACTGCGTCCTGGAGTCGTATACACCGCATAGGCGACATAGCGGTTTATCCAAGCAATACTTGGGTATTTTAATGCATTGTTAATATCACTCACTGCCTTATGTATGAGAAATGGCATCTTTGCTTTTTTAGGTATAGCATAGCTTTTTTTAAAGATCTCTGTACCATCTGAAGACTTTAAAAGACGTACCAACAGTTTACTGCCTGATTGTTGATCCATCGTATATTTCAATACATATTCCTGCCCTTTTAATGCAGGTAAAATATAGTTCGAAGAGATATCTCCTATATGATGCGTACTGTCTGCTAAAAAATGTCCAGAGATCTTAAGGTCTGAAAGAAAAATATCAAAAACTTTACTGCTTTGCTCCGTTGAACCATCAACTAGAGCTATACGTGCTCTCTGCTCAACATCTTTTTCTATTTTAAGTGTTGCATCCACCCCAAAAAGGTTTAATGCAAAAATACTCATTGATACTAATGCTAATAATAACTGTCTCAATCATCTACCTCGATTTTTAGTGTTTGGTTTAGTGTGTATTGTATCAAGGTATTCATTAATAAATATTAAAAAATTTTTGATTATTCAATTTATGCTAAAATAAAATATTAAGGAGTATAAGTTGAATGATATAGTCATAGCCTTAGCCAAAGCTGCTATTTTAGTTGCGTTGAACCAACCTGAAGATTTTGATCTGGAACATGCTTTAAAAACCTACCCTGCACTTCAAAATAATGGTGCTGCTTTTGTTACCATTAACAAAGATCCGAACGAACAGCTTCGTGGATGCATTGGTTCACTTCAAGCCTATCGTCCCCTCTATAAAGATATTATAATGAATGCACAGGCTGCTGCTTTACGTGATCCTAGATTTTTACCTCTTAGTTTGGAAGAGCTAGACCAGATAAAAATAGAAGTTTCCATTCTTTCGGAACCACAAGTGCTACAGTATGATGATCTTAATGATCTAAAAAACAAGGTTGTTCCTTTTCAAGATGGTATCGTACTTAAACTTCGTGACAGACAGGCAACCTATTTACCTCAGGTCTGGGAACAGTTACCACAATTTGATGATTTTTTCTCCAGTTTATGTATGAAAGCCAACTTGAGTAATGACTGTCTCTCACAACATCCTGAGATTTCTACGTATACTGTAGAAAAGTACAAAGAATAACCATGAACGGTGCGATACGAAAAGCTGCTGTTAAAGGTAGTTTTTACCCTGAAGAATGTATGAAAATACAAGCATATTTTCGAGAGTTTAATCAGACATATGATGCTATGCATATCCCTGACAACATTAAAAGTATCATACCTAGAGCCATCATAGTTCCCCATGCCGGTTACATCTACAGTGGTTTCACTGCAAACTTTGCATACAGATCCTTGAAGCAGACCAAAGTAAAACGTATCATCGTCATAGGTCCAAGTCATCACCATTATTTCAAGGGGATATCGGGGAGCTATTATGAGAAAGTTGAAACACCCTGTGGTCAACCAAAGATAGACAGTGCATATCTTTTTGCCTTAGCCAAACAATTCAATATAGGCTTTGAACCAAAAGCGCATGAAAAAGAACACTCCACTGAAGTACAATTTCCTTTCATACAACACTACTTTCCCAAAACAAAAGTGATAGAATTGATCTATGGTGATATTCCCGTTAAAACATTGGCAAACCTCATCACCGTACTTCTAAAAGACCAAGATAATGCCGTAGTCATAAGTTCTGACCTGAGTCATTTTCATACTTTAAAAGAGGCAAATACACTTGACAAACACTGTTTAAGAGGTGTAGCAAAACTAGATCTGAAAGAACTAGAAAAAGGATGTAAAGCCTGTGGACTTACCGGTATTCAAGCCATGATACTTACAGCAAAACACTTAAAACTCTCTTCAAAATTGCTAGACTATCGTACCTCTGCTGACGAAAGTAAAGATACAAGCTCTGTAGTTGGTTATATGTCCGCTATGTTCTACTAAAGATTCAGAGGGTTTTTATACAATATTTCTATATTGGGAACCTGCTAAAATATTACTCTAACTGCACATACTGGTTCAAAAGCAATACCATATTAGCACTCCGCTAACACTACTCCTGATATAATTTTTATATAAAGATAGGTTATGCTCAAAATTTATCTTTTATACAGCAAAAATATATATTACAATAGATATCATATTAAATAACATGATATCTATTCATGGTGATAGTTTTGATCTTACCTAATCAAATTTATCTTAAGAAAGGGCGGGGATACATTTTCTATGGATTATTTCAAAGAACTGTTTCAATTAAAAGACCATAGAGTTATTGGTGCAGATACCCTCAATAATGTCTACAACTTTGCAAGAAAATCCCTTATTAGCCTTATATTACTTGAAACGATCTTTCTCTATCTACTCACTCCTTATGTTGGGAATAATGCTTTTATCTGGTATGGTATCACTGTTGTGTTTACCATGTGGAGACTTCATGATGCCTATGATTACAAAAGGAATCCAGAGAGGTACTCACTTCAAAGATGGCATAAAAGATTTGTTATTCGAGCATGGTTGACAGCGTTAATGTATGCTATATTGATTCTTTTTATTACACCTCAGTTAAGTGACTATTACCAAATGCTTGTCTTTGTCATTATACTTGGAATGAGTAGTGCTGAAGCCAATACATTGTCCTATGATTATCGTACAGCTATAGGTTTCCTACTCATACTTTATATCCCTCTTTTTGTTACAATGCTTCTTCTTACAAAAGTTGAAACCATTATTCTTGCTTTTTTATTGCTTATTTATTTCTTTGCACAAGCAAATATTATTTTACACTCTTATAGACAGAAAAAAACACTTGATTCCAAAGTAAAGATCATCTCTGAAATGGAAGGACTACTTCATGAAAAGCAAGAACTGTTACACAGTTTTTTTGAAGAAGCGCCTATTGGCATATTTTCATGCGATACAGACTGCACCATTATCAACTGTAATGAAGAGCTCAGTACACTTTTTAAACTCCCTCAAGAAGAGCTCATTGGACGACAAGCTCACAAAGTTTTTTCGCACAGTACCTCTGGAGAGCTCAATAGAGTACTTAGGGGTAAGCCACTGGTATCTGAAGATTCTTACCTCCTCCCAAATGGTGAAAAACTATTATTGGAGATCAAATATTTCCCATTTACTGACAGTAACAATAAGAGTATAGGTCTGATTGGTCTTGTAGATGATAAAACACAAGAATACAAATCACAAAAACAGCTGGAACTCATTGCTGCGCAAGATGCATTAACCGCACTTCTCAACAGACGGGGATTTGAAGAGTATATGCAAAGTATTACCAAAGATGTCCGATATGGCACATACTACTCACTGCTTTACTATCTTGATCTAAATGATTTTAAACATATCAACGACTCTTTGGGACATGGTACTGGAGATATTGTACTTATTAATATCTCTAGACGATTAAGTAGATTATTAACTTTTTCTTGTGAGATCTGTAGACTTGGAGGTGATGAATTTATTATCGTCATACCTTTTATCTCTACAAACCTCGAAGTGATGAAAGAGAGAATGGATCATTTTGCACAAATGATACTAGAGATATTTAAAGAACCATTGATCATCAACAATACCAGTCATAAAATTTCTGCAAGTATGGGTATGGTAATGGTAGAACCAAACTTTAAAGATGTAGAAGAACTCATACGTAGAGCAGATATCGCGATGTATCAAGCCAAAGCTTCAGGAGAGGGAACTTCATGCTACAACCCTAAACTCGATGAGATACAAAAAGAGCAATTCATGCTCCAGTCTGATCTGCATCATGCATTAAAAGAGGATCAGTTTTTACTGCTCCTTCAACCGATTGTTTCGATTTCTGATGATAAGGTCATAGCAGCAGAAACACTTCTGCGTTGGGACCATCCAACTAAAGGAGTACTTACGCCAAATATATTCCTCCCACTCTTGCTTAAAAGTGGACTGCTTTGGGAGGTTACATGGTGGATCATAGAACAAACATGTAAAGATATAAGCTCATGGAAAAAAGAAAACCGATGGAATCTTGATTATATATCTATAAACATTAACGTATTACAATTACTTGAAGCTGACTTTGCAGTAAGATATTTAGAAATGCTAAAGCATTATGATTTGAACTGTTCAGATATTACCTTGGAGATCACCGAACAAACATTGGTAGAAAACTTTAAAAATACGAAAGAGGTCATATCCAATTTACAAGATAGTGGCGTCCGATTTGCCATAGATGATTTTGGTGTAGGATACTCATCACTTTCTTATATTCAAAACCTCTCACTTGATGCGATTAAGATAGATAAGTCATTTGTTCTAAATATAGAAAACAAAATTTCAGATATCTCTCTTATTAAGACCATATTTCACATTGCACAACAATTCGATTATACCTTGGTTATAGAGGGAATTGAAAATGAAAAGCAAAAAGAAATACTTTATAATCTTGATAATACACTTGTGTACCAAGGTTTCTATTTCTCTCAACCTATTCCTAAACAATTATTTTCTACAAAATATTTGCCTGCTAAACATTCCACTATTTCATAATTCATTTGATCAGGTTTCAATGTATGGAATATATCTATTCTATACTTAAATTATATACTCAACTTGATGGTCTCTATGACTCTCATAAACACCTAGTATCCTTACATCTTCTGCAAAAAATGAGACTTCCTTTAAAGCAATTCTCATAATATCTGCATCAATGTGTCCATCTATATCGATATGAAATTGACTTCCAGGAAGCATTTGTGTCCCCATATAACTTTCTATCTTTAAAAGGTTAATACCATTGCTTGCAAAACCCCCAAGCACTTTATAGAGAGCAGCCGGTATATTTTGTACCTGAAATACCAAAGAGGTAATATATCTTTTAGATGGCTCATAAAGAGGCACTTTTTTTTCTCCTGAAAGTATGAAAAATCGTGTAGTATTTCCATGCTTGTCTTCAAAGTTTTCTTTTAATATCTCTAACCCGTAAATATCTGCTGCAAGTTTCGAAGCAATAGCTGCTCTTTGTGGATCATTAAGGTCAGCCAACTCTTTGGCTGCACCAGCGGTATCAAGTTTTGCTTCTGCTTTTAACCCTAAGGAGAGTATATTGTTGTGACACTGGGCCAATGCCTGAGGATGGGAAGCAACATATTTTAATTCTTCCAATCTCACATCTGGAAGTGCAAGTAAACAATGTACTATAGGTTCAAAGTGCTCAGCAATGACATGCAGTGACATTTTAGGAATAAGTCTATAGATCTCTTCTACTCTTCCAGCCGTGGAATTTTCCAAAGGGATCATAGCTAGATCTGCATCCCCCCGCTCTACCATCCACATCGCTTCATGAAAGGTATCACAAGCAATGGTTTCATATGCCTCATATGCATTTCTGCAAGCTTGCTCAGAATATGCCCCTTGAACACCTTGATATGCTATTTTTTTATTCATCTTATACCCTATTCTGTCGCAATAAACTCTACATCTAACTCATAAGGTCTGTTACCCTTATGCGGACCAAAACCAATCTTCTGCAACTGTTTTAAATATGCTATCAGACCTGAATTGAATGCTTCATTTCCAGATGCAGAGATCACTTTAAACCTAAATATACCGCTAGTTTCTACTTTGATCCATACCTTTGCCTTTTCTCCGGCATATTCACTTTGAGCAGGCCAACCCTTAAGTTTCTCTTCTATCATTGCCAAATATGCATTCTCTATGCCTGAATCACTCTTTTCTTGGATCTTTAATGAGTTTGATACCAATTCCGAGGCACTTATCTTTTCAGATACTTTTATTATATTGTTTTTTTTAGGTTTTTCAGGTCTATCCAGCACTTTGACAGGTTTAGGCTTTTCAATTTTCTTTTTAGAAGTGACATTGGCAAAAAGATCTTTTGGCTTGTTGAGTTTTTTAGGCTTGGTAGTATTGAGGTCTTTCTTCTTTTTTACAACCTTTGCTTTTTTAACTACTTTTTCTTTAATAACTTTTTTCTTGACCACTTTCTTTTTTTCTGTTTTCTTAGGTTTTGGTTTAGGCTTGGGTTTCAGCACTTTTTTGGGTTGTTTTTTAGTTTCTTTTTTAGCTACTGGTTTAGGTGTACTCATCGAGACGCGTATGCGCTCTTCATTTTTTTTAACAAAATGTACCGGTTTTTTTTGATCACGTGTATTAAAATAAAAAATCACTACAGCGATAACACCAAAGTAGATACCAAAAGCCAACAATCCTGAGATAAGCGTAGAAGACTTCTTTATCATAATGTTATAAGTGAGACCTTCTCAAAACCAGCTGCTTTCACACTTTTAAGAAGATACATCACATTTTTATATTGCAATGCTTCATCTGCGCGTATATAGACTTCAGAGTTTTTATCAAACTTCACAGATTGATTCACAAAATCATCTGCAAATGTATCTAAGGCATAGGTATCTTTACCCAAATAAATTTTTTGATCTTTATCCATACGAATGGTAAGTGTTTTTGGTTTTTCTACTTTACGTGTTTTAGAGCCCTGAGGTAAAGCGATCTGTTCCTGAAAAGTAATCGTAGGTGCAGTAACCATAAGAATAGCCATCAATACCAACATAACATCTACTAGAGGTGTAATGTTCAAGTCTGGACTATCATCCCAACTAAACATGATCAGTCCTCGTTAACCTGAGATAAGATCACTTCTGATTGAGAAGAGAGCAGTGAACTCAACTCATAAGCTTTACGTTTAAGTATCAAATGAAATGAATAGGCAAATATAGCTACACCAATACCTGCTGCTGTAGCTATTAGCGCTTCAGATATAGCTGGTGCAACAACACTCAAAGAAGCACTTGACTGTGCTCCCAATTTAGTAAACGTTTCAAGTATTCCTATCACTGTACCAAAAAGACCGATAAACGGTGAAGTAGACGCGATGATAGAAAGCCAGGTCAGCCCTTTTGTAGAAACACGGATCGCATCAGAAGATGCTGCTTCAAGTATGGCTTTATTTGGGGTGTTGACACGGGACAGATAAGTAAAAATAAGTGAGTTACTAGCCACTGATTTTGACTGACCTGTATAAAGTGCCTTAAGTGATTTCGCTTCAGAACTGATACGTGAATTTAAAATGTAAATTCTATCAAGAAATACCCAAAATGTAGCGATAAAATAGACTGAAAGTAAAAGCAGCACAAAAATTGTGATTGCACTGCTTTCAAAGAAATAAGTAGCGAGAGAGTCCAACTTAGAAAGACTTTCCGATTTGCTCAACTTTGCTTACTGCTGCAGCAATAGCTGTATTAGAAGCTTCTGTACTCTTAAGTAACTTTTTGGCCTCTTCAAGTGCTTTTGCAAGATCACTGTCATCGCCAGAAAGAGCAACAGCACCATCTACGATACAAGTTGTTTTTTCTTCATCAACTTTAACATAACCAGAGTTAATAGCTACAGCTACTTCACTTCCGTCTACTTTGTCGATCACGATCACACCTGTATCGAGCAACGATACCAAAGTAGCGTGATTGGCTAAAACACCAAACTCACCCTCAGACCCTGGTAATGTTACCTGCTTTATTTCAGCATCAAAAATCACACCGTTTGGTGTGACTATTTCTAGCTTCATAAGTTCCATAATTATCCTTTATAAGACATGAACTAAGATTACTTAGCGTTAATCTTATCATTTTTAGCAATAGCTTCAGCCATATTACCTACCATGTAGAACGCAGCTTCATTCATGTCATCATATTTACCTTCGATAAGACCTTTAAATCCTTCAAGTGTATCTTCAAGTGTAACATAAACACCTGGAGAACCTGTAAATACTTCAGCAACGTGGAATGGTTGTGAAAGATATTTTTCAATCTTTCTTGCTCTTTCAACAACAAGTTTATCATCTTCAGAAAGCTCATCCATACCAAGAATCGCAATGATATCCTGAAGGTCTTTATATTTTTGAAGAAGTTGCTGTACGCCTCTAGCGATACCATAGTGTTCTTCACCAACAATTTGAGGAGAAAGCATTCTTGAAGTTGAATCCAATGGATCAACCGCAGGGTAGATACCTTTTTCAGCAATAGATCTGTTAAGAACTGTTGTTGCATCCAAGTGAGCAAATACAGACGCAGGAGCCGGGTCAGTCAAGTCATCCGCTGGTACATATACTGCTTGAACAGAAGTAATAGAACCTTTAGTTGTTGATGTAATTCTCTCTTGAAGTGCACCCATTTCTCTAGCAAGTGTCGGCTGGTAACCAACAGCTGAAGGAATACGACCAAGAAGTGCAGACATCTCTGAACCTGATTGAGCAAATCTAAAGATATTATCGATAAACATCAATACATCAAGACCCATCTCATCTCTAAAGTACTCAGCCATAGTAAGACCAGTAAGTGCAATACGGTTACGTGCTCCAGGAGGTTCACTCATTTGACCATAACAAAGTGCAACTTTGTCAAGTACGTTTGATTCTTTCATTTCGTAGTAAAGGTCATTACCTTCACGTGTTCTTTCACCAACACCAGCAAATACAGAGTAACCACTGTGTTTCATCGCAACGTTGTTAATAAGTTCCATAATAATTACGGTTTTACCAACACCTGCACCACCGAATAGTCCAACTTTTCCACCTTTGTTATATGGTGCAAGAAGGTCAACTACTTTGATACCCGTTTCAAATACTTCAGTTTTTGTACTTTGATCTTCAAATGCTGGTGGATCTCTGTGGATTGACCAGTATTCTTTGGCATTCACATCACCAGCTTCATCAATAGCTTCACCGATAACGTTAAAGATACGTCCAAGAACTTCTTCACCTACAGGAACTTTGATAGAGTCACCAGTTGCTCTCACTTCTTGACCTCTTACAACACCTTCACTCATATCCATAGCAATTGTTCTAACTCTGTTATCACCTAGTTGTGCTGCTACTTCTAAAACCAATTTTTGCTCTTTACCATCAACCATAAACGTCGTTTCTAACGCCTCATTAATCTCCGGTAGGTAGTCTGTAAAATCCACATCGAGAACGGGACCTAAGACTTGTACTATTTTACCTGTCATTACTTCTCCTCTAATTATTTCATTGATTCCATACCACTGATGATCTCTATGAGCTCAGTAGTAATGGCTTCTTGTCTTGCTTTGTTATACTTCACAGTAAGTTCTTTTACCATCTCTTTAGCATTAGTAGTTGCTGCGTCCATCGCTTGCATACGCGCAGAGTGTTCTGCTGCCAATGAATCGATAAGTGAGTAATACATTGTATAC
>NZ_JBATIY010000041.1:0-4018 GCF_049668085.1 Sulfurovum sp. | reverse complement strand
TATAGTCTAAGATCATTTTGTATGCTTCATCTTTTAAAAGAAGTTTTTCTTTTTTAAGTGTTTCAAGCTCAACATCTGTCAAAAGAGTACGTCCTGCTTCTGCATCTTCAACTTGCTGGTCAAGTGCGTTATGCTTTTCAAAAACTTTTGCAAAGTGTGCATTGCTTAGTTTTAGTTCGTGTATTTCATTTTTGTATTCGTGTAACATGTTACTTCCTAGTATTAATATATTCTATTATTATAACTTTTTTGTGTTTAGTAGAGAGTTAAAAGTAAAACTTTTAAGTTCGATACTCTGCATTTATTTTCACATACTCATAACTTAGGTCACAGCCATAAGAAGTATAGCTACCATCACCTAAACCAATGTCGCAAGTCACTTTAAAACTATCTTGTTTCATGATCTTATAGGCTTTGTCCTCACGCACTTTGTCTAACTCTCTAAATTTACTAGAGTAGATAAGAAGGTCATCATAGTGTATGGTCAGGGTTTCGTCATCACACTCTATGCCAGATGCACCTATCGTTGAGGCTATACGTCCCCAGTTAGGATCTTCCCCAAATAGCGCAGTTTTTACCAGGAGAGAGTTACTTAGCGCCATGCTTGCTCTCTTCGCTTCTTCTTCACTCTTGGCTCCTTTGACTTCAAAGGTCACAAGTTTGTTTGCCCCTTCTCCATCTTTGAGTATAAGCATAGCTAGATCAAACATGATCTTATTGAGGGCTTGCGCAAAGGCTTCTTTATTGTAATGGGTACTTTGTTTGTTTGAAAGTAACATCACTGTGTCATTTGTAGAGGTGTCACCATCCACAGAGATACGGTTAAATGAGCCTTCTGTTGCTTCTGTGAGCAGTTCATCCATGTCAGACTTAGGGATGTCTGCATCAGTAATGACAAAACAGAGCATTGTAGCCATAGCAGGGTTTATCATACCTGCACCTTTACAGATAGCTGCAATATGAAAAGAGTTACCATCTTCAAGTTCTACTTGGTAAGCTAACTCTTTTTTGAAGCTGTCTGTCGTCATGATGGCACGTGCTGTCTGGTGTGAATTTGAAGCATTAAAATCTAATGTATCAAAGGCTGAGATTATTTTATCTATAGGTAATCGGTAGCCTATAACTCCAGTTGAACTCATCACAGGATTGAGTACATCTTGTTTGCTTGAGAGTGTAGACATAATGGACTCTATATCTTCTATCCCTTTTTCACCTGTCATGGCATTTGCATTTTTGGCATTGATAAGGAGAAAATTGGTTTGAAAATCTTTGGGATATTTTTGATAATGTTTGATGGGTGCAGCCTGAAATGTATTGCTTGTAAATACAGACGAGATATCACAAGGTGCTTCGCTCCGTATAAACGCAACATCACCATCAACATCAGATACACCAGAGTTTGTAGGGTTTGTTCTCATACCTACATTCGTAGCACCACAGAAGAACCCTTTTACATTTTCTAAACCGTTTTCTAATGGAAGCAATTTAAACATACTTGAGTTCTTCAGGTTTTTCTTTTTTTCGCATAATTTTTTTAGCTTTGGCTATACCTTCACTTGTACCTATAAGTAGGAGTTTGGATTCTGGCATGATGATCGTATCACCTTTAGGCATAGGGATAAATTTGTCATCTTTTTGACGTATACCGATGATCGTCACATTCGCAATATCTCTAAAACGTGCAGCTTTTATTTTTTTCAGTGCAAGCCACGATGTTTTAAACACTTTTGCTTCTTCCATATCAAGAGGAGTATCTTTTTTATAAAGAAATTCTTGAAGTAGATTTTCCATCTCTGGACGTGCTGCCATTGCATTGATACGTTGTGCCATGAGTTTTGTTGCCGTAACAACCCTGTCAGCACCAAGTTTAAGGAGTTTTTGGTCATCTTCATTGCTTTTTGCATTGGCAATGATGAGAAATTTTTTACCACGGTGTATCTCTGTTTCATACAGTCTTGCAGAAGCGATAGTTGCAATGTTGTCTGCTACGTTAACTGCCAAAGTGATGACACCTTTTGCCGAGGAGAGATGCGATTTCAATATACCTTCTTCTGTATGTGGCTCTGCAGTTACAAAGTAAGGATAATGGTGTTTTTTTGCTATCTCTTCCATGTCTTCTCTAGGGTCAACAACTACAAAAGGGATGTGGTTTTCACGAAGCTGTTTGGTTACCTGTATTGTAAATTCATTATGATAACAGACAACAAAATGGTTTTTAAGTCTAGCAATTTCGTAAAGCATTTTACGCTCCTTGGCAGTTTTTTGAAATTCACCTTTTTTGACGACTTCTGCAATAATACCTATAGCGATAGAAAAAACAATAAAGCCAAAGATGATAAGGGTGATGGTAAAGATACGGCCCATATCTGATATGGGCTTTATCTCTCCGAAACCTACAGTAGTAAATGTGATACCTGTTTGATAAATGGCATCCATAAGTGGAAAATCATCAATAAGCATATAACCGATCGTACCGGTAAGCATAACAAATACAGTAAGTATAAGAGGAAGTCTAAAAGGCGCTAAATGAGCATAATACTCGTCATTTAGTGTAATATGAGGTTTGTGTGTGTCTCTCCAACCGAGAAACTTTTTAAATCTTTGTGTGGCTTTCAAAGCCCGAGTCCCAAAAGTAGGGACTTACTCAGCTGTAGCAGCTTGAGCAGCGTGTTTCTTCATTGTTCTGAGTGTAGAAGCAGCAACTTTAACTCTTTTAGTTGTTCCATCTTCAAGTGTGATCTTTACAGATCTTAAGTTTGGAAGTTGTCTTCTTTTTGTTTTGTTGTTTGCGTGAGAAACGTTGTTTCCTGTTAATGGGCCTTTACCCGTAATGTCACATCTTCTTGCCATAGTATGTCCTTTAAGTTAATCGTTCTAATAGCACTTTGTATACGTCAAGTGTAAAACGATGAATATTTTGTGGGATTATAGACGATTAGAGCATAAAATTTGCTTAAGGTGCCTGTTTGTTGCGAATCAAAACATAAAATAGTTCCAAATGTGAGATCGCAAAATAATTGACAAGTTCGTTATCATCAGGATGTTGAAGAAATAGTAGTATATCCTTCCATTACGGCACTAGGTCACAAGTTTGCTTTTGCTATAATAAATGAAAATAATATAAGAGGATATTTATGTTAGTAGCCCCAAGTATACTTTCTGCTGATTTTGGACATTTGGCTCGTGATGTTGCAGCAATCTGTGAAGGTGGTTGTGACCTTGTACATGTTGATGTCATGGATGGGCATTTTGTACCTAACCTTACCATAGGGCCTGTAGTGGTTGAAGCGGTAGCTAAAGCAGCAACCAAGCCTCTCGATATACATTTAATGGTAGAGAACAATTCATTTTTCGTGGATCTCTTTGCACCCTTAAAACCAGAATTTATCTCTTTTCATATTGAAGAAGAGAAACATCCGCATAGATTGATACAAAAAATACGTGCACTGGGTATACGTCCTGCCATTACGCTCAATCCGCATACACCGCCTGAAGCTATCGAATTTTTACTTGAAGATCTAGATATGGTACTTCTTATGAGTGTGAATCCGGGTTTTGGTGGACAAAAGTTTATTCCTTCCGTGATCGAAAAAGCACAACGCCTCAAAGCACTGATAGAAAAAAGAAACCCAAAATGTCTTATCGAAGTCGATGGTGGAGTCAACGATAAAAATGTAAAAGAATTAGAAGCAGCAGGGGTCAATGTTGTCGTGGCTGGTTCGTTTGTCTATAAGCATCCAGAAGGCATAAAAAACGCAATTTCTGCATTAAAATAAGGGGAAAGTAGATGAGAGTTAAAATTTGTGGGATCACTAATTTAAAAGATGCTTTACACGCTGTAGATTGCGGTGCAGATGCATTGGGATTTGTTTTTTACAATAAGTCACCAAGGTATATTACACCTGCAGCAGCCAAAAGGATCATAGATAAACTTCCTCCTTTTGTGGAAAGAGTCGGGCTTTTTGTCAATGAAGGCATTGAGACCATAGACACAGTATGCAGATACTCAGATATTTCA
>NZ_JBATIY010000040.1:0-1605 GCF_049668085.1 Sulfurovum sp. | reverse complement strand
AATTTGGCGTAATAACAGCTCTGTCCTCGGGCGTGTATACTCTAGCCACACATCCTAGCTCGTTAAAATCTCCTTTATACTCCGGTGATTTTGTATCGACGGCATAGTCGTACATCGTTTTGTAGTTGAGTACCAAAGGAAAGCCGTAAACATAGGCCTCTTTGGCGATTTGGGTTGCTTCTTCTGAGGTGAGCGCTGCATGTTCAGCGGCATCACTATCCTTAGCGTCTGACGAACAGCCTGATAAAATTATTATCAGGCTGGCTAGTGCAGTTAAGTAAGTCTTCATCACTTTGTATCCCTGCGCTTTCATTTAGATATGGTTACTTTTGGCAGCACGTATAGGGGGTCAAGACTCTCTGGTTCTGGCCAATAAAGTCTGGCTTGCAGAGAGAACTCCCCATCATAAGCTGGTAACCAGTTAGACACTTTATCTGTTGAAGGCTTCTCTTTTTGAATGTAGATATCCAAGGAGCCATCTTCATTATATTTAAGACCCTCCGTAGCACTACTAATGACATACCGGTTGATAGAATTTTCTGTAAAAAGTTGTTCTGGCAATTTATACATAGAAAAAGACCAAAACGCTTTTACGGGTGGGAGTCTGTCTTTGGAAAAGTGAAGGATATAGTTATGTTTAGAACCATCAAGTGCATTACCATTTTCATCTATCGTTGTATCTGGGTAAAAAGCCTCCTCAAGGTCATTTCCATAGAGTCCAAAATAGGCAGCCGCTGCACGGGTTAGGAATTTACCTTCCATCGCTTTTGGTGAGCCAAAGGCTCCTGAAACCTGCATCCATCCATCTACTACAGTACCCAGGTTTTTTGTTTCTGCTTCTATCTCTACCATTGCTTTATCTATAGCATCTTGCATAATGTTTTTCGTCTCAGGGTCGATACTGTTCACATCAAAGGGAACATTCGCGCCAATACCGATTTTTGAAAACCTTTTTAAAAGCGCCTTTTCACTTGGATTTGGTTTGACTAGCCCAAGTGAAAAATTGAGATAAGTTATGAACTCTACCGATCTGATTTTTTCTAGAGAATAGACTGGAAAATCTAATGGGGTTGACGCTTTAGGAGTTGGAGTTCCCATGTATTGACTCAG
Source organism: Sulfurovum sp. (assembly GCF_049668085.1). Lineage (GTDB taxonomy): Bacteria > Campylobacterota > Campylobacteria > Campylobacterales > Sulfurovaceae > Sulfurovum. The sequence goes on along the minus strand of NZ_JBATIY010000040.1, from coordinate 495 downwards.
GGTCTCTACCTTATATTCACTCATAATTTTCTTAGCATTTTTTGCATCATCCGCAGAGTAGACTTGTGTGCGTGCTAAAGCCAAAAGAATGTTAGAATATGTTTGTATAACTTTAGTTATCCCTTTAGGCTTTTTCCCACTCCAGTCAGGTCCCGCGATAAGATACTTACCCGCTTTATAGCCGGTTTCACGTGTACCTACATAACCAACATTATGTGTGAATAGATCAATGAGTTGCCATGAGTAGTAACGATTATCAGAAATAGCTGGAACACTTAGAATCATTGGTTCCGCTCTTAAATCGAATATTACATTTGAATAAAAGGTATCATTATTTGGACGAACCATAGTGGTATATTCCGGACCAAGCAGAACCGCATTATGTGTTAGCTCATTAAAAGGTGCTTCATACACAGGGGAATCTTTCCAAACTTTTAAAACATAGATCATTTTATAGCTTTCCATCATCGGATAGGCATATATATACGCTTCCTT
>NZ_JBATIY010000039.1:0-3426 GCF_049668085.1 Sulfurovum sp. | reverse complement strand
CATTTATACTACGTACTTTAGGATAAGAGGATACCCATAAGATGGGTATCTGGGTTAAATAAAGATTTTTTACTTAAAGTCCATCTAGAGTTTCAATGAGAAGTTCTATCTCATCTTCATAGGAAGTTGCCTGTTTGGCCAAACGCAAATACGCTTTGAGTAGCTTATCTGGTTTATTGTCTTGATGTAAATTTACACCTGCCTCTTGTAGATCTTTGTTAACAAAGTCTGCGAAATCATCTTCAAGTTTTATTTCGTAGCGATTTCCTGAAACAGTCAGTCCAACATTTTTCATGGTATACCTTTACTTGTTTATGCTAAAAGCGATTCGACCTGTGCAATGATCTTCTCTATCTCTGCATCTTTCTCTTCAAGTTCACGTCTAAGTGTTGCTATTTGTGCTTCTTGTTGACTTTGTGATCCTGAAACATTTGAAAGTTCTACTTTTAGTTGTGCGTTTTCGCTTTTAAGTGCTTCATGGTCTACTCTCCATTGTTCGATCTTCTCTTGTAATTTTTGTAATGCTGACATTTTATACTCCGTTTATTATTATATTGAACATATTTTTCTTTGTGTTATAATAGCAAAAATTTAAAAAAAACAACATAAAAGTAAAGGTTTATTTTGCCAAATTTCACGGTATCAAGTCCATACCATCCCGCAGGTGACCAACCCAAGGCTATAGAAACGCTTTCTCATTCCATAGAAGCAGGAAACCAATACCAAACTTTACTGGGTGTTACGGGTTCAGGTAAAACCTACACCATGGCAAAAGTGATAGAAAAGACCAAAAAACCAACACTTATCATGACACACAACAAAACATTGGCAGCACAGCTTTACTCAGAGTTTAAAAGTTTTTTTCCGAACAACCATGTGGAATACTTCATCTCCTACTATGATTATTATCAGCCTGAAGCCTATTTACCCAGACAAGACCTTTTTATTGAAAAAGATTCTTCTATTAATCAGGAATTAGAACGTTTGCGTTTAAGTACGACTGCCAGTCTCCTTTCACATGATGATGTCATTGTAATCGCTTCTGTTTCTGCTAACTATGGATTGGGAAGTCCGGATGATTACCGCTCTATCGTGCAGAAACTTTGTGTGGGAAGTGAATATAATCAAAAAGCCCTCTTGCTTAGACTAGTAGATATGGGATACAAACGCAATGACGAGTTTTTTGACAGAGGTGATTTTCGTGTAACAGGTGAGGTCATAGACATTTATCCTGCGTACTCTGAAGAGTTTGCCATACGCATAGAATTCTTTGGTGATGAAATAGAAGCTATTTATGAATTTAACTCACTTACGGGAGAGAAAGAAGAAGGTATTAAAGAGGCGACCATCTACTCTGCCAATCAGTTCATTGTCTCAAAAGAAAAACTTGCTCTTGCAGTTAAAAGCATAGAAGAAGAACTGGGCGAAAGACTTGCTTACTACCAAAAAGAAGACCGTATGATAGAGTATAACCGGCTTAAACAACGTACGGAATTTGACCTAGAGATGCTGGAAGGTACAGGCATGTGTAAAGGTATCGAAAACTACTCTCGTCATCTCACAGGTAAAAAAGCGGGTGAAACACCTTACACTATGATGGACTATTTTGAAGCAATGCATGATGATTATCTTGTCATTGTGGATGAGTCTCATGTTTCATTGCCTCAATTCAGAGGTATGTACGCAGGAGACAGAAGTCGTAAAGAAGTACTGGTAGACCATGGATTCAGACTCCCCTCTGCACTAGATAACCGTCCATTGATGTTTGATGAATATATCCATAAAGCCCCTCACTTTTTATTTGTCTCTGCTACCCCTGCTCCCCTTGAGCTTGAGCTTTCTTCTGCTGTAGCGGAACAGGTCGTCCGTCCTACAGGACTGCTTGACCCTCCTATAGAAGTGATAGACAGTACCTATCAAGTAGAAAACCTCTATGACCGCATAAAACCTGTCGTAGAAAGAGGCGAGCGTGTGCTCATCACTGTACTCACAAAAAAAATGTCTGAAGAACTCAGTATCTACTACAATGACCTTGGACTTAAAGCACGCCATATGCACTCTGACATGGATGCCATAGAACGTAACCAGACCATACGTTCTTTACGTTTGGGTGAATTTGACATTTTGATAGGTATTAACCTGCTTAGAGAAGGACTTGATCTTCCTGAAGTAAGCCTTGTTGCTATACTTGATGCAGATAAAGAAGGTTTTTTACGTTCACGGACTTCACTCATACAAACAGCAGGAAGAGCCGCAAGAAATGCCAATGGCCGTGTGCTTATGTATGCCAAAAAAATCACCGACTCTATGCAATTTACCATCGACACTACGCAGGCAAGACGAGAAAAACAAATCGCGTATAATAAAGAACATGGTATCACACCTCAAACAACACTCAGGGTCCTTGACACTGACCTCAAAGTCGAAGATGCAGGTGAACTCTACAATAAAGCTTCAAAACTGGACAAAATGCCAAAAGCAGAACGCCAACAACTCACGAAAGAACTCAAAGCTAAAATGCTGGCTGCTGCAAAAAGTTTAGACTTTGAAGAGGCGGCAAGACTGCGTGACCAGATAGCAAAAATCAAAAAATTGTAGGTTTTTGCTATAATACGCGTAAAATATATATTATGTAGGCAATTTTTATGGCTTTAGACCTCACTTCTTCACAACTCTATTTTAACCGTGAACTTTCATGGCTACAATTTAATTCTCGTGTTTTGGCACAAGCACTGAATGAAACACTACCCCCACTTGAACGTCTAAAATTTCTTGCTATCTATGGAACAAACCTAGATGAATTTTACATGATACGTGTTGCAGGCCTTAAAGCACTTTTTAAAGCAGGAGTTCAAGAAACCGGTCCGGACAAACTCACACCAAACGAACAACTCGAGGAGATACATGCATACCTGCACAAAGAGCATCAAGTCTTAGAATCTTGTTATACCTCTATCATCTCCGAACTTCATACACATGGGGTAAATGTAAAGAACTATGATGCTCTCAATAAAGAAGAACAAGAAAAGCTACAAGAAAAGTTCTTTAACGAGATCTATCCTGTGATCATTCCCATTGCCGTAGATGCAACACACCCTTTCCCACATCTCAATAACCTTAGTTTTGGTCTTGCACTTACTCTTGAAGATGAGTCTAAACATATCAAGCATGGCCTTGTACGTATACCAAGGATACTCCCAAGATTTATACAGTTAGGACAAACATTTATCCCTATAGAATCTGTGGTTGAATACTTTGCATCTGAAATTTTTCCTGGTTTTAGTCCATTGGCATCTACACCTTTTAGAGTGACAAGAAATGCAGATATGGAGATAGAAGAGGAAGAGGCCGATGACTTTTTGGAGATCCTCCAGGAAGGATTACGCTCCCGAAACAAAGGTTCGCTTATTCGTCTTGAACTTATCG
>NZ_JBATIY010000038.1:0-29107 GCF_049668085.1 Sulfurovum sp. | reverse complement strand
CATAAACTCAGTCATTTTTAACATAGGATACATATAGGCAATGTAATACTTAGGGTCAAGTATTTTCGCTTTCCCATTCTCAATGAGGATAGGGTAAGGAAGCATTGCTGCATTCTTCCTACCAATTCTTTTAGTAAATTTACGTGTTCTTTTGGAGAGTTTAATAGCCACAAGTGTTGAACCATTTTCCAATGTTTGGGTAAAGGCTACTTTGTCATTATCTTTGAGTTTTTCCAGAAGATCATCTCCAGAAGCGACTTCTATCATATCTTCATAATGAGGCATACCGTTCATAAATTGATATTTCGGTAAAAGTTGGAATTTCAATGCATCTTTTGAATTTTTTAAACTTGGGAATGCTTCGATAAGTTTGACTAAGATGATGTTAGCTGCTTTTTCATCATAGTCATCTTGTAAATATCCTTTTGCCAGATAAAGTGGATTTATAATACTGAACGTTTTCTCTTTTGTGTCGACAAGAGCACGCAATGATGCTATAAAGCCTCTATTTTTCTTACTAGCCATAGTGACTAAAGATTTATCTGTAAAGGCAACAGAAATGAGTGTACCTTTCTTATCTACAGGAACAGATGCTAAGATCTCAAAGCCGGCAGTTTTGAGTTTTTCTTCAACGGTTTTTACATCCATGAATTTTCCACGAAGATGTGCCGAAATCCTTCCTTGGTTTACTTCACCGATCCTTATATTTGTACTGGAATGTAGCTTCTTTTTCTTATCAAATCTATGCGGTATGTAATTTGGAGGTACGCGTTTTGAGAATTTTATACTTCTGTCTAGCACATCTATATTCTTTTTGGATTTGAATGCCACAGGTACTTTGGGTACACTTGGTATAGCAATATTTACAGTTCCACTATTGGTTTCAATACATTGTATTTTGTACTGTTTTGTGTTATTGCCTTCTAGGACAGGAGTATCTTTCTGTGATTTCTGAACAACTTTAAAGAGCTCTTTTTTGGCTACTGCTTCATTTTCCTCTGTTTCTATTTTACATATTTGCTTTAGCGGATTGGTATTTGTTATGGCTTTCATACCAAATGCAGTCAAGACCTCAGGTATCTCTTTATCTAATTTATTAACAAGGCCTACTCTTTTTTCATCACTGATATCTAATGTCGTTGACCAGTTCTCTAGTCTTAGCATACCAATGATCATTTTATTGCTTCCTTTTTTAATGTAGACATACATAGTGCAAGGGGCAAATAAACCTGCTTCAGGATGGGCACCTTCATTGTCAAAAACGTTATAAGAAAATTCTAAGTGACAGAGTGAATAAGTCCAAAAGGCATCATATCCTTCAAGAATCTCTTCAGCATCATCTCTTCCCTCCATAAAATTATGATAGCCGGCAATGAGATACCCTTTATCAATAAAAGCAAGTTCAAATTGGTTTTGGAACGTTTCAATGAATTCATCTAAATCTTCTGGTGCTTCAAACTCATATTCAAAGTTGTGCATACGGTTTTCAGGAAGTTTTTTATACGTTTGGTATGACTTAGTATACTTCAACCCTCTCGCACTAAATTCTGCTTCTACTTTTGCATCAAGAGGTGCAACAGAAGCCGTAAATTCTTCTCTTACTTTTTTGTCTTCTATCCCTATCATATCGAGGAACGCTTCTGGCATGATATGACCAACATGTGTCATATTTTCATCCAACTTTTTATAGATAAGCATATTGAATGGCGCAGTAGATGCAATACGAGGATCGATATTAAGGAGTGGCAGTATGGCCTTGTCATTTACAACAGATAAAAAACTAAGTGTATCTAAAACGGTTGAACCGTATTTGCTTTCATATTGATCATTGACTCTGTGGTGAGGATCTGTGACTTCGTAGTCAATTGTTTTTAACTCATCTTCCACAATTCTCTCATACTGTTTCTCTATATTTCCTTCTAATGTATACATAACTGCTAAAGCGTTATTGGGTACAGGTATATCTTGTACAACGATCGGTTCTACTTTTTTTGCTTCTACGGGTTTCTTTTGAACTACAGCTTTTTCTGCGGGGGTCGAGAGTACTTTTGGCGTTTCTTTAAGTGGATTGACGTTCGATACTGCCGTCATACCAAATTCACTTAAAATTTCTGGTATTTCTCGATCAAGCTGTTCGACAAGCGCAAGTCTTTTTTTATCAGTAATGTCCAATGTATCAGACCAGTTATGCAGTCTAAACATTCCAACGACAAGTTTATTGGTACCTTTTCTAATATACATATACATGGTACAAGGGGCAAATAAACCTGCTTCAGGACGTGCTCCTTCATTATCAAACATATTGTAGGAAAATTTCAGATGACAAAGAGAATAGGTCCAAAAAGCAGCATAGTCAGAGAGTATATCTTCTGCATCATCCGTGGTTTCCATAAAGTTATGATATCCAGCGATAAGATAGCCTTTATCGATAAAGGCAAGTTCAAACTTATTTTGGAATCCATCGATAAAATCGTCTATATCTTCAGGGACTTCAAATTCATATTCGAAATTGATCATCTTTTCTTCTGGAAGCTTTTTATAGGCCATATAGGATTTCTCGCCACCTAACTCTTGTTCCATCATGCTATCGAGTGATTTAAAGGAAGCAGTAAACTTCTCTTTTACCTCTTTGTCCTCAATTCCCAAGATCTTCAGCATGACCTTAGGCATCAGGTGTCCAACATGTGTTCTATTTTCATCTAGTCTTTTGTGAATAAGCATATTAAATGGTGCAAATCCTGCAATACGTGGATCTATGTTAAGCAGTGGTAAGATCACTTCATCATTGACCACAGGCATAAAACTAAGAACATCGAGTATCGTTGAACCATATTTCGTTTCATATTGGTCATTTACTCTTTTGTGGGGATCATTGAGTTGAAAACCTATACTTTTTAGTTTCTTTTCTACAAGAGTATTGTACTTGTCTTGCGCATTGCCATCGATAGTATAGAATACTGCCAATGCATCATCATTTGAAGATACTGTAGAAGTGCTTTCTTGTGCTGCCGTAGCGAAGAGCAGAGCAGGTAGAAGTAAGACAAAAAGTAGTATTCGATTTATAAGATTATTCACATGAATCCTTTGGACAAGTATTATGTATAGGATAGCATAGAATTTATATATATAATAAATAGAAGTTATTAATTTACTCTAGGAGGTATATGAAACGCTACTAAAAGTGACTGGCAGGTTGGAGAGATAGAAAGAAGGAGGAAATCCTTCTTATCTATGTAAATAATGATCAATTAGTCTTTAAGTGTTTTAACAGAATCGTTTAGGTTCTCTGAAACAGATTTCACAGACTCTCTCTGGTCATTTGAAATTGTTTTTGTTGCTGCAGAACTTTCTTCATTCACAGATTTCACAGAGTCTTTTGCATCACTAGAGATCGTTTTTGTAGCATCACTTGTGTTTGTTGCAATAGAGTTGACAGAATCTCTTGAATCACCAGAGATAGTACTTGTAGTACTGTTAATGTCACTTGAAACAGATTTTACAGAATCTCTTGAATCCCCAGATACTGTTCTTACTGAGTCAGCTGAATCAGCAGAAACAGACTTTACAGAATCTCTTGAGTCAGTAGAAACAGTTTTGACAGACTCTTTGGAATCTTTAGATAAAGTCACTACAGACTCTTTTGTATCAGTACTAAACGTTGTACTGCTTTCTTTTAGATCACCAGTAGTTGTCTTGAGTGAATCTTTTGCATCACTTGAAAGTGTTGTAGTAGCACTACTTACATCATTGCTTGTGTTTAATTCCACTGTTTTGATATCATCAGAAGCTTTGATTGTAGTATCTTTTGCATCTGCACTTACATTTGTCACAGTTCTTTCAGCACTTTTAGATGTTTCAACAGCACCATCTTTTGTAGCTACAACACTGTCTTTAGCATCTTTACTCATGCTTACAGCAGCTTCTTTCATATCTTTGAACATATCATTGAAGTCGAAATCAGCTTGCGCACCTGTTACCAATAATGTAGCCACTGCTACAGAAGTTGTAATTATCTTTTTCATAGGTGTATCCCTTTTAATTAATTATTTGGCAGTATTATATATTAAATTATATTAATTATAACTTAATCTTTTTTAATAAAAGAGATAATCTATTATTATATTATAGAATATAAAGTTATTACTTAGTAGTTATACTATATCTATAGTTTAGGAAATAGGGTTGGGAAGTAAGAAGAAGAACAGCCTTTATGAAAGGTTGCTCTTTATAAGGTTTCAGTTCAATAAGATTATTTTTTGTTATTTTTCTTTTTCATATGTTCTGCGTATTCTTCTTTTGTAATGGACTTGGTATCTTTTCCTTGAGTGATATCTTTAAAAGAGTCATTGATATTTGATGCAACCTCGTCTATAGATTCTCTAGTATCATCTGAAACGGTTTCAGATATATCACTTGTTGCAGTTGCTGTAGACTCTATAGCATCACCGGTATCACTTGTAACTGCTTTAGTTGAGTCTTCAAGATTGGTTGCAACAGAATTAACAGAATCTTTAGAGTCATTTGAGACATCTTCTATAGAATCTTTAGTATCATTTGAAACAGTTTTAAGGGAATCGACAGAATCGCTAGAAATTTTTTCCACTGCATCACTTGCATCTTCTGAAACAGCTTCGAACGAATCTTTAGCATCATCTGAGACATCTTCTATAGAGTCTGATAGATCTGAAGAAACAGCATCTACACTATCTTCCATGTCAGTATATACTGCATCTGTTGCATCTTTAGCATCTTCACTTGTATCTGAAACAGCATCTTTTGTATCTTCAGATACGGCCTCAATGGCATCTCTGCCATCTTTAAATGTTTCTTTTGTAGAAGTTTCGATATCATCAGAAACTTTCTCTGAAACATCTTCGACATCAGAACTGACTGCACGTGTTGATCTTTCAGCACTTTTAGATATCTCTTCTGCACCCTCTGTTACAGCAGTCATGCTATCTTTTGCATCATCAGTCATGGCTTCAGCAACTTCTTTCATATCATCGAACATATCTCCAAAGCTAAAGCCAGCTTGAGCATGTGTTAACAAAGCAAGAACTGCTAAAGTAGTCATCGTTTTTTTCATTCTGAAACCGTTTATTCTGTATATTATGATTGATGGTATCAAGAGTTATTTTAAACATCTCTTAAAGTAGATGTTATCAAATTAGTCGCTGTAATTATGGATGTTTTTTATAAGAAGTATAAGCAACCCAAGAGTGAGTTGCTTATGAAGATAGATAGTCATGCCATCTACCTAAAGATATTAGTCGTTAATTGTTTTAACAGAATCGTTTAGGTTCTCTGAAACAGACTTCACAGACTCTCTCTGGTCATTTGAAATTGTTTTAGTTGCAGCTGAACTTTCTTCGTTTACAGACTTAATAGCATCTCTTGTATCGCTAGAGACAGTTTTTGTAGCAGCACTTGACTCTTTAGCAGTTGTATCTATAGCAGATCTTGTATCAGCAGAAATAGTTTTCACAGAGTCAGCAGAATCAGTAGAAACACTTTTCACAGAGTCAGCAGAGTCAGCAGAAACAGTTTTCACTGAGTCAGTAGAGTCAGTAGAAACAGTTTTTAAAGAGTCAGCAGAGTCTTTAGAAACACTTTTTACTGCATCTGTAGAATCTTTAGAAACAGCGATAGTAGAATCTTTGAACTCTTTAGAAGCCACAGTTCCAGAATCTTTAAGATCTTTTGATGTATTCGTAATAGCATCTTTTGTATCAGTTGATACAGCATGTACAGTATCTCTACTGTCTTTAGATGTAGAAACTTCAGCTGTTTTAAGATCATCAGAAACTTTTACTGAAGTATCTTTTGTGTCAGCACTTACATTAGTAACTGTTCTTTCAGCACTTTTAGATGTTTCAACTGCACCATCTTTTGTAGCAACAACACTGTCCTTAGCATCTTTACTCATACTTATAGCAGCTTCTTTCATATCTGAGAACATATCTCCAAAGTCAAAATCAGCTTGCGCGCTTGTTACCAATAATGCAGCTACTGCTACAGAAGTTGTAATTATTTTTTTCATGTTATATAACCCTTTTTTATAGTTTGTGTTTGCATAAATTATACTATATGTTATATTAAATATAACTTATATAAAATAGTATAGTATAATATTAACAAATATTGGCTCATAATGTAACATTGTTATCAAAAAGAGATGTGAGTCAGAATTGAAGAAAGCCCAAGGTGGGCTGTTTTGATTGATAGAAGGCAATGCCTTCTATCTAGATGTATTAGTTATTAATAGTTTGGATTGATTCATTGATGTTTTCTGAGATAGACTTCACAGACTCTCTCTCATCATTTGAAGCAGTTTTGGCTGCATCACTTGATTCTTTAGCAGTTGAGTCTACTGCGTCTCTCGCATCGTTAGATGCTTGTTTTACTGCAGCATTTGATTCTTTAGCTACTGTGTCTACAGCATCTTTAGAGTCATTAGAGACATTTTTTACAGCGTCTGCTGAATCACTAGAAACAGTTTTCACAGAGTCTTTAGAATCATTAGAAACAGATTTAACTGTTGAGTTAATATCTGCTGACACAGTTTTAACAGAATCTTTTGAGTCAGTAGAGACACTTTTTATAGTATCTGTAGAATCTTTAGAAACAGCGATAGTAGAATCTTTTAACTCTTTAGTAGCTACATTTGAAGATTCTTTAAGATCTCTAGATGTATTTGTGATAGAGTCTTTTGTATCAGTTGATACTGAATTTACAGTATCTCTACTATCTTTAGATGTAGAAACTTCAGCTGTTTTAAGATCATCAGAAACTTTTACAGTAGTATCTTTTGTGTCAGCACTTACATTAGTGACAGTTCTTTCAGCACTCTGTGTAGTTTCAACTGTACCATCTTTAACAGCAACAACACTGTCCTTAGCATCTTTACTCATACTTGTAGCAGCATCACTCATATCTTTGAACATTTTATTCAAGTCATTAGCTTGCGCACTCGTTACCAATAATGCAGCTACTGCTACAGAAGTTGTAATCATTTTTTTCATAATATAACCCTTTTTTTAGTTTTTATCTAAGAAATTATAGCGCAAATAATATTAAATATAACTTATACTTCTAATAATCTATAGTTATATTATTTGCTATTAATATAGTTTAAGAAAAAATAAGCATAGAATTTATACTTTTTTATTTGGAATAAATAACTAAGAACATTCGGTATGGCCATGGTTAAAAAGGATATTAGGATTATCTCTCTAAGTTTGTTTTTCTAATCTTTGTATCTTGTGAGATAAAATTTATAAAAGAGAAGTAATTTTTAAAAAAAGGTTAAATCTTCATCTAAATAAGTGATTAATCTTTTACTTACATAAACCATATGCCAAAATTTAATATGGGTATTTAGGTTTGAAACAGTCATGATTATTATTGATTCAATTTATGATAATAATCAATTTAGTGATAATTTGATACAATACTTAAGATTGAAATATATGTTTCACTATTTTTGATAAATGTGAAGAAGGGATATAGATGAAGAAAATCTTGGTAGGGTGTATAACAGTTTTAACTTTCGGTTTAGCAGATGTATATACGCAAGAGGATAGAATTTACGATATGCAAAAGATGGCACAAGCGATGCAAGATATGCAATCTGGATTTTTTTATAATAACCTTGATATCGTTAAAGCAGGTGCTCAAGATTTGAAAGAGGCTATTGTAAAAATTAAACCAATTAAAAAAGAGACAGAAAATAAAGACGTCTATGAAAGATGGATGGATAACAATACGGCTATGACAAAACGTATACAAAGAAAGATCGAACAAAATACAGATGATATCGTTGCACGTTTTTCTGATGGAGATGCTACACAGGCATTACAGTTTTATAGTAAGATTTCATCAGAATGTATGAAATGTCATGTACGATTAAGAAAGTGGTAGAGAAAAATGAAAAAAATAATAATAGCAGCATTGTTACTCAATGCATTTTCGCAAGCAGGTGATATCACTTTAACCGGTACAGTTGTTTCTGATGGACAGAAGATGATCGGCGCTCGTTTCATGGGATACATAAAAAAAGTTTTTGTAAAACTTGGTGATAAAGTTAAAAGAGAAGACGACCTCTATGAGATGGAATCTGCTGAATTTGATATCATGAAGTCTCAAGCAGACCTTATGCTTGAGCAATCAAAGATCATTGTTGAGTATTGGCGAGATAAATTGACACGTATCAATACTAGAAAAGTTAGGTTGAAAAATACCTATCGTGATGACGGTAAGATTAATCTTACAGATATGACTGATCTAGATGCTCAGGCTGCCAATGTAGAAACAATGCTTGAGACCATGCAGGTAGCTGTGAAAGAGGCAACTATAGCAGCAAAACAAATGGCAAGTACATATAATTACATAAAAATGAAAGCACCTTCTGATGGTGTAGTTGTACAGAAGAACATTAAAGTAGGTGACATGATCATGCCAGGTATGTTGACTATTATGATCGTTGACACAGAAAACTTAGAGATTGATGTCTCTATTTCAGAAAGTATCATCTCTAGAGTTAAAACGGGTCAAAAAGTACCAGTAGAAATACCATCTTTGAATTACAAAACGATGGGAATCATACATGCTATCGTACCTGATGCCAACCCTATGACACATAAAATAAAAATGCGTATACGTTTTAACAGAGGAAAAGAAAATATTTTCCCAGGTATGTATGCAAAAATTACACTCAAAGATGCTCAATAGAGTCTTTCTTCAAACGATGTGATATATTTTACATCGTTTTTCTCATTTTTTTTCATAAATTCTACTTATCTTGACGTTTATTACTTTTTATTAATAGGGAAGTTGTTACAATATCTTATTAAAATTTATTTTGAGGAGAATATACAATGAAAAAAGCTTTCTTAATGTCAGTATTGGTAAGTGGGTTACTTTTTGCAGGAGAGGTTATCCAACCAGATAGAATGAAAAACATGGCAGATATGGAAACAGCCATGGCTAATATCCAAAAAGGATTTCTTTATAATAATGCAAATGTTGTGAAAAATGGTGTCCAACAGCTGAAAGAAACTGTAAAATTTACAGAATCATTCATGAAAGAGGGTGTAGGTGAAAATAAAATCAATAATAAGATGTATGCGCATCAAGAAGCTGTTACGATTAGTAAGTATGCAGATGAGATTTTAGTTACATTCAAAAAAGGTGATAAATATAGTGCTGCAAATAACTATCTGCTTATCTTAAGTAAATGTTTATCTTGCCACCAAACAGTAAGATCTTGGTAACACCTTTTAAAGAAGAGAGTCTTTTCTCTTCTTTACTTTGATTCTTCACATCCCTCGCGTTACACAAAATTGTTTCTTTCTAATTTATCTATTTATTTCATCACACTCATATAATTAATTTATTATAATTTATTATCTTATGTTAGTATCAAAAATGATGGTAATAAGAGTTAAAATTTAATATAGTGAGGCAATAAATGATGAATCATAAAAAAATACTTGGAATTGTACTGTTAGTCGCAGTATCAATAAGTGGACTTTTTGCGGCAGAATCTGCCAATACGGAAAATACAGTCAAGAAAAGTACTATTATATATACCATAAAGGGTAATGCAGAAGAGACATACTATACAATGATGGATAAACCTATCAAAGCACTGGGATATCGTCTTCCAGACCCTAGAAAACATGTAAATCAAGTGTATAAGGAACAGTATGGGTCAACGACACTTGAAGTGTTGAGTTTTATGACAATAGTGAATGATAAAAAAGTGAAACCACTTTTGGAAATAGACCCAAAACTTGCAGGCTTTAATCCATTTAATCTTGTGATCTATAAACACCAAGGTAAAGATGAAACAGTTATCTCTCACCTTACTGCAGATGCAATCATTGAGATGTTGGGGATCACAGATCAAAAAGTGATCACAGAGTATAGAAAGCAAATGGAAGAGCTTGATGCACTTGTCGCTAAAACATTCCCTTCAGCAGTAGTAAGTCATGGAACATATGAAGGTGCAGTAGAAAATGCTATGATGCATTATGAGATCACATTTGACAGACCTGAAGATCTTGATGATTACATAGATGAGATACAGGAAAAAGTTGATGATACTTTTACAGAAAAAGGTTACATTATGGCTGGTTTCTTTGACTATAAACAAGGGAAACCTGATTTACTTCCTTCTTATGATGCATTCTGGACTTTCTCTCTTTGCCATTTCCCGTATTCCTATACTGTATTTGACAATGAAGGCGCTATGCCAGAAGTTGCTGTGTTTGCTCCATGTACGATGTATATGTATATCAAAAAGGATACAAATACACTTGTCATAGGTATGCCGAGATTGGCAAATTGGAATAGATTTTTTACTATGAATAACTCAAAAAGAATGGATTTCCTCAATAAATTGGATAAAGATATTCCAGCTACATTCTTAGAAATAGGTGCAATAGAAGTTAAGTAAAATATATAAGGAGTGAACATGGCAAGTGTATTGTTACCCATAGCAAAAGGTTTTGAAGAGCTCGAAGCGGTTGCTCTCATAGATGTAATGCGTCGTGGAGGTATAGACGTGCGTGTAGCCTACCTGGAAGATGAACTTCAGGGTAACTTGGTTTTGGGAGCCAATGGTATTACGGTGCAGGCTGATACTTCGATTAAGAATATTATCAGTGGTGATTTTGACATGATGGTACTCCCTGGTGGTTGGGATGGTACGTATGCATTAGCTGAAAATGCAAGGATCATAGAACTTCTTCAAGAGTTTAAAGCTACTAAGGTAGTCGGTGCAATGTGTGCCGCACCTTTCGTACTTAAAAAAGCAGGTGTTTTAGGTAATGATTATACTTGCTATCCCGGGGCTAAAGATGAGATAGATCATCCTGGTTACAGAGAGGATAGTAAAGTGGTTACCGATGGTAATGTTATCACTTCCCAAGGTCCGGGGACCGCTGTGTGTTTCGGGCTTGCGATAGTAGAACGTCTTGTTGGAAAAGAGAGTATGCAAGCTGTGAAAGACGGTATGCTTTTGGGTTATTGCTGAAAATGTTAGCCATTTGAGCACTCTGCTGACAAGTCACTAAATTGCAGTGTAAGCAAGGCACTAAATGTCGAGTTGTAATAGAGTTCAGTGCTAACGTAGAAAATATAACTTACTTGCATGGCAAGTGAGTTACTGCATACTGATATCATATACATAAAAATCATTGGTTTATATCTTTCAACGTTCTGTTCTGCTACATTAGCACATAGGAGTATGTTATGAAACCATATATCATGTTTGTAATCCTAAGTCTGATCTCTGTAGTGCTTTACAGCAGCGAGCATAACAGTACAAAAGATGAGAATTTAACCAAAGAAGCGATTAAAAAAGCTATGGAAAAAGAGAAGAAATATGCCAAGGAACAGCGCTTTTACAAGGCAGATGAGTATGATTTTAAAGGTGCACAGGTAGATCCTGATTCTCTTGACAAGATACCTGTTCTTGAACCTGATTACGATTTTGATATGGACACAGGCGTTTATGACTAACGCTTTTATGGGATAAAAACATTCATATTATTTCGTCATAAATTCAGACACATTTTCAATCTATTTTTACCTAACCTTTGCTATATTAGAACCAATTATTTTAAAGGTCATCCATGTCAGAAGAACCAAAAGTTAAGCCACAATTTACCCACCTTCATTTACATACCGAATACTCACTGCTTGATGGAGCAAACAAGATCAAAGCACTTGCCAAAAAAATTAAAGAGCAGGGTATGACTTCGGTGGCGATGACTGACCATGGAAACATGTTTGGAACCATAGACTTTTATAACACCATGCGTAAAGAAGGTATCAAACCTATCATTGGAATGGAAGCGTATGTACACAACCAAGCTGAGTTGGGTGACAAGTCTGTACGTCAGCGTTTCCACCTTTGTTTATATGCTAAAAATGATGTAGGTTACAAAAACCTGATGTATCTTAGTTCACGTGCATACATTGATGGGTTTTACTATTATCCACGTATTAACTGGGAGCTTCTTAAAGAGAACAGCGAAGGAATCATCTGTTCTTCGGCCTGTTTGCAAGGAGAAGTGAACTGGCACTTAAATCTTTCGGATAGAAACCTTAAATTTGGTGCCAAAGGGTATGATGAAGCAAAAAGAGTGGCATTAAAATACAAAGAAGTTTTTGGTGATGACTTTTACCTTGAACTCATGCGTCACGGTATAGGTGATCAGCACCGCATAGACAAGCAGATCATACAAATCTCACAAGAGACAGGTATTAAGATCATTGCAACCAACGACACGCACTACACAGTACAAAAAGATGCGGATGCACATGAGGCATTTATGTGTATCGCGATGAACAAACTTTATGATGATCCAAACCGTTTACGTCACTCGGTGCATGAATTTTATGTGAAGTCACCAGAACAGATGGCAGAACTTTTTGCAGATATTCCTGAGGCACTTGAAAATACCCAGGAGATAGCAGACAAATGTAACTTGGAGATCAAACTGGGTGACCCGACACCGCCTAACTTTAAATTTGCCAGAGAAAGAGCTGCTGAGTCAAACATAGAAATGCCTCATCCCGATGTAGAGTATTCTCTTGAGAATGACATCGTTCTTTTTGTGGAAGAGTCAAAGAGAGGACTTGAAGAACGTCTTAAGATCGTTCCTGAAGAAAAACATGATGAGTATAGAGACAGACTTAAAGTCGAGATGGATATTATCAACGATATGAAGTTCCCTGGATATATGCTTATCGTTTGGGACTTCGTTGATGCAGCGAAGCGGATGGGTATACCGGTAGGTCCTGGACGTGGTTCTGCGGCAGGATCACTTGTCGCTTACTCGCTGGGTATTACAGATATAGATCCTATGCCTTACGGATTACTCTTTGAGCGTTTTTTGAATCCCGAGCGTATATCCATGCCGGATATCGATATGGACTTCTGTCAAGCACGTCGTCAAGAGATACTTGATTATGTAGTAGAGAAGTATGGGCGTGTGAATGTGGCACAGATCATTACTTTTGGTAAGTTATTGGCAAAAGGGGTCATTCGTGATGTAGCCCGTGTACTTGATATGCCTTACTCCAAGGCTGATGCTATGGCCAAGCTCATTCCTGATGAACTGGGGATAGATTTGAAAGGCTCTTACGAAAAAGAACCTAAGATCAAAGAACTTTTAGATCGTGACCCTCAGGCTAAACGTACTTGGGATTATGCTTTGGCACTGGAAGGACTAAACCGAAATGCAGGAACACATGCTGCGGGTGTCGTTATTTCAAATGAACCGCTGTGGCAAAAAACACCACTGTTCAAACCTACGGGACTCGATACACTTGCAACACAGTATTCGGGTAAGTATGTAGAAGATGTGGATCTCATTAAGTTTGACTTCCTTGGGCTTAAAACTCTGACAGTTATTGAAGAAGCTCTCCAACTTGTTGAAAAAAGACATGGGAAACGCATTAATTTTGTGGAAGAGAACATTGAAGATAAAGAAGTCTATGACTACATCAGTACCGGTGAGACACTTGGACTGTTCCAGATAGAATCTGCGGGTATGCAGGATTTGGCGAAAAAACTGAAGCCAAACGGATTTGAAGATGTTATTGCGATGCTCGCACTCTACCGTCCGGGACCAATGGAGTCAGGGATGCTAGATGACTTTGTTGAGCGTAAACACGGACGTGCAGAAATTACGTATGCTTTTCCTGAACTTGAACCTATACTCAAGCCAACCTATGGGGTCATAGTTTACCAGGAACAGGTTATGCAGATCGTGCAGACCATTGGTGGATTTAGTCTGGGGGGTGCAGACCTGGTACGTAGAGCAATGGGTAAGAAGATCAAAGAAGAGATGGACAAGCTTAAAGATGAGTTTTCTGATGGTGCAGCTAAAAAAGGTTTTGACAGAGCAACCGCAGCAGATCTTTTTGATCTTATCGTGAAATTTGCAGGCTATGGTTTTAACAAATCACACTCTGCAGCATACGCGATGATCACTTTTTATACCTCTTATTTGAAGCATTATTACCCGACAGAATTTATGGCGGCTATCTTAACGCTGGAAAAAAACAACACTGATAAAGTGGTGAAATATGTCGATGAAGTAAAACGGATGGGTATGAAACTTCTCCCCCCTGATATTAACAAATCTGGATTGGTATTTGAAGCACGTGAGATTGATGGTGATGAGGTTGTCATGTTTGGTATGGGTGCAACCAAGGGTGCAGGGGACATTGCTATTAACTCTATGCTCTCAGCAAGAGGAGAAGAAGAGTTTAAAGATTTCTCAGACTTTGTGTCACGTATTGACTCAAGTAAAGTGAACAAAAGGGTTATAGAGTCTCTCATAAAAGCAGGGACTTTTGACAGTTTCGGATACAGTAGAAAAGCCATGCTTTCTCAGCTAGAAGATATCATAGATATGGCTAAAAAAGCAGGAGATGCAAAAAAACAAGCAGTCAATTCTCTCTGGGGTGATGATACTGAGATGACTTCTGTGACATTGGAACTCAAAGATATTCCAGAGTTTGAACCTATGGAAATACTAGAAATGGAAAAAGAGTCTCTAGGTTTTTATGTTTCCGGTCATCCACTAGACAAATACCGTGAAACACTTGATGAGATCAAATATACACTCAGTTCAGAGATAGACGATCTGGCTGACGGTTCACAGGCGATGTTCATAGGTAAAATAGAAAACATTACAGAGAAGATAAGTAAAAAAGGCAACAAGTTCGGTATCGCCAGTATCATGGACTTACACGGAAACATCGAACTCATGCTTTTTGAAAACCGTCTTAAGGAACTGGAAGAAGATTTTGATCTTACCAAACCGATTGCCTTTAAAGTTAAAATTACAAAAGATGGTGACTTTACGCGTATGAATATATTGAAGATCTCAAGTATGAAAGATGCGAAGAAAACGAAAGTGAAAGTAGAAAAAGAGGTGAAGCATGTGGAGGAACCTGTACAGCCACCTTTGATACTTGCACTTAACCTTATGCCAGATGCAAAGATAGTGGAAGAACTTATGTGTCTAGTAGACAAATACCCGGGGAAACGCCCGCTAGAAGTTCATATTAAGTCTAAGCTTGCAGATGTGATCATAGAGTCAAAGATGAAGGTAAGTGATCTTATTATGGAAGAGGCGAAGGAGCTGGGTATTTATCCTGAAGAAGTTTTACAGGTTGTTAGCTAAGGGTATATAATAGGTTTAATCTAATTTTTATTAATATATATTATAATTAGTACTTATTAATACCAAAGGGGAAACAATGAAATTTATTAAAGGTTTGTTCACATTTGTAGGCGCAATAGTGGTCATTGGTTTTATTTTCGCATTTGTGAAGTTTGATCTAGGTACAAGAATAGGTCAAGTGAGTAAGCTTGATTCTCAGGCATTACCAGAGTATATGAAAATGTTTGACAAAGTGTTGACCACAGGTGATCCTGCTAAAGGGATGATCCGTAAAGTAAAAATGGTGATCCCTGAAGGTATGACAAAAGCTGAAGCATTTGAAAATGCTTTAGAGATCATGGATGATACGGCAAGTGAATATGGAATGGCTTTGGTAGATAACAAAACAATGCCTAGAAACGGTAAATTGTTTAAGGATGGTGGACTTCTTACGCATATTCGTTCATACTGTTCTCCCTATATTGCTGATGTATTTTTAAAACATTCTGGAGAGTTCATTGGTTTCATGCCATGCAGAGTTGGTGTTGTTGAAGAGCCAAACGGTGATATTTACATTTATACAATGAGTTTGGAACTTATGATCAATGGTGGATATGAGTTACCACCTGAACTTTTAGAACTTGCCAATGAGGTAAGATCTGGTATGTATGCAATGATAGAAAATGCTGCTGCCGGAGAATAAGTCCTCCTTTTTACATATACTTACACTTTTTGGTGTAGGTATATTTTTCTTCCTCCCATACATTGCTAGTGATACTCTCTATTCTACATTTTGATATAATGATCAATTAAAATAAACTCAATGAGGAATCATATGTCTACCCAAGAAGATGAAAAAGCATTTAGCATGTTAGAACAAGCGGTATATAAGGCACAAAAATCATTAGAACAGACCAAACAGTTCCAACCATTTTTAATGTTACTAAATGATGCGGATGAGATCGAGGTTTTTGAAAATGAAGTAGAAGATTCTCATGAGAGCTATGCAATGTTAGAAAATATTTTGAAAGAACGTATTGCAAAAGATGATGTTGATGTGATGGTCCTGGTCGTCGACACACTTATACCTGAGAATTTTGTCAAAGATGTATCAAGTAGTATACGCTTACATTTAGAAGAGAAAAGTCAGATTGACAAGAAGGTTGGAGCGAGGTTCCTTTATGTCCCATATGAATTATGTAAAGTAGGTGATGGTGAGATATTTGCTAAACTACATCACCCTATCCCAGTAGGGTTCCCTGCAGCATATATAGTCAGTTAAGTAGCGCCATAACTCCGACAATAGTGCCTTTTAATACACAAATAGGATAAAAATTGTGTAATAAAGAAACAAATAAATAATATAAGTTTTCTAAAATAGACTATTTTATTCCTATAATACAAAAAAAGTGCTACAATCTCACCATCAACAATCTAATTTAAGGAACAAAAATGTCAAAATTACCAAAAATCATATGGTCAAAAATTGATGAAGCGCCGGCACTTGCTACGTATTCATTACTACCAATCGTAAATGCGTTTACTCAAGCAGCAGGCGTAGAAGTTGTAGAGAAAGATATTTCACTAGCAGGACGTGTTCTAGCAGCTATGGGTCTTGCAGAAGATGAGTTAACAAAACTAGGAGATGTTGTTCTTGAAGAAGATGGTAACATCATCAAACTTCCAAACATTTCAGCTTCAGTTGGTCAGCTTAAAGATTGTATCGCTGAACTTCAAGGTCAAGGTTATGATATCCCTAACTACCCTGAAAACCCAACGAATGCAGATGAAGAAGCAATTCAAGCAAAATATGGTGTATGTCTTGGTTCTGCGGTAAACCCAGTACTTAGAGAAGGTAACTCTGACAGAAGAGCTGCTAAGGCTGTAAAAAGATTTGCACAGAACAACCCACATAGACTTAGAGACTTCGCTGAAAACTCAGGTGCGTATGTAGCACACATGGGTGGGAAAGGTGACTTCTTTGCACACGAGAAATCAGTAACACTTGACAAAGATCAAAAAGTAACAATTGCCCTTAACGGTAAAGAGTTAACATCTATCGATGCACTTGCTGGTGAAGTACTTGATGGTACATTCATGTCTATTTCAGCACTTAGAGCATTCTACAAGCAGACAATTGCAGATGCAAAAGAGAAAGGTCTTATCTGGTCACTACACCTTAAAGCGACTATGATGAAGATCTCTGACCCTATTATGTTCGGTCACGCGTTTGAGATCTTCTTTGAAGATGTATTCGCTAAATATGCAGACACTTTTGCTGAGCTTGGTGTTAACCCGAACATGGGTATGTCTGATCTTGAGAAAAAGATCGCTGGTCATGCTAAAGAAGCTGAGATCAAAGCTGACTTCCAAGCTGTAGTTGATTCAGATGCTCCAAAACTTGCAATGGTTGATTCAGATAAAGGTCAAACAAACTTTAACGCGTCTAACGACGTAATTATCGATGCTTCTATGCCTGTAGTGGTAAGAGAAGGTGGTAAGCAGTGGGATAGAACCGGTGCTGCTGGTGAAACTGTTGCTGTTGTTCCTGATTCAACTTATGCTATGTTCCACGAAGAGATGGTAGCTGACTGTGTTAAAAATGGTCAATACGATGTTTCAACTATGGGTACAATGCAAAACATTGGTCTTATGGCGCAAAAAGCAGAAGAGTATGGTTCTCACCCAACTACATTTGAACTTGCTGAAGCTGGTACTGTAACTGTGACTGGTGAAGATGGTGTTCTTATGAGCTTTGAATGTGAAGCTGGAGATATCTGGAGACTTGCTAGAACTAAAGATATACCAATTAGAGACTGGGTAAGACTGACTGTTGAAAGAACTAGATTAGAAGGTATCCCTGCAGTATTCTGGTTAGATGAAAACAGAGCGCACGATGCGGAACTTATTAAAAAAGTAAACGAGTACTTAAAAGATTATGATACTGACGGACTTGACATTCAATTTATGAAAGTAACTGATGCGACTAGATTTACAAATGCTAGAGTAAGAGAAGGTAAAAATACAATCGCTGTAACTGGTAACGTTCTTAGAGATCACCTTACAGATATGTACCCGATCCTAGAGCTTGGTACATCTGCTAAAATGCTTTCTATTGTTCCATTGATCGCTGGTGGTGGATTGTATGAAACTGGTGCTGGTGGTTCTGCTCCTAAGCACGTTGATCAATTCCTTGCAGAGGGTCACTTAAGATGGGATTCACTTGGTGAGATCTTGGCACTGGCTGAGTCATTAAGATTTATCGGTCAAAAACATGATGATGCTAAACTTCAAGCACTTACTGAAGCGCTAGATGTGGCAAACAATGGCTACCTTGATAATAACAAAGAGCCAGGTAGAAAAGTAGGCCAGCCAGATAACAAAGCTTCTCACTTCTTCGTAGCTCAATACTGGGCAGATGCACTTGCTAAAGGTGACAATGCTGAACTAGCTGAAAAGTTCGCTCCAGTTGCTGCTGCGCTTAAAGATAACGAAGCTAAGATCATGGAAGAGCTTCTTGCTGTTGAAGGTAAGGCTCAAGATGTTGGTGGTTATTTCCACCCGAATGATGAGTTAGCTGCTAAGGCAATGAGACCATCTGCTACTCTTAATGCGATCATTGACGCTATATAAGTAGTCATCTTTTGAGTATTGCACTTTATTTGTGCAATACTCGTCACTAAAATGTAATGAGATTTTAGTATCATATAAACTTCTGTAGAGGATATTTCTCTATATCACTTTTAGTATCTAGTGTAAAAAGATACTTTCGAGACACTCGTCTCCTATAACATAGGGTTGATGTAGCCTCTTTTGTCGCAAAGCATAATTGATAATATAAGTTATGAGTTATGTTTTGCTTTGGGGTCCCCTATAGTTCTCACTTAAAGGATTATAATGAAAAAAGGTAAAAAAGTATCGATTATCGGTGCAGGAAATGTAGGTGCTACTGTAGCATATTCACTGGCGATGAAGGGTACCTGTCATGAGATCGTTCTCAGAGACAGAAACACAGAGATCGCTAAAGGTAAAGCTTTAGATATGTCTCAAGCAGCCAATGCAGCAAGAATGCATACAATCGTCAAAGTAGCAGAACATGCTTCATGTATGGCTGATTCAGATGTCGTAGTGATTACTGCAGGAAGTCCTAGACTTCCAGGTATGAGTAGAGATGATCTATTGATGATCAACGCAGAGATCACAAAAGAGGTGGTAGCGGATGTGAAAGAGCATGCACCTGAAGCGATCATTATTATGGTTTCTAATCCTTTGGATGTAATGACATATGTAGCACTTAAAGAGTCAGGGTTCCCTAAAGAGAGAGTGATAGGTATGGCGGGTATTCTGGATTCTGCGAGAATGGCACACTTTATCCATGAAAAACTTGGTTATGGTGCAGGACAAATTCGTGCATCTGTAATGGGTGGTCATGGTGATGACATGGTACCACTTCCAAAGTTCTCTACAGTTGCAGGTGTACCGTTGACAGACGTACTTGATGAAGAAGAGATCCTTGAGATCGTGGAGCGTACTAAACATGGTGGAGCAGAGATCGTTGGTTATCTTAAAACAGGGTCTGCATATTATGCACCTGCAAAATCAACAGCACTTATGGTAGAAGCAATTTTAAAAGATACAAAACAGATCCACCCTTGTGCAGTGTACTTGGATGGTCATTATGGTCACTATGATGTTGTTTCAGGTGTTCCTGTTGCTCTTGGTGCAAATGGTGTTGAGAAGCTTTTTGAAATGACATTGAACGAAGGTCAAAAGACCAAGTTTGCTAAAAGTGTTCAGTCTGTAAGAAGTATGATCGATGTACTTAAAGAAAAAAACTTTTTTGACTAAAGGCATAAGATGAGAGAAATAGAATTTGACGTGGTTGTAAAAGCTGTTAAAGATATGATTTTGCATTGTGGAACAGATCTTCCACAAGATACATATGATGCACTGCAAGCAGCAATGGAGGCTGAAAAATCACCTGTAAGTAAAGAGGTGATTCGTCAGATTCTTGAAAATGCGAATATCGCTAAAGATGAGAAAAGACCTTTGTGTCAAGATACAGGCTTAGCGGTATTCTTTGTAAATGTGGGTGAAGATGTACGTATAAATGGCGGTCTTTTAAGAGATGCGATTAACAAAGGTACGGAAGAAGGGTATGAAGAAGGCTTTTTGAGAGCTTCAACATGTGAACCATTCTCTCGTCTTAACCTCAAAGATACTTTAGGGTACAACCTTCCGGCGATCATTCATTTTGATATTGTGGCTGGAGATAAAATAGACATTGAATATGCTGCAAAAGGTGGTGGTTCTGAAAATGTTTCGCGTGCTAAAGTTTTTCCTCCAGCTGCAGGTAAAGATGGTATCGTGGAGTATGTAAAAGAAGTGATCTCTGATGCAGGTGGAAATCCATGTCCTCCTATTACGGTAGGTGTAGGAATTGGTGGGACATTTGAAAAAGCAGTTATCTCATCAAAACATGCACTTTTTAGAGACCTTGAAACAACACATGAAGACCCAGAGATGGCTGAACTTGAAGAGAGAATCTTAAATGAGATCAATAAACTTGGAATAGGTGCGATGGGTATGGGTGGAACAAAAACTGCTTTAGCTGTACATATTGAGTCAAACCCTTGTCATATTGCGTCACTTCCTGTTTCTGTAAACGTTCAGTGTCACTCTTCAAGACATACACATATCACGATATAAGGAGAAAAGATGGCAACGTATACTTTAACAACTCCACTCACTTCTGAAGATACAAAACAGCTTGTAGCTGGTGATACAGTTTTATTGAATGGTACCATATTCACAGCAAGAGATGCTGCACATAGCAGATTAGTTGACCTCATAGAAGCAGGTAAAGAACTTCCATTTGATCTGGAAGGATCAGTGATTTATTTTGTTGGACCGACTCCTCCAAAACCAGGAGACCCAATAGGTAGTGCAGGACCAACTACTTCTTACAGAATGGATTCATTTTCTCCAACGATGCTAAAGAATGGTTCAAAAGGGATGATAGGTAAAGGCAAAAGAAACCAAGCTGTAAAAGATGCCTGTGTTGAGTATGATGGTATCTATTTTGGTGCTACAGGTGGAGCGGGTGCATTACTTGGCAAACAGATCCGTTCTGCTGAAGTGATTGCTTACCCTGAATTAGGACCTGAAGCTGTAAGAAAGATCACGGTTGAAGATTTTCCTGTTACTGTCGTAAATGACACCAAGGGTAATGATATTTATCAAATGGGTCGTGAACAGTACGAAGTCAAGGACTAAAGTCCAGTACAAGTGAGGAACTAAATTCTAAATTGTGCAAGGATCAACATCCAAGAGTGTGGGATCTTCCCCACACAAATCAATTCTCTTTTTTTACACTTTCCAGTATAATTCACATTATCACTCTTAATAATAATATTGTATTATAAATCATAATGAAATTGGTTTTGAGCAAAGGAGATGAACATGAATTATAGAATAGAACAAGACACCATGGGAGAAATGAAGGTCCCTGCAGAAAAATATTGGGCTGCACAAACACAAAGATCGGTACATAACTTTGAGATAGGTAATGAAAAAATGCCTTTGGAGGTTGTATATGGTTTTGCAAATCTGAAAAAAGCATGTGCTTTGGTCAACCAGGAACTAGGGCGTTTGGAGAGTAAAAAAACTTCTGCTATCTCTAAAGCATGTGAAGTAATTCTCTCGGGTGAACTTGATGACAATTTCCCTCTAGTTGTTTGGCAAACAGGGTCAGGCACACAGTCAAACATGAACGTGAATGAAGTGGTTGCAAACAAAGCTACGGAAATACTTGGCGGAGATTTTACAAAAGAAAACCTGGTACATCCAAATGATGATGTCAACAAAGGTCAAAGTTCAAATGATACCTACCCAACAGGTATGCGTATCGCTGAGGTGGTTGCAGTGACAGATAACCTTATGCCTGCACTGGATCAACTTAAAGCTACGCTGGATGCAAAATCAAAAGCATTTTCAGATGTAGTGAAGATAGGTAGAACCCACCTTCAGGATGCGACGCCATTGACACTTGGACAGGAGCTTTCCGGTTATGTAGCCATGCTAGAGACAAATCTTAAACAGATCAATGACGCCCTTGTGTATTGTAGAGAAATTGCTATCGGTGGTACAGCTGTTGGTACAGGACTTAACTCTCATCCAGAGTTTTCACAAAGGGTTGCAGCACAATTGAATAGATTTATGGCAACTGACTATGGGTTTGTTTCTCAACCAAACAAGTTTCATGCACTTACAGGACATGATGCTGAAGTCGTACTGAGTGGTGCACTTAAAGCACTTGCTGCCAACCTTATGAAAATGGCTAATGATATAAGATGGTTGGCTTCAGGACCAAGATGTGGATTAGGTGAGATCGAAATACCTGCCAACGAACCAGGTTCATCCATCATGCCAGGTAAAGTCAATCCGACACAGGCAGAAGCGATGACGATGGTAGCAGTACAGGTGATGGGTAATGATACAACTGTTGGAATAGCTGCTTCTCAAGGGAACTTTGAATTGAATGTATTTAAACCGGTCATTGCATATAACATTTTACAATCTGTAAAACTTCTTGCAGATGTAATGAGAAGTTTTGATACACATTGTGCTGTGGGGATAGAACCGATCAGAGCAAATATTGATAGATTTCTTAATGATTCTCTTATGTTGGTAACTGCACTTAATCCACACATAGGGTATGAAAATGCAGCAAAAATAGCTAAAACTGCACATAGGAACGGAACAACACTGAAAGATGAAGCTGTAGCACTTGGGTTTATGTCTGCAGAAGATTTTGATAGATATGTGAAACCTGAAGAGATGATTGCACCTAAAGCATAAAATAAAGGCATCAATAGGGATTTTAAATATTGCACAAAGCGTAACACATTTAGTTATTTTAAGCGTCCTAAAATGACACCTTGTTTTTCAATACTTAAAAAAGTACCTTATTATGTGTAGATATTTAACACATTTCTTAAATTAGCTATATTGATAATAGAATTAACCAAGCATTATTCTTCTACGCCGTATAATATAAGGACTTATTGTAATTTTAAAGGAGCTAAATTGAATATACATGAATATCAGGCAAAACAGATTTTTGCTAAATACGGTGTGCCGACACCAAGAGGTATTATTGCAAATACCCCACTTCAAGCAGTGACTAATGCACAAGAACTTGGTGGAAGTGTTTGGGTAGTAAAAGCTCAAATTCACGCAGGTGGACGTGGTCTTGGTGGTGGTGTTAAACTTGCTAGATCAATTGATGAAGTGAGAGATCTTGCTAGTGAGATCCTGGGTATGACTTTGGTAACACACCAAACAGGTCCAGAAGGAAAATTGGTTCAAAAAGTCTACATTGAAGAGGGTGCAGCTATTGCAGATGAGCTTTATCTTTCTGTGGTACTTGACAGAGCTGCTGAAATGCCAATTATCATGGCTTCAACTGAAGGTGGTATGGATATTGAAACTGTAGCACATGATACTCCTGAGAAGATCATCAAAATTGAAGTTGATCCTGCGATCGGTTTTCAAGCTTATCATGGTAGAGAACTTGTATTTGGTCTTGGAATTACAGATAAGAATCAACAGAGAAAGATGATAGATTTTGCATCAAAACTCTACAAGCTTTACATGGAAAATGATGCAGAGATGATCGAGATCAACCCATTGATCAAAACTGAATCTGGTGATTTCATGGCACTTGACGGAAAAATGGGATTTGATGATTCTGCACTTGGACGTCACCCGGATATCGAAGATATGAGAGATATTTCTGAAGAAGATCCAGATGAGAGAGAAGCAAGTCAACATGGACTTTCTTATATTGCACTTGATGGTGAAATCGGTTGTATGGTAAATGGTGCTGGTCTCGCGATGGGTACAATGGATACGATCAACTATATGGGTGGAACACCTGCAAACTTCCTTGATGTTGGTGGTTCAGCAAATGCAGAAACAGTAGCAAAAGGATTTGAGATCATTCTTAAAAATCCAAAAGTAAAAGCTATCTTTGTTAATATCTTTGGTGGTATTGTAAGATGTGACAGAATAGCAAATGGTATTCTTGAAGCGACTAAAATGGTAGATGTAAATGTACCGGTCATTGTAAGACTTGATGGTACAAATGCACCAGAAGCTGCAGAGATTTTGAAAAATGCAAATATAGATAATGTTATCGCAGCAACTGATCTTGGTGATGGTGCAGCAAAAGCAGTAGCAGCGGCAAAGGGAGAATTATAGATGTCAATTTTAGTTAACAAAGATACAAAAGTAATCGTTCAAGGTTTTACAGGTAAAGAGGGTTCTTTCCATGCGGGTCAGTGTATAGACTATGGTACAAATATCGTAGGTGGTGTTACACCAAACAAAGGTGGACAAACGCATCTTGGAAAACCTGTATTTAATACAGTAAAAGATGCCGTAGAAACTACAGGTGCAACTGTTTCAATGATCTTTGTACCACCTGCATTCGTAGCTGATGCAGTAATGGAAGCGGCGGATGCAGGTATTGAACTTGCAGTGATCATCACTGAAGGTGCACCGGTTAGAGATATGCAAATGGCAAAATCACATGCAGTTAAAAACAATATGAAGACTATCGGGCCAAACTGTCCTGGTATCATTACAGCAGAAGAGTGTAAGATCGGTATCATGCCTGGTATGATCTTCAAAAAAGGTAATGTTGGGCTTATCTCTAAATCTGGTACATTGACGTATGAAGGTGCAAACCAAGTATGTAATGAAGGTTTTGGTATTACTACTGCGGTTGGTATCGGTGGTGACCCAATTATCGGTCTTAGCTATAAGCAACTTCTTCAAGAATTTCAAGATGATCCGGAAACTGAAGCGATCGTTATGATCGGTGAGATTGGTGGAGATCTTGAGATTCAAGCAGCAGCGTATATTAAAGAAAATATCACTAAGCCAGTGGTTGCTTTCATCGCAGGTCAAACAGCACCAGCTGGTAAAAGAATGGGACACGCTGGGGCAATCATCTCTGGTTCTGCAGGTACAGCTAAAGAGAAAATGGATGCACTTGAAGCAGCAGGTGTTAAAGTCGTTGTTTCACCAGCAGAAATTGGTAAAGCTGTAAAAGAAGTTCTTTCGTAGTCAATAATTTAGTCACTTTTCATCATTCTCGGGCATGTCCCGAGAATCTTCAAACATCATATTCAACACTTTACACAGAATTTGCACACCATTAACATATCATTAGAAAAAGGAAATAGTATGCAGAAAACATTTGAAGTCATGAACGTAAAATGTAGTGGTTGTGCTGCTACACTTAAAGGAAAACTTTTTGAAAAATTTGGTGAAGTTGAAGTAGATCTCAATAAAGAACCTCGTGAAATAACGTTAAATATCGAAGAAGAAGAGATAGAAGAATTATCAAAAGAGCTTAAAAGATTAGGTTATCCACTTAGTTCTGATTCAATGGGTTTTGTAGAAAGTACTTCTGTGAAAGCCAAGAGTTATGTCTCATGTGCCATAGGTAAAATGAACAAATAAATCAGAGATATTACATTTTTCTTTACAGTACCTTTTTTATTTAGATGGTAAAAACTACATTTATCATAACAATAAATCTATTTTATTTTATACTTACTATAAGTTAAGCTCTCCAGTTTAATTTTAGTGCACAATCAATGCTAAATATTCATTTGTGCTTTACTTTAAATTTCTTCCCATATATTTCACTACTTTTGTGTTATAATTCACACAGGTGCAACAGGTAGTTGCTGGTGGTGTAAGCCACGAGAGGAAAGTCCGGGCTGCAAGTGAGACAGGACTCCATCTAACAGATGGCCAGAGTAATCTGAGGGCAAGTGCAACAGAAAGTAGGTAGCCTACTTTTGTAGGTGATAGTGAAAGGGTGGGGTAAGAGCCCACCAGTACTTATGGTAACATAGGTAGCTAGGTAAACCCTGTCCGCAGCAAGAAGTATATGGTATAAGTCTCACAAGCTGTTAGGTCAGCATTTATACTTCGCTTGAACGTATTGGCAACACTACGTCTAGATAAATAACTACCCATGACAAAACCCGGCTTATCGTTTCACCTGTAATTTATGGGGTATTTATACCCCTAAATTACGTACTTTCATTTATATAATCTTCACTATTTTTAACGTAAGCAAAACATTATAATATTATATATTTTATAAGGTTTTGATAAATATCTTTTATATTATATGTTAACTACTAATCATCATCCATAGACTTTTTAAAAGTTGGTTCTTTAGCATCTATATAACTAATATGGATCTTTTCGATCTTTCCATTAAATCTGAACGGTGCTTTATCGAAATAATCCAATGCCACCGGTGAGCCAAGGTCTGCCCCTACATCAAAAGTTTCAGATGCAGTATGAGCAGCTGGTACAGATCGACCTATACGTCCTTGTCCAACTTCTTTTCCATTGACTTTCAAAGTAACTGTTGCAGGAGCAAGACGCTCTTGTGTATCATATTTTGTCTCTACTTCTATTTTCACCTTACCCATAGGAATAGCAGATTCGGACGAAACCTTGTAGCGATTTAGTGTCATAGCATTGTACTCAGCTTTTA
Source organism: Sulfurovum sp. (assembly GCF_049668085.1). GTDB lineage: Bacteria > Campylobacterota > Campylobacteria > Campylobacterales > Sulfurovaceae > Sulfurovum. The sequence goes on along the minus strand of NZ_JBATIY010000038.1, from coordinate 2,329 downwards.
ACATACCTTTATCCATATACACGGTAAATCCTGAAGATATACCACCAAGTGCAAACAACACACCTTCAGCATCTTTAGGTATTTCGGCATCGATCACAGCCAAGGTAGAACGTCCACTAGCAAACTTTGGTGCCATTGCTTCAGGAATTCTATCTTGTCCTTCATAGAACGACCATTCCGTAAGGGGTGAAGATGGTAGTTCCTCAGGCTTAAAGAACACCGTATACATTGAAGCACCAATAGGATATACGAGATTATCTGTCGCCTCTTTTTCAAACAATGCTTTCATTTCAGCCAGTTTTTTTGGATTCTCTTTAGCCAGATTTTTAGATTGAGCATAATCGTTGTTAAGATTATACAGTTCCCATTCGTCTTTTTCCGGTTCCCAGTTTATGATACCAGTCATGTCAGTTGACCACGGTGCTCTAGGGCCAAAAGTCCCTGCAAACCAACCATCATTGTAGACACCACGACTACCCAAAATTTCAAAATACTGGGTCTTTTTAGTAGTTTTGGCTTCAGGATGACCAAAGCTGTATGCCATAGACGTTCCATCCAATGGTAACTGTTTTACCCCATTATAATATTTAGGAGGAGTAATATCAAGGATATCATAGAGTGTAGAAGCGATATCATTGACATGATGAAATTGAGAACGTACTTTCCCATCATGTTTAATCTTTTTAGGCCACGATATGACCATCGGTGTTCGTGTTCCTCCAAACATTGCAGCAACTAACTTAGTACCTTGGAACGGTGATGCTCCAGCATAAGCCCATCCATGATGATACATAACATCAAGTTTCGGTCCGCCAAGCGCATCCATGCCGCCATACTCTTTATTAAGTACTTCAATGTGCTGCTCAATAGTAGATGGCATTGAATTCTGTGCCAAAAGTTCAGAGATAGTCCCATTCATACCTTCAGCCGAAGGACCATTATCAGAGTTAATGTAAATGATCAGTGTATTTTCCAAAAGTCCTTGTCGTTCTATCTCATCAACGATTTTTCCGTATTGTACATCGGTATGTTCTAAGAATCCAGCAAAAATCTCCATCAATCGTGTCTGAAATTCACGCTGTGATTTTGGAATATCATCCCATTTCTGCATACTTTTTGCCAGCGGGTTTAAAATGGCATCTTTAGGGATCCATCCAAGTTCTTTTTGTTTTTCAAAGGTCATTGTTCTCAGTGCTTCCCAGCCTTCATCAAACTTTCCGTCATATTTGTCCGCCCACTCTTTGAAGATATGGAAAGGCCCATGTACTGCACCCGGTGTAAAATACATGAAGAATGGTTTTCCAGGTTCAATCGTATTGGTCGTCTGCAGCCATGAGATTGCTTTTGTTGTCAAGTCTTCAGTCAGATGATACTTTGGATCATGCGGCGCTTCGATAGGATTGGTGTTCTCAAACAGCATAGGTTCATACTGAGAGGTTTCACCGGCCAAGAATCCGTAAAAATAATCAAATCCAAGTCCTGTTGGGTAGCGGTCGAATGGCCCTAATTTAGTAATGTCGGTGATTGGCGTATTATGCCACTTTCCAAATGCTGCAGTGTTATATCCATAATCAGAGAGGACCTGTGCAATTGTTGCTGTTGATTTTGGTATCTTACCTACATAGCCATCCCAATCTGAAGCAAGCTCGGCAATCTGACCGGCACCGACTCTATGATGGTTTCGTCCGGTCAATAACGATGCCCGTGTCGGAGAACACATCGCTGTAGTATGGAATGCATTGTAGCTGATACCTGTTTTAGCCAGACGTTCCATGGTTGGCATATGAATAGGCCCTCCAAATATCTCAGGGTTGGAGAAGCCCGCATCATCGGTCATAAAAATGACAATGTTGGGAGCATCTTTTGGTAAACGGTTGGGTGTGATACGCCACTTGTGTTTTGAATCAGCAAGTGTTTTACCTGTTACACTTGCAGAAGGAGGTTCGGGAAATGGCAAGACAGAACCATCACTATCTTCTCCAGTTTTTGGAGAAGATACCTCTTGTGCTAACATCAAACATGGTAATGCGAGAATCGTCATTACCCCTATAAACTTTTTCATATGAATCCTTTTAAACTAAATTTTTCATAATACGATGTATAAACGCTTGTGTATTTTTTTATTATATCATTTTTTATAAATCTACTTGTCAAAAAATAATTTTTTCCCTGAAAAATGAAAACCCTATAAGGTTATATATTTTTTGGAAAATAAGATATTGAAATGTAAAAGAAGTATCATACCTCCCGTTATTTGCTTTACTTTTAACTACCTTATAATATAAAGCATAACCTACTTAGGAAACAAAAACTGGATCTGTGCTCTCAT
>NZ_JBATIY010000037.1:0-1568 GCF_049668085.1 Sulfurovum sp. | reverse complement strand
ACTAAAGGGCCAAGCAAAACGATATCATCTGCCTGACTCTTCTCAATTCCTTTGATAGAAAAAACTTTAAAAAAACGATTACTTTTTATCCATGGGTGTCCGATAATGATCATAATTACTCCTTTTTAGTTTATGGTGTACATTCTCTAGAACAGTAGTACTTACCACCTACAATTATACTCTCTTTTACAGTCACATAGGTATGACATGTTGTGCACTCTACAAGTGTGTCTTCATCCAGCTTTTTTTCATGCGGGCTTTTACCAAGTTTTGGAAATTTTCCTCCCAAAAACTTATAGATAAGTATACCAGCAATAGCAAAAATAATTAGTTTTAATATCATGCTTCATTCTTCTTTATATAGAGATAATTTCTTTGATTTTTTTGTACTATATCATAACTTAACTGATGTTGTACATCTTCTATCTCATCAAATACACGAGACCCTTTATAAAAAAGATATTCCGTCTTTGCATCACTGATCTTAGAGGTCAGATCTAAAAGCAGTTTCGTATTTGTGACTGCACGTGAGCTAATAAGATCAAATGCCTCATGCTCTACACTCTCCACTCTTTTAGCCTCTACACTGACATTGGAAAGCTCCAAGTCTATAGATGCATATTTTAAAAAAGAGACACGTTTTTTGAGTGGTTCTGCCAGGACTACTTTGGTACCAGGCAGTGCTATCGCAAGTACAAGCCCAGGGAATCCTGCTCCTGTTCCTACATCTAAAAGTGTGTTTGGTTTTTTGATAAAGGTCAAAGGGTAAAGTGAATCCACGATATTCACATAGATCGCATCTATGCTCTTCGCACCTGTAAGATTATGTATCTGGTTCCACTCATTTAAAAGTGAAGCAAAGTTTTCCAACTTTACGATAATCTCAGCCTCTAAATGTATGCCCTCTTTATCTAAATATTGTGATAAATTCAACGCTCTTTTACCTCTACTAAACCACTCTCAAGCAACTTTCCCACAAAGTCTGAAAGATCTCTCTCCAACACTTCAGCCTCCACATCATACTGATCTAGCAACACTTCAAGAACCTCTTGCAGTGTTGCCTCCTCCTGCATCGCCTGCCAAATTGCTGTACCTACTTCATCAAGCCCAAAGTAGTTCTCGCTCTCCATATCTAGAAGTACCATCTCTCCATCTACTTCCTGAGCGAAAACCGTCTCAGCAAAGGTAACCTTTTGATCTAAATTCATTCTTATTTCTGACCCTTGAAAAGTTGATCTTGTGACAGAGGATTCAAGTTCTTGTCATAGATAGCAGGTGTACCTCTGACATTGAGTTCCAATACTGCATCTTGCATTTTTTTCATTGCCGGTCTTACTGCTTCTGTGTAGACATATGGTTTCTTCTCATCTTTGATGAGTGAACTGTATGCTATAGATCCTTTCAACATGACCTGATCAAAACGTTCTTTTTTGGCAGCATTATCTTTTCCTTGCATGATCCAATCGACCATTGCAGGTGCTTTCTTATGAAACGAAAGAGGGAAGAAGATCACATGCACCGTATACTCACTTAGTTTTCCATGTATTGATTTTTCAAGTCTTGTACAG
>NZ_JBATIY010000036.1:0-16559 GCF_049668085.1 Sulfurovum sp. | reverse complement strand
ATTCCAACTGTGTTCCTGAAAGGGCAGATCTCTAAGCGATGCGGAAAACGTAATATCTGTAAAGTCATTACCAAGCCCTATAAGTCATTTTATTATGCTTTGAAAGATGGACTGATAAAAGAGGGGATACCTGTCAGAGGTGACTTGAAATTACGTAAAATACCCCTAGAAGCAAGAGGACTTTTTACGTATTATTCGGATTCTTTAGAAGAGATCATTTCTGAAACAAACAAAGAGAGCAATAACCTTTATGCAAGACATCTGTTGCTTCTTTTGGGTGCAAAAACATATGGTGCTCCTGCCACATTAAAAAAAGGAAGTGATGCGATCACTAATATCTTGGATTCCAGAGGTGCCTTGGGTGAGGGACAATTGAAGATCGATAACGGAAGCGGTCTCTCACGTACATCCAAAATGAATGCAAAACTTTTAGCTGAAATGTTTGATCATGCATATGACCGTTACGGATACAGATGGATGAATACACTTTCTATAGCGGGTGTAGATGGTACTATCAAAAAACGTTTTAGACATACGGTTGTTAAAAAACGTGCATGGATGAAAACAGGTACACTGAAACGAGTCAAAAATATAGGTGGGTATGTTAAAAACAAAGCAGGGAAATACTATACAGTTGTGATTATCATTAATAGTACAAAGGCAAGATATCGTGGTGCAAAATTACAAAATGAGATTATGAAGTGGTTGGCGAAAACTACTGCTAAACCTACGTTGAGATCTTCTCCCAAAAAAGTTATAAAGAAAAAAGTCACAAAGAAAAAGAGTCAATCAGATAATTTATTTACAAACGTCAAAACAAAAGTACCACCTAAAATGCAATATGCAGCAAAGGATCCTGCTGTGAAGTATTATGTACAAGCTGGTTCCTTCGCTGCGATGCCGAACAAAAACTATTTATCAGAGATAAAAGCTTTAGGGTTCACTTACACTGTACGTCATACAGATAAATATAAAGTGTTTATCGGTGCATATAATGATGAAACAAATGCGAGGAAAGCCTTAAAAAAAGTACGTGAACATATCAATATCGGTGCATTTATCGTAAAGTTGTAGTTTACACCAAATACGATATAATCCCTTAAAAATTTAGGGCAACAATGAACTTTGAAACTTACCCTTTTGAGAAACTCAATCAACTACTTGAAAATGTAACACCTAACAGTGATTACAGTGCACTGAGCCTGACGATCGGTGAGCCTCAGTTTGAGACACCCGCATTTATACTGGATGCACTCAATGATGCCTCTTCACTACTCAATAAGTATCCGAAAACTGCTGGTGAAGCAGAGCTTAGAGAAGGGATGTTGACCTATAACAAAGAACGTTTCGGTCTAACACTGACACATGCACAGATCATTCCTACATTCGGTACAAGAGAAGTACTGTTTAACTTCCCACAATTTTTACTGCATGATGTAAAAGATCCTGTAATGGTTTTTCCCAACCCTTTTTACCAGATCTATGAAGGTGCGGCTAAAGCATGCAGAGCTGAGGTCATTTACCTGAATCTTCATGAAACAAATCACTTTCAACCTGTAATCAATGAAGAATCACTAAGCAGAGCAGATTTTGTGATACTCAATTCACCTAACAATCCTACATCATCAGTCATGTGTATGGAAGATCTGAAGCGTTGGGTAGAGTTGGCACTCAAACATGATTTTGTACTTTTAAATGATGAGTGTTATGCTGATCTTTACTTGGATGAGCCTCTTCCTTCACTTCTCAATGCAAGCATAGAAGTCGGAAATGAAAGCTTTAAGAATGTGTTGGTGATCAACTCTATTTCTAAACGTTCATCTGCACCGGGACTCCGTTCTGGTTTCATCGCAGGTGATGCAGAGATACTTAAAGAGTATATGGTCTATAGAACTTATGTGGGTTGTGCATCACCACTACCACTCCAGCATGCTGCGGCAGCTGCATGGGCAGATCAGGAACATGTAGATGGATTTAGAGCGAAATATAAAAAGAATTTTGAAGTAGCCAAAGAGGTTTTAGGTGTAGATGCTCCTGAGGCGACATTCTATATTTGGCTCAAAGTCAAAGATGAGATAGACTTTACTGTAAAACTTTTTAAAGAGTATAATCTCAAAGTCATCCCCGGTTCCTTTTTAGGACGGGAAGGTGAAGGTCAAGGGTATGTGAGACTGGCCCTTGTGTATGAAGCAGAAAAGACAAGAGAAGCATTAGAACGAATACAATTAGCATTGGAGCAATAATGGAAAACCCGGAAATACACGTAGAAGAATTAAAAAAAGACCCAGAGTTTTTAGCGAATATTCAGAGACTTGAAATTGAATGTAAAGAAGAAGAGAGTATTGCAAAAGGGTACCAGCTTTTAGATGCACAGCTCATCATTGAAGCCCCGGAAGATGAGATCAATGAGATCTTTACATTTATTGTCAACACAGCATTTGACAGACTGGCAGAAAAACTGACCAGCTCTCAGTCATTTGATATGAATGATGCAGAAGACTTAGCTACAGCAAGAGCCATCTATGAACATGGAATCCAGCGTTACAGTGAGAATGACAAAAAGGGTGCAAAAGAGATCTTTCTTGTGCTGAACTATACGATCGACCATGCAGACCTTAAAGATGCGATGATGGTACATGCAGCTGCAGTGATGGCGGGGAACAGTTTTGAAGATTTTATAGAAAATCTTGTCGATGTTGAAGGCGTAAATGAGCATGATCCTCTTGCTTTTTTCATACAGACATTTACACAGCCTACAGACATTTTACTTACAATGTTTGCAAAACATGTAAAGCAGGGTAAAGAAGAACTTAGAGTACTGGATGAGTCAAAGGAAAAATAGGTGAAAAAAATACATTTTATAGGCATTGGCGGTATTGGACTTTCAGCGTTGGCAAAGTTTCTTTTTAATGACGGACATAAGATCTCTGGGTCAGATATCAAACAAACAGAGATCACCAATGACCTGGCAACGAACTTTGATGCGAAGATCACTATACCGCACCATGAAGATGCTGTGGAAGGTGTAGATAGAGTTATCTATTCCGCGGCTGTGCGTCCTAATAATCCTGAGTATCAAAAAGCACAGGAGTTAGGGATAGAGTTACTTTCACGTAAAGAGTCTTTAAAAAGTATCTTGGGTAACAAAGAAGTCTATGCGGTGGGTGGAGCACATGGTAAGAGTACCACTTCAGCGATGCTCTCTTCCATCATTCCTGAGTCTAATGCTCTTATTGGGGCTATCAGTAAAGAGTTTGGCTCAAACGTACGTAATTATCCCAACGACAAAGTGGTCTTTGAAGCAGATGAGAGTGACGAGAGTTTTTTAAATTCCAATCCGCATCTTGCCATCGTGACCAATGTTGAACCAGAGCATATGGAATACTATGAGTATGATGAAGAGCGTTTTTACAATGCCTATAGAAACTTTTTATCTCTAGCTAAAATACGTGTGATCAATGCAGAAGATGAATTTCTCTCTTCTTTGGAGATGGATAGCATTAAACTGTACCCATCTAAAGATATCAAAAACATTGAATTTGTTTTAGTCGATGGCGAGCCTCATACTAAGTTTGAACTTTTAGATCTGGGGTCATTTGAAGTATTCGGTTTTGGAAACCATATTGCTTTGGATGCCGCGTTAGCGATATTGGGTGCTTTAGAGTTAGGAGAGGAGCTAGAAGATATACGAGCAAATCTTTTACACTATAAAGGAATCAAGAAACGTTTTGACATTGTACAAAACCAAGAAGAGTGTGTGGTCATAGATGACTATGGACATCATCCAACAGAGATAAAAGTCACAATGGAGTCATTGCAGATCTATAAGAATTTACGTGAATTCTCTAAACTGAATGTCATCTGGCAGCCGCATAAGTATAGCCGTACAATGGATAATCTCCAAGGCTTTGTAGATTGTTTTGAAGGTGTAGATGAATTGATCATTCTTCCTATCTGGGCAGCAGGTGAATTGGAAGTGGACATTGATCTTAAAGGTGCATTCAGCCGCTACAAACTGCTTATGGCAGACTCTGTCACGAAAGAAGATGGTGTAGTGAAAATCTTTAAAGACGGTCATATCATACAAGAATACAGTGATGGACTTATCACTGCTTTTGGTGCGGGAGATATTACGTATCAGATACGAGGAGAGGCTTAAGCTCCTCATTTGTGAGCGAACTAAAAAAACTATGATCTTGACACATCAAGTTATGGATGATTCTTTAAAATCCAATCAAATATATTATAAGGATAAACAATGAAGAAAAAAATGATACTTTTCCTATGCACTTTACTACTTCCAGCAACAGTGATGGCTGATGAAGTAAAAGTAAGTGATGTAGGATCAGAGTACTCAACCTATCAAAAGATTGAGGCAAGTAAAGAATTGAAGCAAAGCATCAATATCGGGTTTTCAAATCTTACAGGTAATACAGATACAATGAATTTAAATGGTAAATATACTATGTCCGTTATCAAATCGGGGTATGAGAATAAACCGCTTAAATTAATGTTTGATGCAAATGCATTTGTTACAGAGAACAACGATGTGAAAGATAATGAAGAGTACAGTGCAAATCTTGCTTTAGAACAGTCTATTATCGATAAATGGCTGGTATATGCATCTGCGCATTGGCTGAGAAATGAGTTCAGAAATTATGACAACAAATTATCTATAGCTACAGGTATAGGTAAAGAGCTTTATAATGATGGTCAACATCTTTTTAAAGCCAGAATAGGTATTGCATATAATTTACAACAACATAGCAATGATCAGCCTGATGAAGAGTTTATCTCTTTCAACCAATATTTAGAATATACGAATCAACTTAATACAATAAGTCATCTGTATGTAAAACTAGGCGCATTCGAAAATTTTGAAAACTTCTCAAACGATTATGAGATACTTTTTGTAGCAGGGCTTAATTTCGCAGTTGCAACAGATATAAGTGTGATTTTGGAGGGAGAAGTGAATTATGATAATCTTCCTCCTGTCGGGTTTGAAAAAACCGATACGAAAACGATCGTAAGAGTTGGGTACAATTTCTAATATTTTACAGTAAGTGTACAGGAAATTTTCGTGTACGCTTTTTTTCTAACCTATACATAATTCGCTATAATTCTATTATATTTAGTGACCCGAGGAAGAGTACTGGTGCGAACAGAACAATCAAACGAAAAATCTATCATACAGAAATTGGACCTAGATGGATATATCCAGCAGTTTCAAAAGTTCTTAGCCAGAGAAAAACCTATAGCAATGATGGGGGATATTAATCAGCATTATCGTTATATACAGGCACTCTCCAAAGTACAATTTCCCATACCAAATCCAGTACCAAATTTAGACAGAGAACTCAATCTTATTAAAAAACAAGGGGTACTTTCCTTAGATGAGATCTATGCTTTTATTTCGATGATCTCGTACTTTAATACCCTTAATGCAGTAGGTTTTACAGAACCGCTTATCTCTTGGATACAAAGCATAGAAATTCCTGAAGAGATCGTAGAGATCATAGGGTATTTCACTGCCGAAGGAGATATCAATCCTGAACGTGATCCTGAACTGTACAAACTTGAACGAGCGATCAAGCAAAATAAGATAGACATTAAAGAGACACTCTATAAATTGGCACACTCAAGTAAACTTAGAGACTATCTTGTAGATACACAAGTACACTTCAATGGTGGAGAAGAGACCTTGTTGGTACGTGGAGGGTTCAATAATGCGATTAAGGCTACGGTCGCTGCACGTAGTTCTGGAGGCTTTTTTTATATCATCCCTCAAAGTATTTCTCACTTAAAAGAGAAAGAGTCTGCACTACTTAGCAGTAAAGAGGAGTTGATCTATACCTATTGTAAAAATATCTCAGCGACCTTTTTTAAATGGGAACGTTTCTTAGCGTTTATCAATAAAGAGTATGACAGGTTTGACCACTACCAGGCACGGGTGAGCTTTGCAAGAGCCAAAGAGTATGAGTTCATCTTGCCAAGCAAAAATAAACGTATCAAATTAGAAGATTTCGCACACCCTGCTATAGAGAACCCCGTACCCATTACTATGGATTTTTCTAAACAGATCATGCTTATCACAGGTGTGAATGCCGGTGGTAAAACGATGCTCTTAAAGTCTTTGCTTTCAGCAGTCTATATGAGTAAATACTTGCTTCCCTTCAAATGTAATGCAGCACATACACAAGTAGGGCATTACAAAGGTATAGAAGCTGTTATTGATGACCCTCAATCTGTCAAGAATGATATTTCAACTTTTGCAGGTCGTATGCAGGAGTTTGCAAAACTTTTTAATAAAGAAGATGCAATCGTCGGAGTAGATGAGATAGAGTTAGGGACCGACAGTGATGAAGCGGCCAGTTTGTTTCGAGTGATGCTGGATGAATTGCGAAAAAAAGGCATCACTTTTATCGTAACGACACACCACAAGCGTTTGGCTTCACTGATGGCAGGTGATGATGAGGTGGAGCTCATCGCGGCACTCTATGATGAAGAACGCAGAGTACCTACCTATACTTTCTTGCAGGGGAGTATCGGAAAGAGTTATGCATTTGAGACGGCACAACGGTATGGAGTGCCGGTATCCATCGTCAATAAAGCAAAAGAGGTTTATGGTGAGGACAAGGAAAATCTTAATGAACTCATAGAAAGATCTACCTCACTTGAACGTGAAATGCGTTTGAAGATCGCTAAGGTAGATGATGAACTGAAGTCTGTAGAGAGACAAAAACAGAAGCTTTTAGATGAAGAGCTGAAACTTCAGGAGAGTCATAGAAAAGCGATCGCTACACTTGAGAATCGCTATAATGCTGCGACGAAAAAAGCAAGAGAAGCCTTAAAAGTACAAGAGTCAACAGAGGGGAGACGTCTACTTAATGTGGCACACCAGCGTAAAGACTTTAAGCAAAAGGAAGTGAAATTAAAAGATGAAGTTCCACTTAAAGAGGGGGATAAGGTAAAGTACCGTTCTCATAAAGGTGAGATACTTGCTATACGCGGAAAAGATGCTACGATCATCGTAGATGGTTTGAAGATGAGAGTGCCTCTGGGACAACTCAAAAGAAGGGGAGATACACCTCAGATAAAAGTGAAACCTAAAGCAAAAGAAGTCAAGGTAAATGTTGAAAAATCAGGGGCATCTGTCTCTGTGAAACTACTCGGTATGTATGGAGATGAAGCCATAGATACGGTTGATAAGTTTCTTTCAGATGCATTGGTAAATGGCTTAAGTGAAGTACAGATCATTCATGGTACCGGTGGGGGTGTGTTAGCAAAATTGGTGAGTGAGTATCTTAAAAAGCACCCAAAGATACAGAAATATTATAGAATGCCTGGAAACTTAGGAATTACAGTTGTAGAACTATAGAACTCTCTCGTATTCAGAGAGTTCTATAACCCCTCTTTTAACTCCAAAAGGTATAATATAAGCAATTAAACTGTTGCAGGAGAATTACGTGAGCATTAAAGATGATGTGAATTATGTAAAAAAAGAGTTAAGTGGAGATGAAAAGGTACTTGAGAGTGCTTTTAAACTAGAGTCACTTTATAAAAAATACAAGTTTCATTTATGGGGTGTTGTTGTAGCACTCATCTTATTTTTTGGTGGTCAAGCGGCAATGGATACTGTGCATCAAGGAAAACTTGAAAAAGCCAATGAAGCTTTTCTCACACTGCAGACCAAAAGTGATGATGCCAATGCACTTAAAGCACTTAAAGAGAACAACCCGGCACTTTTTGAGCTTTATACTTATTCACAAGCAGTTGAAAAAGAAGATGTGAAAGCTTTAGAGGCTTTGTCTGCAAGTAACAATAGTGTTATCGCTGATGCGAGTGGTTATACTGCAGGAGTACTGAATAAAAAACCTGTTGATTCAAAACTCTATAAAGAGATGGCATTGTTTCAAGAAGCATACTTGGCGATCGTTGCAGGTGATGTAAAGATGGCCCAGAATAAATTGGAACTTATCGATGAACGCTCAGCACTTTCTGTCATTACAGAATTCCTTAAACACTCTACCATAAAGGCAAAATAATGAAAGCTCTGTCACTTATTGCATTTACGTTAGCAGCATTACTTTTTTTCGGATGTAGCAGTAAAAAATATTTTGAACCAGAGCAAACATTTTCGGCATCAAATGCTTCCACTTCAAATGGTGAGAATATCACTGATATCAGCCGTGATGGTGCGACGCTTAAAAGTGGACAATACATAGGAAAAACGGGTATAAGTAGTATCAATCTTGGTGAAGGTTATAGATTTATAAATGAAAGTGATAAGTATGTGCTGGCTGCAAATCCTGAGGGTATTTTAAAAGTTATCGATAAAAAAACGAAGGATGCAGTACGTGCTGTTTCTCTAAAAATACCTGTTGTTTCTGCAACGATCAAAAATGGTGTCATAGCATATGTGCTCAACAACAATAGTTTTGGTATCTATCAAATGGCAGATAACAGAAAAGTGGTTGAAAGTCGTTCTGAGACAACATTTGCTATTGATACAAGAGCCGCAAGTCCAATATTTATTGATAATCTAGTTGTGATGCCTATGCTTGATGGGAAACTTATTATTGTCGATGTAGCAGATAGTGAAAATGCAAAAGTAGTTTATATCAGTAATGAAAAAGCATTTAATAATATCATATACTTAACTCGTAAGAGTAATACTATGATCGCTGCAACGCCAAAAAAACTTCTTACATTGGGTAATGGTGGGCAAAGAGAGTATCAAGAAAATATCTCTGAAGTCGCATATGATAATGGGATCATTTATCTCTTTACAAAAGAAGGTGAAGTCATCGCATTGGATAATGATCTTGAAAAAGTTGGAGAATCAAAGTATAAATTTGCACACTACTCTGCAGGTACAGCCTTTAATGGCAGAGTGTATGCTCTAGATCAAGGAGGTTCACTTATCGTTATGGACAGTGCTTTAAGTAAACAGAAGATCTATGACCTTGGAGAAGTAGATGAACCAGCATTTATTGCAGGAACAAAGCTCTATAAAGATGGTGATATAATTGAATTGTCAAAACTAGGTTATGAGTGATCTACTGATAGCCTTTGAAGAGTATTTAAGTGTTACAAAGGCACTTGATACACTGACTGTTTCTTCTTATTTGGCTGACCTTGGCCAATTGGAAGAAGCGAGTAAAAAAACACTGACCAAACTTGATACTACGGATATCTTAAAATATCTATCTTCCTTTGAAAATAAAAGAACATTAAACAGAAAACTCTCTTCTATCAATGCATTTTTCCATTTTTGTCATAAACAAGATTTCAGACATGAAAAAATTAAGATCCCTATGGCAAAAGTACCCAAAAACCTACCTAAATATATGAGCAGTGAGGATATCTTAAAGGGTTTAAAAAGTATTGACAGAAGCACACTGATTGGGTTACGTGATTATACACTGATACTTTTTTTATATGCTAGTGGATGTCGGATATCTGAAGCATTAAGTGTACAACGTAGTGATATCGTAGACGGTTGGTTGAAGATACGTTTTGCCAAGGGCGAAAAAGAGCGTATAGTACCTCTTGCTCCTATAGCTGTTGAGGCATTAGAAATGTATATGCAAGAACAAAGCATGGCAAGTAGTCATATCTGGTTGAATTACAAAGGCGATGTACTCAGCCGTATCTCCGCTTATAAAATAGTGAAGAAGTATTTGGGCGTATCACCCCATGTCTTGAGACATTCATTTGCTTCATCTCTTATTATTGGCGGTGCAGATCTGCGTGTAGTGCAAGAGCTATTAGGTCACAGTTCCTTGGAGACCACACAGATCTATACACATATACAAAAACAGAATTTGGCAGAGACTATGAACAGTTATCATCCCCTTAAAGGAGCATCATGAAAGAGTTGGTTGAATATTTAAACCATAAAAACATTATTTTTAAATCACTCAAAGAGATCACGCCCAAAGAGTTGGGTTCTCGTAAAAAGATTTCTCTCTATTTGGGTGTTGAGCTAAAACAGAACTATTATGCACTGGTTATGGAAGTTGAAAAGAAGAGCAGGGTACTTCGCAAAGAAGCAGGTGAATTGATGCTTTTACATGAAAAGTTGGAAAACTATATTGGCAGTAAGATCACAAAAAAATATATCATAGTCAAAGCACCATTGTGTTCTCATGCAAAAGCGATGTTAGAAGAGAATGGATGGAAGGTATGGCATGTGTCCGAATAAGGAGACAAGGCCTCTTGTGATAAGGGAGAGAGTGTTACTTGCAGACATTGGGAATAGCTATTTTCATATTTATGATGGTTCTAAGGTGGAGCATTTATCGTATAAAGAGGCTATCAGTAAATATAGTAAAGAATTACTTTGTTATATCTCTGTGAAACAACAATTGGACACTGCCATTCAAGATATCGCTTTATGGAAAAATATCTCAGCACAGATGGAATTGCAGGGTGCCTATGAGACGATGGGTGTTGATAGAAAGGCATTGTGTCTAAGTCATAAAGATGGGGTTTTTGTAGATGCGGGTTCGGCCATTACCGTTGATATCATGCAAGATGGTACCTATATGGGTGGATTTATATATCCTGGTTTAAAAGCGATGCTCGATACTTATGCAGCTATCTCACCTGCACTTGAAACCCAGTTGAATGAAAAAATATCTTTAGTGAGGTTACCTACAACAACTAAAGATGGGATAAGCTATGGTATAATCGCGTCTATAAAAGCACTCATAGATAAACATAGTAATGGTAAAAAACTCTATTTTACCGGTGGAGATGGAAAACTTTTGTCAAGTTTTTTTAAAGAAGCTACGTATGATGAAATGTTGGTATTTGATGGGATGCGAAAAGTGATTAAGGAAGCAGAGATATGTTAACAGTAGCACTTCCAAAAGGAAGAATAGCAGAGCAAACACTTGAAATATTTGCTGAAATTTTCGGTGGAGAATTTAAGTTTGAAGGTAGAGAACTCATATTGGATATGGGTGACTTTCGTTTTTTAAACGTACGTAATCAAGATGTACCAACGTATGTTGAGCATGGTGCAGCAGATATCGGTGTAGTAGGACTTGACGTGATTACGGAAAAAGAGCTGGACATCATCCAACTTCTTGATATGCAGTTAGGTAAGTGTAAAGTTTCTATTGGTATTAAAAATGAAGATGAACTGGACTGGTCACGTCCTAACATTAAAGTAGCAACCAAAATGGTAAACATCACGAAGAATTACTTTGCGCAAAAAGCAGTAGGTGTAGAAGTGGTGAAACTTTATGGTTCTATAGAATTGGCTCCTCTTGTTGGCTTGGCAGATGCTATTGTGGATATCGTAGAAACAGGTTCTACGATGAGAGAAAACGGATTGAAAGTGGCTGAAGATATTATGGATTCTTCTGCGCATCTTATCTCAAATAAAAACAGTTTTTATGGAAAGAAAGAAGAGATCCTTTCTTTATATGAAAAGATCAAAACGGTTGTAGAGAGTCGTGGTTGATTCAGCTGTTGACCCACTTGATCTCTACGCAAAAGTAGAGGACCTCCTCGGTGTAAAAGAAGCTGCTCCAGATCTTTATGCACATTACCTTCTTTTTTTAAGTTCTGTAGACTTTGAGACCCTTTTAGATGTGGGTTGCGGTTCTGGAGATTTTTTACGTCAAATACATGGTGCACTAAAGATACCTCGAGTAAAAGGGATAGATCTTAGTCCTATGATGGTTTCCAAAACACTTGAACAAGGCTATGATGCTGAGTGTATCAACCTATGTGATGTAAAGGGTCAGTATGATGTATTGACAGCTGTATTTGATATGTTGAATTATCTAGACAAAGAACAACTAAAACATTTTTTTGCGTGTGTCAGAGAACATTTAAATGATGATGGACTCTTTCTTTGTGATATAAACACATTATATGGTTTTGAAAATGTAGCAGTCGGTGCTTACATTGTAGATGATGAAGAGAGATTTTTAACCATCGACAGTGATTTTGAGAATTGTGAGTATAGTGCCGAGTTCACACTTTTTGAAAAAGAGGGCATTACATTTAACAAGTCTCAAGAAACGATCAGACAATATTATCATACAGTAGGCGATATCGTTATGGTAAGTGGTCTAGAACTGGTACAGAGTGATGATGTCAATCTTTACGGTTTTGATGAAGCGGATAAAGCGTTTCTTGTGTTAAAAAAGGGTTAATAGGGATCTATGAAGTGCGAAGTCCATCAGTAAGATGGACTTCTATAAGAGAGGTAAAACCTATCTTACGTTTTCGAATGGATTTTCAACAACATTCTTTCTATCTACGATATAAGGAATAAGTGCTGTTTGTCTAGCTCTTTTGATTGCGCCTGTTACAAGCTCTTGGTGTCTTTTACAGTTACCAGTGAGTCTTCTTGGCATAATTTTAAATCTCTCACTTAGTGAGAATTTAAGTTGTCCTAAATCTTTGTAGTCTATAAAGTCTACTTTTAATTCACAATATTTACAAAATCTTTTTTTAAATTTTCTTCTTTCTGCCATGGTGTTCTCCTAAAACGGTATTTCATCTTCATTGATGTCAATTTCTGGGATGTTTGACGTAGGTTGTGGTGCAGCTTTCGGAGCAGACGGTGCAGGTTGGCTATAGCTATCGTTTGATGGAGCATTATAATCTGTTCCACCTTGTTGACTATATGCATTACCACCCATAGGTGCTGCTTCGTCTTTACTTCCTAGCATTTGAAGGTTTTCCACTGTTACTGAGTGTTTACTTCTTTTGCTTCCGTCTTGTGCTGTCCACTGATCTAGCTTCAATCTTCCATCTACTAAAACTTTGCTACCTTTACGTAAGTACTGATTTGCAATTTCAGCAGTTCTACCAAAAAAAGTAAGGTCTACAAAGAGTACTTCTTCTTTTTGTTCACCAGTTTGAGACTTGAATTTACGTGAAGTTGCGATGGCAGTACTACCAATGGCAGATCCACTTTGTGTATATTTGATCTCAATATCTCTCGTGAGGTTTCCGGCTAAAATTATCTTGTTGTACATAAGGTTGCTCCTAATCTATGGTTGATTATGCTTCTGTAGCTTCTGTTGCAGGCGCTGCTGCCTCAGGTGCTTTCGTCTCTGCTACAGGAGTAGCTTCTTTTTTGTTCGCTGCTGCCACAAGTTTATTAAATTGTGCTAGCTCTTTGTTTTTAGTATATTTTACAGTTAAAAACTTCATGACATCTTCGTTGATCTTAAGATTTCTCTCAAGTTCTTGGATCGTTGTACCTTCTGCTTTATAGAAAAGAACAGTATAGTAACCTCTAGCATGCTTTTCTACTTGGTATGCAAGTTTTCTCATACCCATATCATTAGTACCAACTAGCTCGGCACCTTCTTTAGCAAGAACATTTTTTACTTTCGTAATTTGTGCTGCAATCTCTTCTTCTGTAAGTGTAGGTTTAATTACAAACAGTGTTTCATAACAAGTCATATTGTTTCCTTTTGGTTTAATAGCCCATGTATACAGCTGTAAACAAACATCTACTTAATGTAAGTATAGCTGTCCAAAAATGAGCAAGAATTTTGGAAGCGTTATATTACAATAATATCCCTTAGTCACACATTAGAATATTTTTTAGATATTTTTTTGTTATAAACTCGTAATATTAATAAGTTTTCTTGTATTATTTGATAAAGTTAATTTATAGCAAAGGGAATTATTATGGAAAGAAGAAATTTTTTACGTTTATCAGCAACATCGGCAATGGCAGTAGCGATTGCTCCATCACTTATCACACAGAAGCTTTATGCAGAAGATGGTAGTCTATTTCAAGCATTTGAAAAGGCACAACTTAAAGATGCAGAAGGTAATCCGTTAAAATCAAAAGCGTTGGTCAAAGAAGAGAACTATGTATTTATGTATCCCCATGCTGCGACTCCTGCGATCATGGTTGATCTTCCTAAGCCTACACAAAAAGATATTAAGCTTAAAGCTGAAGATGGAACTGAATATGTTTATAAAGGTGGTGCAGGAGCAAAAGGAACAATTGTTGCTTATTCTGCTATCTGTGCGCATCAATTAACGCATCCTACAGCTGCCATGTCTATGTTCCAGTATGTACCAACTTCAGGAAAAACATTAGCATATGATAGAGCAGGTGTTTTTGTCTGTACTTCACACCTTGCTGCATACGATCCAAACGAAGGTGGTAAAGTTGTGGGTGGACCAGCAAAACAAGGTTTGGCTTCTATTATTCTTGAAATTGATGCAGATGATAATATCTGGGCCGTTGCTGTGCTTGGACCGACAAAATTCCAAGACTTCTTTGATTCATTTAAACAACAGCACAAAGCGGATTATGGAAGAAGAGGTGCTAAAAAACTCACAACAGGAGAAGCAAAGGTACAAACACTTACAAACTTCTCAAAAGAGTTGATCCAAGCTTAATACCCTTCCATATATAAGGTAAGATATCTTTATCCTACCTTATAGTTTTTAAATTATCATCCAAAATCTCATATCTATATACATAAAAAGAAAGAAAAAAATCTCCTCAATAGTACAAAATGAAGTATTGTCTCTATACTTTGAAATTTTTTTGCATGCACATATAAACAAGATCAAAACTAGAAAATGACAGGTGAAGAAAGATGTGATTTCTATCTATTCTTAAATTGATGCAGATGATAAAATATGGACAGTTACAGTATGAGATCCAATAGTATTCAGATGCAGTCAAAAAATTTTATAAAAAAAGTGAAAATCTAAAAAAATGACAAAAAATGACGTTAAAATAGATCCATTTACACACTATCATAAAAGAGATGATACAGGCCTAAAAGCCCTATATATAAGGTAGAATAAACTACATTATTTTCTGTGGTTATTACATTAAAATTTCCTTGTGCCTTTTTGTTACAACTTCAAAAAAATTCATAAATTACTTCAAAATAATTGCCATTAAATATAACTTCTGTCATAATTGGATTACTTTATATTATGTAAAGAGATTAACAATACAATTCTAAATAGGAGACATTATGGCAATGAATAGAAGAGATACGTTTAAACTTGCTGGTGTTGCTGCAGCGGCTGCAGCTATGCCAAGCATGGCGGTAGCGAGTGGGAAAAAAGCGGCAGCTAAAAAAGCAACTGGGAAATCTGTAGTAATTATCGGAGCTGGTTTTGGTGGACTTACAATGGCTAAGGCACTTAGACAAAAAGATAAAAGCATTGATGTAACAGTGATTGAGAAAAGAGCTATGCATATGGCTTGTCCATTATCAAATGGATTACTTGGTGGACTTGACAACATGGCTTTAGATATGTTTGTTGGTGATTATGGTCAACCAGCAACAAAGTATGGTTACACTTTTGTAAATTCAGAAGTAACATCTATCGATAGAAAAGCGAAAACAGTTTCAACTTCAACGTGTGGTGATGTTGCTTATGATATTCTTGTGCTTTCTCCAGGTATTGCATATGACTATGAGAATCAATTTCCAAAATGGTCAAAAGAAAAAATTGCTCATGTAGCAGCAGCTTGTCCAGGAGCACTTATGCCAGGTAATGAGCACATTGCACTTAAAAGACAACTTGAAAATATGGATGATGGTAACGTATATATTGTACCACCTGCAAAAGGTAAATTTAGATGTCCTCCAGCACCATATGAGAGAACAGCTATGATTGCAAACTACTTGAAAAATGAAGGTATCAAAGGTAAAGTAATTGTACTTGATACTAGAGGTGGTAAATTTGCAAAAGCGGCAGCATTTAAAGAATCTTGGGCTGATTTATTTAAAGATCAAATTGAGTATAAAGGTCTTACAGAAGTAACTGATGTAGATCCAGTAGCTAAAACAATCACATATACTGAGTTTGCAAATGATGATGATGAAAAAGGTACAGTCAAAACTGAAAAGTATGAAGTATGTAACCTTATTCCTATCAACAAATGTTCACCAGTAATTGCTATGGCAGGTATTGAGCACAATGGTGCTGGTTATGCAATGATGGACGGTTTCAGCTTCAGATCTAAAACAGATAAAAACGTTTATGTTATTGGTGATGCTGTTACTCATGCTATCCCACCAAGTGGTCAAACAGCTATCTGGGGTGCTCATAGAGCTACAGGACAGATCATTGATCAACTTAACGGTAAAGTATCTGATCCTAAAGCAGGTCTTCCAGCTAAAGCAGCAAACGTATGTTTCTCAATGGTAGGTGGTAAACCAGAAGAAGCGATCATGGTTACACTTACATTTACAGCAGATCCAAGTGGTAAACTGAAAGGTAAAGGAAATGTTCCTAAGCCAAAAGATGGCAACGGTAAATTCAGATCTAAAGGTACTGCAACTGCTACTAGAGAGTGGTTCGGCGGAGTAATGAGAGAAATGTTCTCTTAATAGAAATAGATAATCTTTTAGATTATTTGCACCCATCTTTAAAAGATGGGTGCATTCACTTACTTGAATTAAGCTCCTTTACCCAAGCTTTCAAATCTACGTACAACTAATCAAAAATCTCTATCTATTTAAACTTTTAAATCTAAGCACAATTCATTAAAAATCTTAACTTATTATATTTCTTCAAAATGCTTTAGAAGA
>NZ_JBATIY010000035.1:0-6614 GCF_049668085.1 Sulfurovum sp. | reverse complement strand
CAGTATATTCATCAGAAGCAAAAGTAGCGGACCTTATAGCAAATAACGGTAAAATATTTCAATATATGAAAAACAATGAAATAGCCTCAATACTCAATATTACTCCTGAAACCCTATCTCGTATCTTGACCAAGCTCAAAAAAGAAAAGATCATTACGATCGATGAACATGTGGCAACGATACTGGATCAAAATAGACTTCACAATATCATTGAAAATAATACTATGAAAAAATATACATCAATTTAGTTTACTATAAATACAATAGTTGATTTTTATAAAATATGAGATAAAAACTCTCTCAATTAGCTCTCCTTATTAATTTCTTTAATTTTTCTTAAAATAACTCCATAATTGATGTATATCAAGAATTCGTTTTGTAAATAGCGATATCCTTAGTATGTATATTTATATTTATCTAATTACCAAAAGGAGGAAAGATGTCATTAAATAGACGAGATTTTTTGAAGAATTCAGCAGCAGTAGCAGCCGCAAGTGCAGTGGGACTCAGTGTTCCACAAGAGGCACAGGCTGCAGCAGCTAAAGCAGAATCCAAATGGAGATGGGACAAGGCGGCTTGTCGTTTCTGTGGTACGGGTTGCGGGATCATGCTTGCAACAAAAGATGGGCGTATTGTTGCCGTTAAGGGTGACCCTGCAGCTCCGGTAAATAGAGGCCTTAACTGTATTAAAGGATATTTTAATGCGAAGATCATGTATGGTGCAGATAGACTGAAGACACCTCTGCTTCGTATGAATGATAAAGGTGAGTTTGATAAAAAAGGTAAGTTTAAAGCAGTCAGTTGGGAACGTGCCTTTGATGAGATGGAAGTGCACATTAAAAAGGCACTTAAAGCAAGTGGACCAGAAGGTGTAGCAAACTTTGCCTCAGGCCAATATACGGTAATGGAAGGGTATGCTGCTCAAAAAATGATGAAAGCAGGATTCCGTTCAAATGCTATTGATCCGAATGCACGTCACTGTATGGCATCTGCGGTGGTCGGGTTTTATCAGACCTTTGGTATAGATGAACCAAGTGGCTGTTATGATGATATTGAGCTCACTGATACGATTGTGTCTTGGGGTTCAAATATGGCAGAGATGCACCCAATTTTATGGTCACGTGTAACAGATAGAAAACTCTCTAATCCAGATAGAGTAAAAGTAGTGAATCTTTCTACTTATAGACATAGAACTTCAGACCTTGCGGATGTAGAGATCATCTTTTCGCCAAATACTGACTTGGCACTGTGGAACTATATTGCACGTGAAATTGTCATGAGAGATGATGCAGAAAAGATCATTGATTGGGAGTTTGTAAAACAACATATGGTCTTTGCCGTAGGTCCAGTCAATCTTGGTTATGGAATGAGACGTGATAATGAAAAGTCTATTAAAGAGGGGAAATACACTGCCCTTGAGATGGAAACGATCTCAAAAGAGATGACGAAAACGGTCTCAGCAAAAGAAGGACCTTCACTTGAGCCTTATGGTTATAAAGAGGGTGATGTGATGACAAATACGCCAGGTACGCTTAAACACTGGGAGATCTCATTTGAAGAGTATAAAAAGTCACTTGAACCATATACACTTGAGTATACGGCTAAAATAACCAAAGGTGATCCAAATGAAGATATAGAAGCGTATAAGAAAAAGCTTCAATATCTTGCTGACTTATACATCCAAGAAGGAAGAAAAGTTGTTTCATTCTGGACGATGGGTATGAACCAGCATACACGTGGTACCTGGGTAAATACTTTGGCATACAATGTGCACTTTTTGCTTAACAAACAAGCAAAACCAGGTTCAGGTGCATTCTCTCTTACCGGACAACCAAGTGCCTGTGGTACAGCCAGAGAAGTAGGAACATTCTGTCATAGACTTCCAGCGGATATGATGGTTAAAAATCCTAAACACAGAAAAATTACTGAGGCAGGGTGGAAAGTGCCAAACGGTACCATTAACCCTGTAGGTAATCAACACGTGATGAAGATACATAGAGATATGGAAGATGGTGTGGTTAAGTTTTGTTGGATCAATGTCAATAACCCATATCAAAACTCCGCCTCTGCATCACACTGGATCAAGGCAGCAAGAGAAATGGATAATTTTATTGTTTGTTCTGATGGGTATCCGGGTATCTCTGCAAAAGTCTCTGACCTTGTACTTCCTACAGCGATGATCTATGAAAAATGGGGTGCTTATGGAAATGCAGAGCGTCGGACACAACACTGGAGACAACAAGTTCTTCCTGTAGGTGATTCGATGTCTGATACTTGGCAATGGATAGAACTTTCTAAAAGATTTACAGTCAAAGATCTTTGGGGTGAATCAACACTTAGAAATAAAAAAGTGCTTCCAAATATCATCAAAGATGCTAAGAAGATGGGATACAACGAAGATACAACGATGTATGAGATCTTATTTGCAAATAAAAAAGCGCAATCATACAAGTTGAATGATAAGTTCCCTCAGGCAGGATATGATGATACTGAATCACGTGGTGATAGCAGAAATGTACTTGGGTCTGATGGTAAGGTATGGAAAGGGTATGGATTTATGATCCATGAGTATCTTTTCGAAGAGTACGCTGACTTTGGCAGAGGACATGCACATGACCTTGCACCGTTTGAAGTCTATCACAAAGTAAGAGGACTTAAATGGCCAGTTGTTGATGGTAAAGAGACACAGTGGAGATTTAACGTTAAGTATGACCCATATGCAGCAAAAGCAGCAAAAGAGACCGGTACTAAAGACTTTGCATTCTACGGAACATTGGCTAAAGCACTGGCTCAGGGTGACCTTAAAGGTATCCAAGATAAAAACAAAAAATCGCTTAAAAATAAAGCGAAGATCTATGCAAGACCATACATGGATCCGCCAGAAATGCCAGATGAAACTTATGACACTTGGTTATGTACAGGTAGGGTACTTGAGCACTGGCACTCAGGAACAATGACGATGAGAGTTCCCGAACTTTTCCGTGCGGTTCCAGAGGCATTATGTTATATGCACCCGGCAGATGCGAAGAAAAAAGGCTTTAAGCAAGGTGGACTTATCTGGGTCGACTCACGTCGTGGTAAGGTAAAAGCAAGAGTAGAGACAAGAGGACGTAACAGAGTACCTCAAGGACTTGTATTTGTACCATGGTTCGATGAAAAAGTCTTCATTAATAAAGTATGTCTGGATGCAACATGTCCAATGTCTAAAGAAACAGACTTTAAAAAATGTGCAGTTAAACTCTATAAGGCATAAGAATGAAACACTCTGATAACAGAAGAAACTTTATGGCTACAACCTTACAAAGTGTAGGATTGGCAGCTCTTGGTGGAATGTTGTGGAGTGGATATACCGATTCGGTAAAGGCTTCACCTTTAGTACTTAGACCTCCTGGTGCGTTGCCTGAGAAAGATTTTTTGGCAGCATGCATCAAGTGTGGTTTGTGTGCAGAAGCTTGTGTGAACAGAGAGACCAATATAGATAGAGATACAGGAAAACCAAGACCAGGTACTCTGCAGATGGCAAAAGGTGGTGACTCCCTACTGATAGGAACACCTTATTTTGTACCAACAGAAGTACCTTGTTATATGTGTGAAGATATTCCTTGTGTGCCTGTCTGTCCGTCGGGAGCTTTAGATATGCCGAGTCTTCTAAATGAAAAAAAAGAACTTGACATTAACAAAGCTTCTATGGGACTTGCCGTGCTACACAAAGAGTCATGTATCGCCTTTTGGGGCATTCAGTGTGATGCATGTTATCGTGCCTGTCCTCTTTTGGATGTGGCGATCACGTTGGAGTATGTCAAAAATGAGAGAACAGGTAAACATGCATTCTTGCTTCCTATTGTACAGGACCATGCCTGCACCGGGTGTGGACTTTGTGAACAGGCGTGTGTCACTGAAGAGCCTGCCATTTTTGTACTCCCGAATGATATAGCCAAAGGTAAGGCAGGAGACCATTATGTTAAAGGTTGGGATAAAAAAGATCAAGAGCGTGTAAAAGATGCTCAGGGATTGGAAACAAAGACAAAGCGAAGTGAAAAAACTTCAGCTGATTATCTTAATGCGGAGGTAGAGTACTAATGAAAAATGTCAAATACCTTCTGCTTAGAAGAACGACTCAGATCGGTCTTATGTTTCTGTACTTTTCTGCCAATGCCTATGGTTGGAATATCTTAGCGGGTACCTTTGGTACTTCATATATCTTTGGTACGATCCCTTTAGCAGATCCTTATTCCACACTGCAAGTGTTGGCAACCGGATTTGTTCTAGGTGCGGATGTACTTCTTGGTGCAGCGATCATTACGCTGTTTTATTTTGTGATCGGCGGTAGGGCATTTTGTTCTTGGGTTTGTCCTATCAACATGGTGACAGACCTGGCCAATTGGATCAGACGCAAGTTGAACCTCGATAAAGAAGAGGTCAATTATCGTTTTATGAAACGAAGTGCGAGATATTGGATCATGGTAGTGGGTCTTATCGTCTCAGCTGTGGTCGGTATCTCTGCGTTTGAAGTATTCAGCCCGATTACTATAATGCAAAGAGGCATTGTCTTTGGATTTGGTATGGGCGCTGCGGTGATCATTGCGATATTTTTGTTTGATCTCTTTGGTGTCAAGAACGGTTGGTGTGGACACTTGTGTCCTTTGGGTGCGAGTTATTCACTTATAGGTAAGTACAGCTTGATACGTGTTAAGCATAATGCTGATACTTGTACGGCATGTATGGAGTGTAAAGTGGTATGTCCTGAAAAACAGGTACTGCATATGATCACTAAAGAGAGTATCTCTGTGACAGATGGAGAGTGTACAAACTGTGGAAGATGTGTGGATGTGTGCAACGATGATGCACTAGAGTTTAGTATTCGTAGTTTTACGAAAAACAAGTAGGAGGAAAAATATGAAGAAAATAGCAAAAGTTGTAGCACTTGGTGCTTTATTGACAACTAGTACATATGCAGTAAGTGTTGCAGGATGTACCGGATGTCATGGACAGTACTTTGAAAAATCAGCAATGGGGAAATCAAAGATAGTGAAAGATATGTCTTATAAAGAGATCAAAGATGCAATGATGGGTTATAAAAATGGAACCTATGGTGATACCATGAAAGGTGTGATGGAAGCACAGGTAAAAAATCTTAGTGATGATCAGATCGAAGCGATGTCATTACTGATGAAAACAGAAGCAGGTGTACCTACACAAAAAGCTACGGAACATGCAGCAGCAGCAGCTGTAGCAGCGGCAGGAGGAACCCATGTGAATCTTAATGAAGGGGCTTCTGATGCAGCACGTATACACGATGAAGACTTCAATAATCAAAAGTCTGTATCTGAAGCATCGATGGGGCTTAGAAAAACGGATCTTTATAGTGAAGATACGAAAACACATGGTGATAAGGCAGATTACGACAGACCAAGTCCCGGTGCATCGACAAAATTTGAAAGAGCATTTAAAGATGCCCCACCGATGATCCCACACTCGGTTGAAGGATTATTGCCTATCACAAAGATGAACAACCAGTGTCTTGGCTGACATTTACCTGAAGTTGCATCAAGTGTAGGCTCTACACCGATCCCGGCAACACACTTTACCAACTATAGACCATCTACAACGATGAAAGACGGGGTAGTACTGAAAGAGGGACAGGTATTAGGAAAAAATATGCCAAATACTTCAGATGTTGTCATCGCAGAAACGACAAAAAGTGATACTCTGTACCAAGGTCGTTTCAACTGTACGCAGTGTCATGCACCACAGTCAAAAATGAAAACATCTGTAGCAAATACATTTAGACCTGATTTTGGAAGTGATGAAGCGAAAGGACACTCTAGTCTTGAAGCTGCTATGAATGAAGGGGTTGATTATGAAGTATCTGAATCAGCACCATATATGGAAGGTCAGTAAACGTGGCAAGTAGGCGTGATTTTTTAAATACGTTTAGAAAGCCGTTAGAACAAACCAAGGAGAACTCACCTTTAGTGGTGAGACCTCCATATGGTTTAAATGAATCTCTTTTTCAGAGTAAGTGTGTTGCATGTGAAAGTAAGGCATGTGTCACTTCTTGTGATGAACAGATCATAATAATACAGGATGATGGAACACCTAGACTGGATTTTTCTAAAAGCGGATGTACTTTTTGTGAAGAGTGTGCAAGTGTGTGTGAACCAAATGTATTAAGTCTGGAGAATGGTCATACGTCAGAACAACTCAATGCTACATTTCGTATCTCTACTGAAGGTTGTGTAGCGCATCATGGTGTGATATGTTTTTCATGTAAAGAACCTTGCATTGATGATGCTATACTTTTTAACGGTATGTTCAATCCTGTTATAGATATGGAGAGATGTACAGGATGTGGTTTTTGTGTGGGACGTTGTCCTACGCAAGCCATAGATTTTACTGCAATACCTCTTGCAGTTGCAGATAACACAAGGGAGCAAATATCTTGACTATAGAAACCCTGAAGAAATCCTATCCAAAGCTTTTTACAAAGCTACCCGACGATGTGTCAGAATTACGATACTTACTGGTGATAGATGTGAACTATGACGATGACGATATAGATGAGTTTAATGCCATAGACCCTGAAAATTATAACTTTCTTCTCTATACTACTG
>NZ_JBATIY010000034.1:0-1558 GCF_049668085.1 Sulfurovum sp. | reverse complement strand
CTGCATTGAATTTTAATTCTTATCATGCTTCATCCTCATCAATCTTTTTCTCATCAATCTTTCTTTCATTGGCATATTTATCAAAGAAGCCCATCTCTACACATCCCATACATCCATGTCCGGCCTGTATCGGCCAACTTGTTCCTTGGTTAAATTTCATAGTAGGGCAATTGGCATGGGTATAGGGGCCTTTACATCCCATTTCAAAAAGACACCATCCTTTCTGTGCACCTACATCTCCCCATTCCTGGACAAATTCCCCGAGTTCATAATGTCCTCTTCTCTCACAGTTATCATGGATCCTACCTTCATAAGCCCAGAGTGGTCGATTGAACTGGTCAAGCGCAGGCAGCTCTTCAAACATCAAGTAAGAGAGAAGGGTTCCTACGATATTGATGGGATTGACCGGACATCCTGGCAGGTTAATAACATCATCTCTTCCAAGAGCCTCTGATACACCTACTGCACCTGTAGGATTTGGTGCTGCTGCGACCACACCCCCATCAAGAGCACAAGAGCCTACGGAGATGATCAATGCAGCATCTTTAGCACATTTTTGTAACAGTGCAAGACCTGTTTCCCCTTTAGGACCGATACGAAGATATTTTCCTTCCATAGCCATAGGTATAGCACCCTCAACGATGAGAACATACGCGTCTTTTTGCTCTTTGACGATAGTTTCCAGAATACTTTCACTTTGGTCTCCACTTGCAGACATTAAAAGCTCATGGTAATCAAGTGAGATATAATCAAAGATTAGATCTGCTATCCCTGGATGCGACGATTTGATAAAAGCTTCTGAGTTTCCTGAACAGTCAGCCAACTCAAGCCAGATGATCGGCAACCGATTTAAATGGTTTATTCCGTCCTTAACAACTCCATCGAATTCAGGATGAAGCTGCATGGTAGCAGTGACCATGGATATCCAGCTGTTCACTTCTTTGGTCGTTATGTCAAAAGCATCTAAAGAGGATGCAAGCTGATTAGAATCAAATTGATTTTTAGGATGGAGTCTGTTATATTTTTCAATCCGCTTTTTGGCTAAAGCGATCTCTTTCTCTCTTTTGATATCTTCAGCACTTTTCTTCGGCATGTTTGGGTCAATGAGATGCTGTGAACCGTTGATCACATCCTGAACCATTTTTTTACATTTACCGCATACTCTACCTGCCTGAGAGAAATTTCCGTACTCCATAAAGTTCTCTATACCGTATGTAGTAACACTGTCAACTATGTCCTGATGGTAGACATGCGCACAAGAACAGATAAGTCTGCCTCTTTCACCTATCAGTCTGTTTTGATAGAGATAAGACGGATCGATACTTTCTTTGTTTTGCATCAAAGACTCTATATAGCCGATATCTACATTGGTGTTGATCCCTATAAATCGTGTCAGTTTGTCATTTTCTACAAAGTACTCATCTATACGTTGATCTTTGTCCGAAGTAATCAGTATCTTTTCAAAATTGGGTGAGTACTCAGGAGATCTTACTTCTATGAGTTCGTATGCATCCACTTTAAGCATATCGATCATGACTTCAAGTTCAAATTCTTTCTC
>NZ_JBATIY010000033.1:0-6830 GCF_049668085.1 Sulfurovum sp. | reverse complement strand
CTGTTGCTAATAACAAACTTCCTAATATAATGGCTATAGCTGTAAGCATGATCGGTTTTGCACGTGTTGCTGTGGCCATAGCTATAGCCTCTTTCTTTTCAATCCCCTCTTCTGCGATCAATGACTTTGAAAAGTCTATGAGTAGTAAAGAACTTCTTGCACTGATCCCCATGAGTGAGATAAAACCTATCAGAGATGTTGCCGTCAAAAAGAAATGCGTATCAGCGGCATAAAGTGATATCTTATCAGTGACCCAATGTCCTACAATAACCCCTATAATAGAAAGGAAACTACCAATAAGAACAATACCACTCAAAGCAAATGATTTATAATAGACAACCATTAACAAGAACATTAATACCAATGCAGCGATAAAAGCACCACCCAAGTCTCGGAAAGTATCTAACGAGACTTTCATCTCACCATCCCAACGTATGAGTATTTCATCCCCAGTCTGTTTATCTACCGCAATAAGATCGAACATGTAGGTATTGATCCCTGGTACTTTACTCATATTGTAGTCTGATTTAAGTACCTCTAACATCTTTTCTCTGGCTTCAAGTAGAGGATACACTTGACTCACCATATCACATTCTGCAGTGATAGTAACCATATTTTTAAGGTTTTTTCTAAAGATCGTAGGACTAGAATCCGCACTTTTTATATTAACTACTTCACTTATAGGTACCATCATTCCTTTATCATTCATAAGCTCCAATGAAACTAGCTTACTGAGCAATGAAGTTTTTGTATCTGCTTCTACATGCCGTGTTTCATTATTAAGTCTCAGAAAAATAGGGATTTGGTCTTGCTGATTCTTTGTATTTTTCTCAGCTATCGGCATCCCTTTAAAAGCAAGATAGATGATCTGATTGACCTGCTCAACATTAAGTCCACTCAGTATGATCTTCTCTTTATCCGGTACAAGATTATACTTGGTGTAAATATCATCCTGCATTACGTCTACATCAACCAATCCTTCTGTGTCTTCAAGTATATATGCGACCTGAGTTGCCATTTTTCGTAATGCATTTGGATCTGGATTATAAAGTTCTACAACGATCGTTGCCAAAGTAGGAGGGCCAGCTGGCATCTCTGTGAATTTAATAGATGTATTAGGGACTATATCTCCACACTCTTTTTTGATGAGAGGCCGTAAAC
Source organism: Sulfurovum sp. (assembly GCF_049668085.1). Classification (GTDB taxonomy): domain Bacteria; phylum Campylobacterota; class Campylobacteria; order Campylobacterales; family Sulfurovaceae; genus Sulfurovum. The sequence continues at coordinate 5,669 of NZ_JBATIY010000033.1, read as the reverse complement.
GATGTGCCATCATATAAGTGGGCTCTTCCCGATCATTCTTATTTGTAAAGTTAAGGACAATTTCTGCCTGGTTTTTCAATCTTTTTAGTGCACTACCTTTGACAAGACCTGCATAATCAAGTGGTGCCCCCTGCCCCAGATATACTTCCATATCTGTGATCTCTTTTTCGCCCTTCAGGTAGTTTACTATACATGTCGTAACCGATTCTGTCTCTTGAACTGATGCATTTGTTGCTGTGTCAACATAGATAGTCATCGTGTTAGCACTTTTCCCAGGAAGCATACGTGCAAGTACCAGTTTTGTTGGGATCATCATCACTGAAGCTCCCATAGAAAAAAGAACGATGAGGGTGACGATCCACTTATTACGCTTACTGTTAATAATTTTGAGAACAATATTTTTCATCAGTTCACTTCCTTATCAAGCTTAGGATGACTCTCAAACTTGATAAATTTACGTGCAAGATATGGTGCAAATACATAAGCAACAAAAAGTGATATCCCAAGTGCTACAGGTACATTAAGAGGAATGGGTTTCATAAACTGTCCCATCATACCACCAACAAACCCCATAGGTATCATCGTGAGCATAATAGCAATAGTAGCGATATTTGTGGAAGGACCTATCTCATCTGTTGCCTGAATGATGATCTCATCAAATTCAAGCTCTTCAGACTCTTTAAGATGCAGCCTTCTGTGTATGTTCTCTATTACAATGATCGCATCATCAACGATCAATCCCAGACTCAAAAGAAATGCAAACAGAGTAATACGATTAATAGTTTGGTCTGTCATCAATGCGATGAAAAGTGTAGTCGCAAGAATCATCGGTACTGCAATGGTCACAACCAGTGATTCCCTCCAACCAAGAAAAGGTACTAAGATCAATGCAATAATAAGTATCGTGATCTCCAGATGGTGTACAAGTTCATTTACTGCCTCATTTGCCCTTGTACCATAATTACGTGTAACGATAAAACCAACACCATTCTTCAACAATTTTTCTTTATTTTTTTGGATCTCTTCTATAGCTCTTTCTGCTATTTTAACAGCATTTGTTCCTTTTAGTTTTGCGATGGTCATAGTGATCTGATCACCAGCATCACGGAAAAGGAGTGGACCATCTTTTACTTCATCATCAGAATGTTCTTTCCCTACCATACTTTCCTGGTACGTTATACTCGCAGAGTCAAAATTCTGAATATCATAATTATATTCCACTTTGGCAATATTTTTCAGATAGATAGGTGATCCTCTATACTGCGCAATAATCAGCTCGTTAAGATCGTCTACATCATCTAAGGCATTTTGGACACCAAAAACAACAAGATTACCTGTAGAAGTTGTTGTATCTATCTCTGGGGCATTCATAGAAATAGATTTAACAGCTTGGGTTACTTGACCTAAAGAGATATTATAAGCAACAAGTCTATGTAGGTCGACCAAGATATTAAATTGTGGTCTTTTCACACCTTTTAGTGTGGTTTTTGCTACATTATCAAGGGCATTAATATCTTGTTGAAGTTCACGTATGATCTTATAAAGCTTTATCGTATCGATGTCTGCATTGCCTGCTTTATAAAATGCTACAGTAAGTATAGGGATATCTATATCTATATCAAAAGGTTTTACCAAAGGCATCATAGTACCTTTGGGAAGTTGATCCATGTTCTGCATCACTTTATCATATAGTTTGAGGTTAGATTCTTCTCTGTTCTGACCGATGTAATACTGTACATTTATCATACCTGCATTATTCATGGCTGTACCGTAAATGTGCTCTACCCCTTTGATCTCACGTATACGTCTTTCAAGAGGTTTGACGATGACATTCGTGATCTCACTGGGTGTAGCACCAGGTATAGCAACGATAATAGAACCACCACTCACTTCTATCTGAGGGTCTTCTTCTCTAGGCATAATTTCCAATGAAATAAAACCTAAAAGTAAAATAGCAATGGCTATAACAGGGGTAAGAGGGTTACTTAAAAACCCTTTTGCGAGATGTCCGGCAATATTTTTTATTTTATACACTTCCATTTGAGAAGTATATCAACTATATACATAAATATAAGTAATATTAATTAAAGAATCGTGTTAAAATTAATATTTATTCCACCATCATTTCTTTTAGTGTCACTTTTACATTTTCTCCCAATGCATTTACATTATATCCGCCTTCTAAGAAGAATACAAAAGGCACATCTGCACTGTCCAAGATCATTCTGACAATTCTTCTTATACCTTCAGTGGTCACATTAAGTTGTGCCAAAGGATCACTTTCATGCAGATCATAACCTGCAGAGACCAGTATAATGTCAGGTTTAAAGCTATCTATACATGGAGGCAGGTTATTTTCATAAATATCAAGTAATTCACTGTCACTGCTTCCAGGCATCATTAAAAAGTTTGATGTATAACCTTCACCTTTCCCGCTACCCTTATCTGATTCTGCTCCTGTACCTGGATATGCATATGCTTGATGTGAAGAAAAATAGAAAACTGAATCATCTTCATAAAATGTATCTTGAGTCCCATTACCGTGATGTACATCAAAATCAATGATCATCACTTTTTTATATCCTATGCTTTGTGCATAACGTGCAGCAATGGCTATATTATTGAAGAGACAAAAGCCCATGGCTTGCATAGGTGTGGCATGATGACCTGGAGGTCTTACCGCACAAAATGCCCGTTCAAATTCACCTGCTCTTATGCCGTCCAATGAAACGGTCCCTGCTCCTACAGCCATTATTGCAGCATCATAGGAATCTATACTGCAAACGGTATCTGAATCAATACTTCCACCATATGCACTGACATTTTTTATCATTTCTATATGTTCAGACGGGTGTACAAATTCTAAGATACGCCCTGAAACACTTATGGGAGATTTCAATATTAATGAATCACGTAATGGTTCAATGGCTCTATTAATTGCTCTAAGACGTTGTGGAGATTCAGGGTGCATTGTACCAGTGTCATGTTTTAGATAGACATCATCTGTAATATAAGCTACTTTCATATCATTATTATACTCTATTTTTAAGTACCTCTACCTCCTCTTTCAATTTTTGTATCTCTTTTCTAAGTCGTTCATTCTCTTTTCGAAGACTATAAGGTTCCTGATTCCCTTCTTTTACGATACCTCTTCTCACCTCATTCTCTATAGCATCATCTATCAAGATATACACCACCTCTTTACCATTTTCCATAACAGTTTCAGTTGGTACCTGACCCGATTTACTCATTTTTACAACATTAAATATACTCAATTTATGTCTTGTTGCATACGCTTTAATAGTTATCTTTTCCATAAATGCTCCTACACAATTTCTTTATTTTTATAAGATATAATATGACAATTTTTATAAGGAATACACATGAATATTAAAAAACTTAACCCAATGATGCTATTGATTCTCATTTCTTTAGCTTTTAGTCCACTCGTATTTGCAGAAGCTAATGCACAGAAACTTAATGCAGAAGTTGATATGGCCATTAAAAAATTTAAAAAAGAGGTTCCAGGTGGAGAGAAATTTCTTTCGAAAGTAAAAGGTTACCTTGTTTTCCCTTCTGTATATAAAGGCGGATTTATCATTGGTGGAAAGTATGGAAAAGGTGCATTACGTGTGAATGGTAGTACAAAACACTTTTACAGTATGACATCTGCATCCATAGGTTATCAAGCAGGTGTTCAAGAGCATTCTGTACTTATTGCCTTTGTTTCAGAAGAATCTTTAAATAATTTTATGAACAGTAACGGATGGGAAGCTGGGGTAGATGGTTCTGTGATCATAGCAGACTGGGGGAAAATGAAAGATATCACATCCATAAGCTATGAAAAACCAATTATAGGATTCATGTATGGAGAACAGGGTTTAATGGCTGGTGTGAGTATAGAGGGTACAAAGTTTAAAAAGATCATCCCTTAATTCAATTTTCATATTATCACGTTTGATGGAAAACTTCTCCATCAAACCTCCTCAATCTATATTAAATCCTTTTTAGTTACTTTTTACTATTTTTTTTCTTTTTAGTACCTTCATCTATCTGCATAACTTATATAATGTGATATAATTAACGAATTTCAATTAAGGACAAATTATGAAAAAACTTAAGTTTCTACCTCTACTCTTTGTTGTGCTCTTAGCATTTACCACACAGTCAATGGCAACTTTAAGCTCTAAAAGTGAAATCGAAAATGATTCAAATGATGCGCTTAGAACATTTTATAAGGAAGTAAAAGGTTCAAAAAAATATTTGGAGCATGCAAAAGCTTATCTTGTCTTTCCTGATGTAAAAGAAGCAGGATTCTTTTTTGGCGGTAAATATGGAGAAGGTGTACTACGTGTAGGTAACGCTTCTAAAGCTTATTATAGTATCACTTCTGCTTCTGTTGGTTTTCAAATGGGTGCACAAATGCATCACATGATCATAGCTTTTACTTCAGATGCTGCACTCAATAAATTCCTTTTGGATGATGATGAGTGGGAAACTGATGTCGATGGTAAAATAACGATAGCAGAATGGAACTCAAAAGAGGAACTTGATGATACTGATTTTGAAGATGACATGGTCGCTTTTGTGTATGATGCAAAAGGTATGCTTGGTAGCTTTACTATGGAAGGTACTAGATTTAAGAGAATTAACCCTTAAATAACTCTTTCAAAAAAAACTTCTGCAAAGCTCTAAAGAGCTTTGCTTCTTAACTCTTTATACATAATTATATGACCTGTATTTTTATGTTATAATCAACGATAAAATAAAAAAATCAAGGACTAGTAATGAAAATACTTAAATCTATACCCCTCTTACTCATTATGCTATTGGCATTTAGTACAGCCTCAATGGCATCAATAGACACTGCACAAGAAATTGACAATGATGCAGATAAAGCACTCTTGGAATTTTACAAAGAAGTGCATGGTGGAAAAAGATTTTTAGACAATGCAAAAGGTTATGTGATCTTTCCAAAAGTAAGAGAAGCAGGATTTTTTATAGGTGGTATGTATGGTGAAGGTGCGTTACGTATAAATGGTGTGTCAAATAGCTATTATAGCATTGCATCTGTATCGGCCGGTTTCACGATGGGAGCACAAGAGTTTTCTTTGATCATTGCTATCACATCTGATGAAGCTCTTAAAAAATTCATGAATGATGATGATTGGGAAAGTGAGATAGATGTAAATCTTGCTATGTTTGACTATAATGCAGAAGAAGAAGCTGATGATGTAGATTTTGGATCAAATTTGGTTGGCTTTGTGTTTGACTCAAAAGGTATGATGGGTAACTTTACATTTGAAGGTACACGATTCGAAAGAATTACACCTGATGCTGACTAAGTATTAAACCGATCTTTATAAGAACACTTCTGGCAAAGCTCTTCGATAGCTTTGCCCTCTTTAAATCCCTCTAACATATTCACTGCACGTTTTGAAGTTAAAATCTCATCCAGTGTATTTTTATGTAAATCTCCAAGTTCTATAATGCCATCACAATCCAAACAACAAGGTACTACCTTTCCACTGGCTAAAACAGCTATATGGGATTGTAAGCCCTGACAAGTGCCATCTCCGTAGTTCTGATTATTTAAAGATGGCCATTCAAAATAATTATCAAAATGTACAAGTACTTTAGATGCCAAACGTATGGATCTTGGCCTCTCT
>NZ_JBATIY010000032.1:0-4415 GCF_049668085.1 Sulfurovum sp. | reverse complement strand
AGTATCATGGTATCTGTAGCAATACTTGGAGGAAAAGCGAAAATCATTTCAGATACTCCCTCTACTGCATAAAACAAATGAGCTTCATCGAGATCACGTACTTCTGTCACTACATAGTAGACACCATCAAACTGTCCACTCTCTTCTATGGTCAAGATGTCTTTAGCACTCTGCACGATACAAAGTTTTGTATTATCTCGGTAAGGATCAGAGCAGATGGTACATAGTTCATCTTGACTCATGTTGTGGCATTTACTGCATTTTTGAATGGTATTTACCCCTGTCTCCAATGCATGAGCCAGTTTCATTGCTCCAAATCCATCTTCCATTACAGCATGATAGGCTAAACGTATCGCTGTTTTTTTACCGATAGAGGGTAAAGAACCAAAGGCCTCCACCAAATTCTCAAATGCCTCAATCTTGTAATTTTTCATTTAATCTCTTAAATAATCTGTTGCTTTAGAGTATTCAACCACTGACTTAATAAAAGTGACCACTTTTTGATGCTCTGGATGGATATCATAGGCATCAAGTCCTTCTTGACTTTCAAATACAGCAATAATACTCAGATCCATTGCCCTGTCAGCTTTAATAAAATTAATACCTACATCCATACTTCTTAAACTAGGAACCGCACCCATAAGATTTTCTAACATTTGTTTCGCTTGAATAATATTGGCTTTTTTGTTTTCTTCTTTAAACTTAAACATGACGATATGTACGAGCATACTGGACCTTTAAAACTGTTTTTGTGATTATAACTAAATTATGGTAGAATTCGCCAAAATTATTCCCAAAAATATGATGAATAAACTATGGAGCAATATCAATGACAGAATTAGATTATTATGAAGTACTTGAAGTAAGTAAAGACTGTTCAGGTGCAGAACTTAAAAAGTCATACAGAAAACTTGCAATGAAGTTTCATCCCGATAGAAACCCTGATGACAAAGAAGCAGAAGAGCAGTTCAAAGTCGTTAATGAAGCTTATCAGGTACTCAGTGATGAAGAAAAAAGATCTATCTATGACCGTTACGGTAAAGCCGGTCTTGAGGGACAAGGCGGCATGGGCGGTGGATTTGGCGGTGGAAACATGGATGATTTCATGGATATCTTCAACTCTATGTTTGGCGGTTCTGGCGGAGGATTTGGCGGTGGATTTGGCCGTACACGCAGAGATCCGGGCCAAAAGTATGCTTTGGACTTTGAGATAGAACTTCCATTAGAATTTCATGAAGCTGTTTTCGGTTGCGAAAAGAAAATAGACATTCGCTACAAAACACCTTGTGGTGATTGTGAAGGTACAGGTGCCAAAGATGCCAAACTAGAGACATGTGACTACTGTCAAGGTCAAGGTCAAGTACTGATGAGACAAGGACCTATGCAGTTTGCACAAACGTGTCCAAAATGTCATGGTCAAGGTCAAAGCATTAAAGAAGAGTGTGGAAGCTGTCATGGTAAAGGGTATCATGAAGAAGAGGATACTGTGACCGTAAATATACCTGCTGGAGTGGACTCAGGTAACCGTCTTAGAGCACAAGGTTACGGTAACGAAGCTAAAAATGGGCAACGTGGTGACCTCTACCTTACTTTCCATGTAGAAGAGGATGAGAACTTCATACGTAACGGAAATGATATTTACATAGAAGTACCAGTGTTCTTTACTCAGGCTGTACTCGGAGAAACCATCACTATCCCTGCACTTGATGGTGAATTGGAACTTGAACTTAAACAGAGTACAAAAGATAAAGAACAGTTCGTCTTTGATGGGGAAGGTGTGGCCGATGTACATGGTGGAAGAAAAGGCCGTCTCATCGCTCAAGTCCGTATGATACTTCCTAAGAAGATCAGCGATGAACAAAAAGAACTACTCGAAAAACTCCAAGAGAGTTACGGTGTAGAGAGCCGTCCACATAAAAGTACTTTTGATTCTGCATTTGACAGAGTTAAAAACTGGTTCAAAAACTAAATTTTCTCACTGGGCAGTACTTTTAAGGCTGCCCAATCCTCTTATACCCTTTTTATTTATATCTACATATCTTTAATTATTAATCAGAATTCATCTAATTCTATTTCTAAACGATAATTATTTTCCTTTAAGTTTAAAATCGTTATACTCTAAAAGGAAAAAAATTTTCCTTTATTTTAGTTAGAAAAGCGAAAGGGTATATCATGGCAAGAAAAGGTAATTCAATTATCAAGGGTGTAGAGATCAGTGAGATCATTACTGTACTAAATAAAGCATATGCGGATGAATGGTTAGCCTATTATCAATACTTTATAGAAGCAAAAGTCATCAAGGGTATCATGAAAGATGCTGCCATAGCAGAACTCACACAACATGCCGCCGATGAACTGAGACATGCAAACATGGTAGCAGATAGGATCCTCCAGCTAGGAGGAACACCTCTACTCCATCCACAAGAGTGGTTTACCCACACAAATTGTGGGTATGAAGAACCAAAAGATTTTGATGTTGTCAGTATACTTGAAGACTCTATCAAAGGTGAGCAGTGTGCTATCTCTGTCTATTCGCAATTGGCAGATATGACACGTAACAAAGATATCGTTACCTATGACATCGTATCAGAAATATTGGCGGATGAAGTAGAGCACGAAGAGGATCTCCAGGCACTTCATGATGATATCACTGAATTTATTGCAGATATCAAGAAAAATATAAACTAAGGAAAAAAAGAATGAGACAGTACGAAACATATAAATGCGACAAATGTGGAAATGAGATAGAAGTACAGGAAGTAGGTGGAGGAAAACTTACTTGCTGTGGAGAAGAAATGGTATGTACAACTGAAAATCTTACAGCTGTAAATCTTATGAAATCATTTGCTGGTGAGAGTATGGCAAGAAACAAATATGATCTTTTTGCCGATATTGCTGCAGAAGAAGGTTGGCACGCTATCTCCCGTCACTTCAGAGAAGCAGCTATTAATGAAATGTGGCATGCTAGAGCAGAATATAAAGCGTATCACAAAATGGTAGATGGAGAAGAACTTGAAGGTACATTAAAAAACCTTGAAACAGGTATGGAAGGTGAAAACTATGAACATACGGAAATGTACCCTAACTTCGCTGCTATAGCTGTAGAAGAAGGGCATAAAGAGATGGCACGTCTTTTTAATGCCATTGCCAAAGTAGAAGTAGAACATGAAAGAGAATATGAAGCGCTTAAACAAGCGATGATTGATGATGGGTTCTTTGAGAGTGAAGATGAAGAGTACTGGGTCTGTGAGGTTTGCGGTCATGTACACAGAGGTAAAAAAGCACCAAAAGCATGTCCATTATGTAAAGTAGGACAAGAGTATTTCAAACGTGAGCATCTTTACTAAACCATTGAGAAGAAGTGTTATGATATAACTTCTTCTAAGGCGTACATACCTTGTAATATATAAAGCTATTAACTTAGTCGATTACAAGGTAGCTATTTAATTAACCATGGAGTGGGTAGATGCAAGTATTTACCATGACTGAGATGTTACCTGCGTTCTTGTTAACATTATTTGCTGGACTTTCTACTGTTCTAGGTGCCATCATCGCTTTTTGGGGCGGTACAAAAAATACAAAATTCTTATCCATCGGACTAGGATTTTCTGCAGGGGTCATGATCTATGTCTCATTTGTAGAGATTCTTGTTAAATCTCAAGATGCCTTTACTTTAGAATTTGGAGAGATCATAGGTGAAAGCTTGGGTCTTGTTGCTTTTTTTGTCGGTATTGCTATCTCATTTATCATCGATCAATCAATACCTGACAATATCAACCCTCACCATTCACTTGATGTTGAAAACGCTATAGATAAAAATGATACCGAATCTCTACGTAAACATAGAGCACCACTATCACGTGTAGGTCTTTTTACAGCTATAGCCATTGCTCTACACAATTTTCCCGAGGGTTTTGCCACCTTTATCTCAGCATTAGATAATATGACCACAGGGATCGCCATTGCAATGGCGATCGCGATCCACAATATTCCAGAAGGACTTGCCGTGGCACTTCCTGTATATCATGCAACAGGGAGTCGTAGAAAAGCGTTTCTGTATGCTCTTTTTTCTGGCTTAGCTGAACCCATAGGAGCGATCATCGGATTTCTCATATTGGCACCGATCATGGGAGAATTGACATTGGGGATCACATTTGGTGTAGTTGCAGGTATTATGGTCTATATCTCATTTGATGAGCTACTTCCGGCGGCAAGAGTCTATGGCAACGACCATACTACTATCTTTGGACTGGTAATAGGTATGCTCATTATGTCTATAAGCTTAATTCTTTTTAAACTATGACGTTACTATTTGATGTAATACGACCTTAGAATCAGAGGATTCGATACTAGAGACTTCACTGCGATAGTCATATGCGATAACATAAACTTCATCTCCACTTTGTAAATAATTC
>NZ_JBATIY010000031.1:0-5035 GCF_049668085.1 Sulfurovum sp. | reverse complement strand
GCACCGATGTGATGAGATAGTCCATATTCAAGCTCACGGTCTCATCAAACGTATGAGCCATGCACACATCAAAAAAGCTGTGATAGGTATCTCTGGTGGACTTGATTCTACACTTGCCCTGCTCTCTGCACATAGAGCTTTTGAGATAATGGACTGGGATGTGCATAACATCATCGCTGTGACCATGCCTGGGTTTGGTACAACGAGTCGTACGAAATCAAATGCAGTGAAGCTTTGTGAAGCATTAGGTGTTACACTTAAAACGGTAGACATTACAGATCTCTCTCTCAAGGAATTTGAAGCTATAGAACATGACAAAGAAGAGCACAGCGTCACCTATGAGAATGTTCAGGCAAGATCAAGAACTTCTATATTAATGAATATGGCAAACAAAGAAGGTGGTCTTGTCATCGGTACAGGGGACCTCAGTGAGATAGCCCTTGGCTGGTCAACCTACAATGGTGATCACATGAGTATGTACGCTCTTAACTCCGGCATACCTAAGACACTCATACAGTATGTCATTGAGTATTATAAATCCAATGAATCTATAGCAGAGATCATAGATGACATACTTGACACTCCTATCAGTCCAGAACTACTCCCTCACGAAGGTGATGAGATCGTCCAGGAGACAGAGAGTATCGTCGGTCCGTATGAACTGCATGACTTCTTTCTCTATCACTTCATCAAGTATGGAGCCAAACCAAAAAAGATACGTTTTCTAGCGGCTATAGCGTTTGATACTAAATACGATGAAGAAACTATAAGCAAGTGGTTAAGCCTCTTTTTAAGACGTTTCTTTACGCAGCAGTTTAAACGTTCCTGTATGCCTGATGGACCTAAAGTGGGTACGATCTCTTTGAGTCCAAGAGCAGACTGGAAAATGGCAAGTGATGCAGATGTAGAGATCTGGTTAGAGGAGCTAAATAGATGACAAATAATAGTACTGTAAAACACTTCTTGAATACTATGCTTCAAGGATTATTTTGGCTTTTACCAATCATTGCTATTATTATCATTCTATCATGGCTTTTTAGCAAGATTGAACTTTTAGTTGGTGGGATGTTCAAGTTTATCGGTTTTACACCTGAACATAATATTTTTGCATGGGAATCACTGGCTGTATTACTCTTTTTCATTTTACTTTACATTATAGGACATCTCGCGAGAACAAGGCTTGCCTCTCTCTTTGATCATCTATTTTCTAAAATTCCCGGTTTTACTACGATCAAAGAACTTGTAGATATTTTTAACTCTTCAAAAGAGGGGAAAAATCAGGTACTGGTCGTTCTTATCAAAGGTTTTGCCACTGAAGGCTACAATATAGGACTGATGTACTCACAAAAAGAGAGTCTTGTTAAAGACCATTACACTGTTACACTATCCATGTCACCTATACCAAATGGTGGTTTTATGTTCGAAATACCTAAAGATAAGATCTATGTGGTAGAGAATGCAACCTTTGACAATAATCTGCAGTACCTTCTCTCTATGGGTGTAAAAAGTTTTGCAGAGATCTTAAGAATTGAACCGCGGGATATAGATGAACTTCCTACTTTAGAGAAGTGGCTTGAAGCGAAGAATACAAAACTACATCTAAACAAATAGATCAAATTTTAATAGAAAAGCTGAACAGAACCCATGAACTTACTACGACTGTATGCATCTGTGTTGACACGTGATGCTACTACTGAGAAGAAGAACATGTTATAAATTTTTGTATAGCCTAGAGAATAACCCCAATTATTATAATCAAATTCATCATTATCTACATTGACTATAGCCTTGATATGTCCCATGTCACCAATCGGATATGTCACTGCATTTTCGAGTCCAATATAATCATTATTGGAATCATTGGCATAGACTAAAGAAGAGTTCCAAATGAATGCAGTAAACTCTTTTTCTATAGGCAGTATCAACGAATAAAAAGTATCACCCTGAACCTCAGTATGATTATAGATGAACCCTACTTTATAATTTGACTCAGTTCTATAGGTTACTCCAGCCAAAAATGCATCATTTTCATCTTCTATTGAATCTCCATGGCCTTGACCATGATGGCTTTGCACCTGTTCCCCATAAGAAGCAAGAAGCAGAACATTATTATCAAATAGATAAGAGTACTCAGCTCCCTTTATATTATTAACATTTGCACGATCCAGAGGTGAGAAATAATTCTGACCATGACCTTCTCCACCATGTAACCCTGAATGTGACATACTTCTTTTAACATTACCCAGTTGGGTCAATGGTGAAAGAAGTCCTACTCTGATAGCATGTTTTGCTTCTAAGATGTTGTATTGGAAATAGAGTTGAGAATTGCCAGATTCAAATAACTTCTGATCATCCTTATCACTGTTGAACTGCTCTTTTGATGAAGCCCACATTGATAAAGAATCTGTAAGCGTACCGGTCAAATAAGATTTAGCCAATGTATTGATACTGTCACTCTTGGAGTTATCAGATACACCAACCATTACACCAATGGGCATAAATCGTTTTGAGCTGTTAGAATCAATGAAACTCTTTAATGCTGTTGCATCATATTTCGATGTTCTCAATCCATTTCTTACAAATGAAAGCCCCATATCGTTTAGTGCAGGTACCTGCGAGTGACAGGCACTACATGCCATATCATATTGTCTTGCTAATGCAGGATTCGCTTGTAGGTTTAAAGTAAATACTCCCACAAGAAAAAGAAACCCTATTTTACACTTTTTGCTATATTCATTATATTCTTCCCCCTACAAAAAAATATATACCATTAAGTAATATTATCATAATTCAGATGAAGTATTTAAGAAACAAAAATGTTATAATAATTTTATAAGCCAGTTAGAAGGATTAATCTATGGAAAAAGAGTTTAAAGAGATCATCACCGAATCAAAGAAGTCACTGAAGAAAATTGACAAGAATATGGAAAAACTCAGTGAAAACTTTACTGAAGAAGTAAATGAATTTTGGTTGGACTTAAAGAAACATTTATCAGGTGTAGAGGAAAAACTTGATGATGCTTACGATGACTTTGAGGATGAAGTAAAACTTAAAGGGCATCTAGGAATGATGGAAGCACGTGAAAGAATTAAAAAAGTGGAAGAGATTGCATATGAATTTACCTCTAAGGTTTCCAAAAATGCGCAGGAAGAACTTGATATCGTGACCCTTAGAGCACACCTTCTAAAAATGGAAAGTGAGGACATGTGGGAAGAGAAACAAAAAGAGCTCTCATTAATGTATGAAGAATCAAAAGAAGAAGCAGAAAAATTGGGTATGAAAGCAGCTAAAGAGCTTAATCATATTTTTTTAAAACTAACAGAGATAGTATAATGAAAAAAATGATAAAACTATTATTTCCAACTCTCTTCGTCCTTATTATAAGTGGTTGTGCGACTTCTAATCTATCTTACAACAATGAGAATATCAATCTACGTATCAATGATGCTTCTTTAGAGGTGCACGGTGAAAAACTTGAAGAGAAGAATGAAAACTTCAGTACACTTTTTCTCACAAAAAACCTTCTGCGTCTAGATGATGGCAGTATGGTGGTGTATGAAGAAGCAGAAACAGATATGCAATATCAATTTGATCCTCCCACACCTAAAAGTATAGGCATTATATTTGATGCGAAACGTGTAATAAGAGTCCACTATAATACATTTCTATATGCTTTCCAAGTTGTTCTCAAGGACAATAGAGTACTGAATCTTTTAGCGGCACAGAATTATGATCAGGAACTTCAAATGGTGTATGGTATGAGCACAGAAAAACTCAACCATATGCTCATAAAACTAGATCAGAATGCAAAACCGGCTTACTATAAAAATGTTATAAACTTAAGTAATGAACCTACACCATATATGAGTAAATGGACCATACCAAAAGTTCATCTTGTACCTTTGGTAATTCCTCTTAGTCGTTTGGGAAGACTTTGAATATTATAATTTTTATTAATTAAAAAATATATTTTTTTAAATAAGGTTATAACTTAAGAAAAGAAGGTACAATATAAGCGAAGAAAGATGAAGTACGAGTTCATCTCGCGTGTGTTAAGTGTTATTGCTAGACCCCGAAGACTCTCTCTGATTTGGATTCCACTTAATTTTAAGTGAAAATTATTACCCAAAGGTACAAAAAAATGGCAACATTAGTAAACGGAACTGTTAAATGGTTCAACGATGAAAAAGGTTATGGATTTATTCAACAAGAGAATGGTGGAGACGATGTATTCGTACATTTCCGTCAAGTTAACAATGAAGGCGGTGGACGTGTAACACTTGCTGAAGGTCAAGCAGTAACATTTGAAGTTGGTGAAGGTCAAAAAGGCCCACAAGCTGAGAACGTGACTCCACTCTAGTAGTGGCTTGCAGGCTTTTTGCCTGCAAATTAAAATCCCCCCTTTTTATTTTCCTCTCTTAATAATTCACTTTTAAATCTTTATCATGTGATATTTCAAACAATACCTCAATCTTTTTATTTTCATGTGCGGTTAGCGTAAGTTTCATTTCTATCTGTCCGTCTTTGAGTATTTTATAGTTTACTTTTTTCTCTGAATTGATACTCAAAAGTTTTGATTTGATCTCCTCAGTCGTTGATGTAGGGATACGTTCTATGAGTGTTATGCTTTTTACTTTATCAGATTTGTTGATAAGTGTAAGTGTAAAACCGTCTTTCTTACGTACAGTACCACCAAATATACCTGTCTCTCGCTCTTTATTCACTATACGTTTACGTTCAATTTGAATATCTTCTTCTACTTTCGTATAGAGGTTATATGTACCTTTTCTATACTCCCCTACTCCATTTTCGTTGATCATTTCGTCTGACGATTTTATTTTCCATCGGTTACTGTCTATCTGGTACTTTGGATTAAAAGAACAGACATGAAATGCTCTGGTATTTTCATAAGAATATGCACGTACATCACAGGAAAGCTCCGTCTTCCATGTGAGTACTTTTACATCTACTGGTACACCTGTTGAAGGCAGTGCAAGATTTTCTATCTTATACTCTCTTGCATCTTCATAAGAA
>NZ_JBATIY010000030.1:0-16879 GCF_049668085.1 Sulfurovum sp. | reverse complement strand
GCTAACAGTATCAGCAATGGTAATTTAGATAAGGCAGATTCGTATTTTATCTCTCTTAAGAGTGAGCATATCCGTTCACCGCTTATGCCGACCTCTTTGATGATGCTTGCACATGCACATATGAATGAGGAAGAGTATTTGCTCGCTAACTACTATTTGGATGAGTATAATAAACGTTTTGGAGAGTATGGAAGTCGAGAATATACAGACTTTATGAAATTAAAAGCATCATTTTTGGGTGTTAAAGATGTCTATAAGGACCAAAAACTGATCATGGACAGTATCTCAACTGCTAAAGTATACATTAACCGTTATCCTGGATCCCCTTATGCAGCGCTTGTTAACACCATGCTGATAAGATTGCACATGAGTCAATATCTTCTCAATGAAAATATCGCAGCACTTTATGACCGTACAGGAAAGTCTGATGCAGCGAAGATCTATAGAGATAAAAACAAAGGTTCTGTGGTTGAAATGGCTGATATTACTCCGCCTGAAAAAGGCATAGTAGGGTATATTTTCGACTAATTTTTAGCTGCATTAGTGTTATAGAAGCATTAATTTAAGGGCGTATATGCGCCCACCCAATAAACAATAAAACAAAATTAAATATTTTTAAAGGAGCCACATTATGCAACTTAGCGATTATGATGCATTTCCCACTACCTTACCTATAGTGGTTGAGGATGAACTTTTTCTCTACCCATTTATGATAAGCCCGATCTTTCTTACAGATCAAAAAGATATAGACGCTGCAACAGATGCAATGGAAAACAACTCTTTACTTTTTGTCACTTCATCTATGCCTGGAAAAGAGGGAACACATGATTTTGATGCCATGTATAAAGTAGGGGTTGTTGGTTCAATCATGCGAAAAGTACATATACCAGACGGTAGAGTCAAGATACTTTTTCAAGGACTTTCACGTGGAGAGATCATTGAACCACAAGAGGGTACGTTTAACCGTGCCATTATAGACATCGTTACGTTAGAGAGTTACAATAAACTCAAAGCAGATGCTTTAATGGACATACTGAGAGACAAAGTAAAGAAACTTTCTGCTTTAAACAGTCAAATACCTGCAGATCTTGTACGTACCATAGAAGAGAATGATGAACCAAACCGTATAGCTGATCTGGTCTCTTCAATGTTGAAACTTGATAAAGACGTGGCGTATGTACTCTATGTAGAACTCAACATAGAAAAACGTTTATTAGGTCTCATAGATATCGTTACTTCTGAAATAGAGTCGGCAAAAGTACAACGTGATATACGTACAAAGGTACATACCAAGATAGAACAGACCAATAAAGAGTATTTCCTTAAAGAACAACTCAAAGAGATCCAGCAAGAGCTGGGTATGGATACGCAAAGAGAAGAGGAGATAGCCAATTTTAGAGAAAAAGTGGCTGCACTCAAACCGCATATGCACGAAGATGCCTTCAAGGAGATCAGTAAACAGTTAGACCGTTTTGCCCGTATGCATCCTGATTCTGCAGATGCCAATGTGTTGCAGAGTTATTTGGAGTGGGTACTTGAACTTCCTTTTGGAAAGTTAACGAAGAAAAATTTGAGTGTGAAAGATGTCTCTCTTGAACTTGATAAAGATCACTACTCACTTGAAAAACCCAAAGAACGCATCGTTGAGTTCTTTTCTGTACGTGAATTAGCAGAGCTTAGAGGTATCAAACAAAAAGTGACAGGAGGGGTTATACTCTGTTTTGCAGGACCTCCAGGTGTCGGAAAAACTTCACTTGCCAACTCCATTGCTACTGCATTGGGAAGACCACTTGTGCGTATGGCACTGGGTGGACTTGAAGATGTAAATGAACTTAGAGGACATCGAAGAACGTATGTAGGCGCCATGCCTGGACGTTTGGTTCAAGGACTTATTGAAGCCAAAAGTATGGACCCTGTCATAGTACTGGATGAGATAGACAAAGTAGGACGCAGTATGAGAGGTGATCCTACAGCAGCACTGCTTGAGATTCTTGATCCTGAACAAAACAGTAAGTATAGAGATTATTATCTCAATTTTAATATTGACCTTAGTAAGGCTATTTTTATCGCGACAGCAAATGATGTCGGACGTATACCTGCTCCTCTTCGAGACAGAATGGAATTCATTGGGTTGAACTCTTATACACCAAAAGAGAAGTTTGAGATTGCTAAGCGTTACCTCATACCTCAGGAACTTAAAAAGCATGCATTGAAGCGTAGAGAATTTACGATTACCGATAGAGCACTTAAGGCTTTGATAGATGAATATACTAGAGAAGCAGGTGTGCGTAATTTACGTCGTAGAATAGCTAGTTTGATGAGAAAAAGTGCCAGACAACTTTTGGAAGACAAAACAAAAAATGGGATAAGTATTTCAAAAAAGAACTTAGAGAAATTTACAGATAAAAAAGTTTTTGAAATTTCTTTAGTTGACAGTAAGCCACAAGTCGGGGTTGTCAGTGGATTGGCTTGGACAGCAGTCGGTGGTGATGTTCTCACGATAGAAGCGATCAAGATCAAAGGGAAGGGTGCCTTGCAGCTGACCGGTAGTCTTGGTGATGTGATGAAAGAATCTGTACGTATCGCTCACTCTGTAGTCAAGATACTTATAGACAATGGAGATCTTGCTATTTCACCTTCTATCATACCACACTCTGCAAAAGAGAGAGAAGAGCGTATTACGGTAGATCCAAGTGAGGTCTATAAGCGTTATGATCTTCATATTCACGTACCTGAAGGTGCTACACCTAAAGATGGTCCGAGTGCAGGTATAGCCATGGTGAGTGCTATCTCTTCTATCTTGAGCGGACAAAAGATAGACAATAAAGTGGCTATGACAGGTGAAGTAACACTGACAGGGAAAGTACTGCCTATAGGTGGACTTAAAGAGAAGCTCATCGCTGCATATAAAGCAGGTGTTAAAAAAGCATTGATCCCAATGAAAAACTATGAACGTGATCTAGATGATATACCGGATGAAGTAAAAAATAATGTAAATATTATAGGTGTTTCCCGTATTGAAGAAGTGTTGAAAGAAATATTTGTAAAATAAGGGGAAGTTTTTAGTGTGTTTGGCCAGCTTAAAAAAGCTAGCTCAAACATGTATGTGAAGAAATCAATCAGTCCACTGATCTATTTTTTCATATAGTGCGCCTTGCAAAACAGGTTTACGCAAGAAGTCATTTGCACCATTATCGTATACCTCTGTCTTACGAGTGTCATCTGTAGACAGTACGATCACAGGTACATGTGCATTTGACATATCAGATCTGAAGATCTTCAAAAACTCTATTCCATCTACAACTGGCATCATAATATCTAAGAGTATTAGATTGATACTAGGATCTTTTTTCATTTTATCTAATGCGTCAGAACCATTCTCTGCTTCTACAACTTCTGCTACCTTCGGATTCTTTTTCAAAAGAGTCTGTATGAGTTTTCTGTTGATGAAGTCATCATCTACCACGAGTACTTTTAATGCCATATTTATTATCCTCTATACTTAGTAATTATATTTTCTGTTTCTTCTTTAGACGCTGTACTTGAGATGGTTTCACCTTTTTGTATCGCAATCTCTAGAGGATTGTTTGAATCACTTGACGTGATTATAGCTATATTTTGATTAGAGTCACTAATACGATCTGTAATCAAATCGACATCAGCAAAGAGTATGTCATAGTTACCAGATGCCAATGTATTTTCTAGCATACTCATGTCATCTAAAGCATCATACTCATGACCAAGGTTCTCCAATACTTTTGCAAAAACTCTACGTGCTAGTAAAAATTTCTTAGCAACTAAGATCCTCTTGGCTTGTGGAGTCTCAGTAAGATCTACTGTAGGCTCTTCTATATTTAGTGCTAGTGGTTCGTCATCCATATAATTCACAGGAGTGACAACCTCTTCAGGCTCTTGAACAATTTTTTCTTCAACAACAGGTTCTTTTGCTTTAGCAGGTGCTTTAGTATGACTGCTTGCTTTATCTGACAAGAACTTATTAAGTACGTAGAGTAACTCTGTGGTTTCAATCGGTTTAGTGATGTACTCATCCATACCTTCACTCAAGAATCTCTCTCTATCACCCTTAAGTGCATTTGCTGTTAATGCTACGATAGGGATATGTGGCAACTCTTCATCCTCTTCGTAGTCAAGGATCTCATGAGTCGCTTCAATACCATCCATAACCGGCATTTGAATATCCATAAAGAGTAGATCATAGTTTCCACTTCTACGTTTTTCAAATGATTCAAGACCATTATTCGCGATATCAACAGTGATACCATGCTCCTCAAGTATACGTTTAATAAGTTTTTGGTTAATGATATTATCTTCAGTAACCAATACTTTGGCGTCAAATTTAGTCTCTTGTGTTGCTACAGATTCTTCAATAAGTTGAGGTGTGACAGTTGCAGTATTGCTCAATACAGTTTTGAGTTTGCTCAGGGTGACTGGTTTAAAGATAACATTACTTTGATCAATACCAAGTTCTTCAATTTTATTACGGCTTGTGACATTTGCGATAACAATAAGTTTAGATTTATCCATATTTTGGATAGCATCTAACATATTCTGTCTTGCTTTGTCTATATCAACCCAGTAATTTTTACAAGTATCATTATAATCAAGCTCTTTGAGCTCTCCTATAGATTCAAAATGTTTTACTGTTGGACCAAAGTATTCAAAGTATTTTTCTAGATAGTTGTCTAGCTTTGTTGGAATATCCTGCTCATATTTACCGATAGTAAGATCAGTAAATGCATGGGCATAATTTACTTCTGTTGATGTAACTTCTTCTAATGGTAATGAGAAGAAGAATGATGTACCATGATCCTTAGCACTTTCAAGTTCAAGTTTTCCACCCATAAGTTCAACGAACTGACTAGAAATAGTAAGACCAAGACCTGTACCACCATACTTTCTTGTAACCGATACATCAGCTTGTGAGAAGGCATCAAAAATACGAGATTGTTGATCTTTAGTCATACCGATACCATTATCTTTTACTGTAAACTGGACTCTATTTTCACCATTAGCATCAGTAACTTTTAGTATCTCAAGGTTGATCTCTCCACCGTAACTAGTAAATTTAACAGCATTTGAGAGAAGGTTAATAACGATCTCTTTGATCTTCGTAGGATCACCCTTGAGTTTTGCAGAGATCGTTGGATCCATATAGTAGTTCATATCAATATTTTTCTCTGTTGCAGCTACTGCATAGGTTTCCACTGCACTTTCAAACTCTTCAGCTGCATCAAATACGATATTCTCAATCTCAATTTTATTACTTTCAATTTTTGAAAGGTCAAGAATGTTGTTGATAATGCTAAGAAGGTTTTCAGAACTCTTATCAATAATAGAAAGGAATTCTTCTTGCTCTTCAGAAAGATCTGTACTACGTAAGATTTCCGTAAATCCAACGATACCGTTCAGCGGTGTACGAATTTCATGTGACATATTTGCAAGGAAAAGAGATTTCGCTTCATTGGCCTGAAGCGCAATAAGTTTATCATCTTTTGCTGTTTCAACAAGTTCCTCAAGGAATTTATAGGCTTCTTTTGTACCTTCATGTGTATCAAGGTCAATATTTTCAATGGCATGTGCATCAGATGCAAAATATTCATCACTGGCTTTCATTTCCTCAACAGCTTTGTTAAGTACGTCTTCAAGCTCTTTAATGTTTCGTGTAATATCTCTTGCCGTTGTGTATCCTAGATAAGCCAAAATAAAACTTAGCAACCAGATAGCTGCCGCAATACCAAGAAGTAAAAGTTGCTTTTGAAGATAGATATCACTCATTTTCCATAAAGCATTTGAAACCACAAGTTCTGCTTTTGAAAGCAATGCGACCTTTTGTGTTTGAAGTGCAAACCAGTCCATAACATCTTCAGCATAGTCACCATTATCGATATCTGTTTGAATCGCAGATGATGTCAAACCAAGTTCATTCATGGTCTCTTTTGCCTGATCATTGAAGAGTACTTTTTCAAGTTGTTCACGTAAGACCGGATTGGTTACTTGTTTAATATCAAAAATATTTGCTTTTGTTTTAAACTCATCCCATAAAGCAATTTCATCAAATGCCATAGAAGATCTTTTAGCCATGTAGTATGAGATAAATCCTCTTTCCAATCCTGCATTCTCTTTAGCAGTATAAAGCTGTATCAGTGTCGAAATGATCGATGACATTTCTGTATCAAGTGAATAGTTCTTTACTGTTAAAAGTTTGTCAAGTACAGGTGTAGATAGTCTGGCTGCATAGTCTGTAAAATAGATATCTTTAAAGTTTACATCTTCTGTATCTATTCTTGCTCTTGATTCCGAAAGTTTACCTATATTTGCTAAAAGCTTTTTATAAGGGTCAAAGGCTTCCGTTTTTTGCTCACCTAAAAGTTCAAGTAAGGCAGGAAGGTATGCTGTATTTTCAGTAATGATCTCATATTTGGCATCTTCGAAAGCTTCATCTAAAGCTTCTCGTTGTTTTTTGAGGGGTTCGGCAAACGCTTTTTTATCACTTCCCAGGTATAAAGCAGTCAATCCACTTTCTTTACCTATATTGATAAATGCTTTATCCAAAGCGGCATTGTTGATCAATGTCGTTTTAAGTGCATTTGCTTTCTCAAAGTTCAGGTATGTAGTTATAAAGAAATAACTTGATAGTAGAATGAGTAGGGTAATTGGTACGAGTCCAATAAGTTTAAGTCTATTACGAATAGTCATAGTTTATTCCTTTTATTTTGCTAGTGCATTTATTTGAATTTCGAAAGACAAAAAGTGTCCCCAGTAATCTTTGATAAGATGTTCAAGATCATTACTGTCTTCACAGAATTGTATTTTATAAAGTGTATCTGACAGTTCCTTGATACGAAGGTTACTAGATGCACCTTTCAGTAAATGTCCTATCTTTTGAATCGCGTCCAAGTTACCTTCTTCATAGGCTTTTAACATATTTTTTGTCTCTATATGCCCTTGTTCGATAAAGTCATGAACAAACTCTTCGATAAGTTCTACAGGTAACGATAGATCATTCGCAGCTTCTTCAAGTTGAAAGTCAAAATGAATAGGTTTTACATCGTCAAGACTGATAGTACCAAAACTGTTTTCATTGACTACCGGAGTAGGTTCTTCTTTTACTTCTTGTTGTATATCAGAGAGGTCTATTTCCTTTTCTTCTTGTATATTCTGAGCTGATGTTGTTAATCTAGAGAGTGCAGCGTAAAATGATTCTACTGTTTCTTTCTTCTCATCGGTAGCCATTCTTTTTATGATGTCTCCCACTACAGGAAGTTGTAGTACGTCACTAAGATGAGACAGTGTGGCAACAGCATTTGAACGTTTATCCTTATCAGTACTTTGGAGGTCCTGTTCTAGCCCTAATGCGGTATCGATATATTCATCAAGGAACGTATCGTAGTCTTCATGAGAAACACCGATCTGTTGACTGATCCTCTCTATGTCTATCAGAATTTCGGTATTGTCATCAGTGACAGCTTCTGTCTTTTCTTCAGATAGTCCTAGATCAAATGTCTCTGCATCTTCAGATAAGAGATTGAGAGAATCTTCAATTTTCTCTATGTTCTCTTCGGCTTTCTCTTCCAGTACAAGATCAAATAATTCGCTCTCATCTTCGACAGTTTCAAGTTCTTTAACTGTATCATCTGTGTCAGATCCATAAGAAATGAGATCTGAGTCTAAATCCAGAGTCGCGCTACTCTGCTCAGCCTCTTTTTCTTCTGCCTGTACAGTTACCAATGTAAGATGACCAAGCATACTTGACAGAGAGCTTTTAGATACAGGGAATGTTTTATCATTATTGTCAGTTGTGATGATTAGATCTGTTTCAGATGCAAAATCAAACTTTATATCGCCTAATGCAATTTTTAAAGACAGTTCATCTATATGAGATAAACCACATAATTCTAACAAATTATCATCAGCAGCAATAATTTGATTTGTTTCATTTAGTATGTAGTACATTTTATCAACAACTCCTCTTTAGTTACTTTCTTTTTCTATCAAATCCCTATAAATAGGAATACTCTCTGCAACTTCTGTCTCAGATGCGGGTCTTCTTGCAGCCGTATAACCAGTGATCTCTCCATCGACAATAATAGGAGAAATATGTGAATATACCCAATAATATCTACCATCTTTTCTTAAGTTCTTCACAATACCCGTCCACTCTTTCCCACTCTGTATCGTGTCCCAAACTTCTTGACATGCCGCTTTTGGCATATCTGGATGTCTGACAATATTATGGTTCTTGCCTTGTAGCTCATCTTTCGTATATCCTGCTATCTCGCAGAATTTTCTGTTTGCATAGGTAATGATACCTTTTAAATCAGTTGAACTAACGATCAAGCCTTTTTCAAAGATATACTCTTCATCAATTGGATCAGGTCTCTTCATAGTATTCTTTTCCCCTTTTCATAGTATGTCAAAATTAAGAAGTGTAGTCCCAGTAAACTCAAAGTTAGAAAGTTTACTGCCTGCAACCTGGCAATCTTCTAGAGACCCACGGTTTTCTGTCCTCACTTCACAATGAGTTTAGCTTTTTAACTTAGAGTTATGAATAACATAATATCGACTAGAACATTCAAGTCAACAGATATTATAAACATAGCACTACTACTAAAACTCTATAACAATTAAACTAAAAATAGAATGAATATGAGAATCTTTTAGTAAAAAATATTAAATTATGTAGGATTATGGATTATAATTTTTAATAATGTTTGAAATTTTCTTATTTGTAACTTTCTCAATTTCTTCTTGTGATGCATTTTCTATAGCCTCAAATGTTCCAAAATAATCAATTAATTTTTTAACAGTTGCTTTACCAATACCTTTTTTATTGAGCAGTGAGATTTGTGTATCTTCTTTACGTTTTTTGTTTTGATGGTAAGCAATGGCATAACGATGAGCTTCATCTCTTTGTCGTTGAATCCAGTGAAGACGTTTGTCATTTGATTTGAGTTCAAACAATCCATGAGATGTATAGATCATGTCTTTGGCTGCCCCTTTTGCACGATATGCTTTAGCATCAAGTTTTTCCTTTGCTATGGCGATCACGTCTAGATTTACATTGGCAGCTTTTAAAAGTGTTTTTGCAAGGTTTAGATTGGCTTGTCCCCCATCAAGTATCCATAGGTCAGGAGCAGGTTCTTCTTTGAAATTTTCAATACGTCTAGAGAGCATCTCTTTCATCTGTCCATATTCATCCCGTTCATGTAAAGTGTATCGTCTGTAAGTATTTTTGTCCCAGTCGTTCTCATCCCAAACAACCATACCCCCTACCGTAGCGGCACCCATAAGGTGTGAGTTGTCAAATGTTTCTATACGGTATGGAATGACCGAAAGGTCAAATAGATCTGCTATTTTTTGTTCCATAACTGTATCATTTTGTGTTTTACGCAACAGCTCTTCACAGTTTTGCATTGCCAACGAGATCAGTTTGGCTTTAGGTCCACGCTGTGGCGTGAGTATTTCTATTTTTCTGCCAAAACGGTCTGAAAGCGTTGTGGCTACTTGCTTGGAGTCTTCAAACGTATGGGCTGTGAGAATTTGTTTACTTATATTGGGACTGTCAATGGTATAAAATTCCAGCAAGGCTTGTTTATATGCTTCATTTTCATCAAAGATATGGGTATGTCTGAAGTATGAGTAGGCTGAAGAGATGATCTTTCCGTCACGCATGAAAAGTTTGACTATAACACCTTTTTCATCTCCATTTTGTATGGCAAAAATATCAAGATTGAGAGCATTGGCTAAATCTATATTCGATGAGATGGTTAGTGAAGAGATTGCCCCTATATTATCTCGGATAGAAGCGGCCTCTTCATAGCGTTCCTGCATGGCCAGGTCTGTCATTCTCTCTTCAAGGGTAGAGATAAGGTTTTTACGTTTAACTATAGATGTTTTGGCTTGAATAACTATCTCTTCATAGGCTTCAGGTGTCACTTTTGATTCACAGGGAGCAAGACATTTTTTGATCTGGTAGAAGAGACAGGCTTTCCCTTCTCTTAGACAAGACTTTTTTTGTACAAGTGGATAGACTTCATAGAGTGCATCGAGCAGGGCTTTCCCTCCAGTGGGGAAAGGACCATAATAGGTGATGTGCTTCCCTTTGATGACTTTACGAGTGATTTCGAACCTTGGGTATGCTGCAGACTCATCAATATAGATATAGGGGTATGTTTTGTCATCACGAAGTAAAATATTGTACTTAGGTTTAAGTTGTTTGATAAGAGAGTTTTCCAGGATAAGAGCATCTTCTTCTGTTTCGACAACGATGTACTCTAGGGATATGGCTTCATATAACATTTTGATGATACGTGAACTTTGTGTTTCATTGGGTTTAAATTCAGGATTAAAACGCCAGTAGCTTTTGACTCTGTTCTTAAGGTTTTTGGCTTTTCCTACATAAAGTAGTTTTCCATTTGAATCAAAATATTGGTACACACCTGCACAGGAGGGTAGGTTTTGAATTACTGCTTGCATGTAACAATGCTTTTGATACGTTCAAATTTTTCTTTGAGTTCTTCGTCAGAAGGTGTATCAAAATTTCCTTCAGCACGTTCATGATAATGGGGCACACTCTCGTAAGAAGCTTTTTCTTGAGGCATAGCATGATATTTACTGTGAAATACCACAACTTTTTCTGCTTGCATCGTCTTGCACGTTTGATCGTGTCTGTTCAGCTGAGTTAATAGGCTTTTTAATAAATCTCTATTATAATTAAGCTCCATTTTAAAGCCAGGATGTGTGACCGCTATGAAGAGTGTCTCATCTTTGATGTATACAAAGGCAACAGCTTTTTGCCATTTGGAACTTAGAAGATTGATATATTTTTGGTAACACTCCTGCCGTTTTAATGATTTAAAGTGAGGTTGAGAAGATAAATGAGACAAAATCATACTGGCGTTTTTCATAAAGCGATTATAACATCACTTTGCTGTATCATCTTGACAGGATGTGGGTATAAAACAAATCCTGTTTATGTAGAAGATACCGTAGAGAACAACTCAAGCCTTAAGACAGAAGGTTAAATATGCAGAAGTATGATGTACTTATCATAGGTGCGGGTATTGCAGGGTTATATGCTGCGATGCAACTTCCTGCTAGCAAAAAAGTGTTAGTCGTGTGTAAAGATATCCCATGGGAGTGTAATACTTTTTATGCCCAAGGAGGTATGACGACAGCTTTGGATGAAGCTGATATTCCTCTGCATGTTGAAGATACTATGGCAGCAGGTTCCTATCATAATAATAAAGAAGCTGTGGAGATACTCTCACGTACTTCACTGGAAACGACTCCTGATATCATTCAAAAAGGTATGGAATTTGATAGAGGTGAAGAGGGGAATCTTCTGTATACCAAGGAGGCAGCACATTCGGTGGAGCGTATTATCCATGCTGGTGGTGATGCTACGGGACGTTATATGCATTACTTTATGATGGTGCAAAATAAACACCAGCTTCAAAAGAATACATTGGTCTATGATCTGCTTATAGAAGATGGCAGATGTTTTGGGGTAAAAGCAACGGTGAATTATGAACCCACAACCATCTATGCAGATGATGTGATCATTGCATCTGGAGGTATAGGCTCACTCTATGCGTACAATACAAACTCTCGTACTGTCAGTGCAGATATCCATGGTATCTGCGTAGAGAAGGGTATAGAACTTGCAGATATGGAATTTATGCAGTTCCATCCCACTGTATTTGTAGATACACCTTTTGCAAGAAAACTTTTGTTAACAGAGGCACTCAGAGGTGAGGGTGCACATGTGGTGGATGAAGATGGAAGACGTTTTTTATTTGACTATGATGAAAGAGGGGAACTGGCAAGCCGGGATATCGTGGCTCGTGGTATTTTCAATCATAAACGAAAAACGGGACAAAAAGCTTATCTTGATTTTTCTATGTTCGAAGAGAAATGGTTTGAACATCGTTTCCCTAATATTACACACACTTTCGGTGCGCTTGGTTATAAGTTTCCTCAAGACAAAATATCTATCTCTCCGGCATTTCATTATGCCAATGGAGGTATAAAAAGTGATACAAATGGTTGCATTGAAGGCATAGAGGGGCTTTATGTTATAGGAGAAGCAGCTAGAACCGGCGTACACGGAGCGAACCGTCTTGCCTCAAATTCACTATTAGAGGGAGTGGTGTTTGCTAAGCGTGCTGTGGAGCATTTACTTTCTAAAGAACATAAAGCTATTAAAACACCTAAATTTGAGAAAGATTACGGTAATATTCTGCACAAAGAAAATGATAAAATCTATAAACAAAAACTACGTCAAGTGATGTGGGATGATATAGGTATTATCAGGACGACAAAAGGCTTGCATGAAGCGAAAAATCTCATTTATGATATGAAAAATAAAGAGATAGGCCGATTGCTTAAACTTAGACTAAATACTGCTTCTGCCATTGTAGATGCAGCACTTGCAAGAAAAGAATCTTTAGGCTCGCACTATATGGAATCTATCTAAATTAAATGCATAGAGAAATATGGCACACTAAAGAATTAGGAGAACAATTGATGACAACAGAGATTTTGCACACAGATTTGACAACAACATGGGTGGGGATCGCTTCACTTGTGATATTCGTCGTAGGATATTATTTTATTGCAGCGGAAGATAAATACCATATAAACAAAGCAAAACCGGCACTTTTTGCAGGAACACTTATCTTTATATTAATTGGTGTGTATTATGCCATGAATGGTTTAGACGGTAAACATTTACACCATGAAATAGAGATACTTATTTTTGAGATCGCAGGGATATTCTTCTTCCTCTTTGTTGCTATGACGTACATCGAGGCGATGATCGACAGAAATGTATTTTCTGCGTTACGTTACAATCTTGTTTCAAAAGGGTATGATTATAAAAAACTGTT
This sequence comes from Sulfurovum sp., assembly GCF_049668085.1. Lineage (GTDB taxonomy): Bacteria > Campylobacterota > Campylobacteria > Campylobacterales > Sulfurovaceae > Sulfurovum. Next base: position 3,968 of record NZ_JBATIY010000030.1, on the reverse strand, counting down.
CTGGATCACGGGAATTTTAGCTTTCTTCATCTCTCCTATTGCAGATAACCTTACTACCGCATTGATCCTGTCTACAGTCTTGATCACGATCGATAAAACCAATAAAGCGTTTATCGTCCCTTCGGCGGTGAATATTGTTGTTGCAGCGAATGCCGGTGGTGCCTGGTCTCCATTTGGTGATATTACGACGCTAATGGTATGGGTTGACGGTAAAGGTGCATTTGTTGATTTCCTTTATCTTTTCCCGGCATCTATCCTGGGATGGTATGTGACTGCATTCCTTTTGAGCCGTTTTATACCAGAGGGAACACCTCCATTTGCAACTGAAGAGAAAAAGGTGACAATAGCTCCAGGCGGTAAGGCTATCATGGGACTTTTTGCCTTCACTATTGCATCAGCGGTTCTTTCACACCAAGTACTTCATTTGCCTGCAATGTGGGGAATGATGTTCGGTTTGGCTGTTTTAAAACTCTATATCTATAGAATGAGCAGAGAAGTAAGATATGACAGTGACGGTATCGAGTGCCCTACAGTAAATGTCTTCTCATTTATTGCTAAAATTGAAAATGATACACTTCTTTTCTTCTTTGGTATTTTGGCTGCAGTCGGTGGACTTCACTTTTTAGGTTTCTTGGAATACTTTACTGCACTCTATACACAGTTTGGTGCTACTACGGTGAACATTGGAGTAGGATTCCTTTCTGCTATCGTAGATAACGTTCCAGTAATGTCGGCAGTACTTAAATCAAGCCCAGATATGGGAATAGATGCTCATGCACAGTGGATGCTTGTAACACTTACAGCAGGTGTGGGTGGTTCACTCATCTCATTTGGTTCAGCAGCAGGTGTAGGTGTCATGGGTAAACTTCACGGAATCTATACATTTGGTGCACATATGAGACTTGCTTGGACTGTACTTATAGGTTACATTGTATCTGTTGCCATTTGGTATCTACAATTTCAGATTCTTGGGATCGGTGCGTAATTCACTATACCTAATTAGAGAGCTTTTTATTCCTTGAGCCTGTCTCAAGGAAATGAAAAGCATATTTTTATAGTTAAGTTTTTATGTAGAAGATTTAACCATAAAAATAGAAGGAACCCCATGAAACAAGTACCTATACTCGTATTGGATTTTGGCTCACAATACACACAACTTATCGCCAGAAAACTAAGAGAAAGTGGTGTCTATACAGAAGTAGTACCCTACCGTGAGAGTATTGAAGATATAAAAGCTAGAAAACCACAAGGTATTATTCTCTCAGGTGGTCCAGCATCTGTTTATGCTGAGGATGCTTATAAACCAGATGAAGGTGTGTGGGATCTTGGTTTGCCGATCTTGGGTATCTGTTATGGTATGCAGCTTATTACGCAACATTTTGGTGGTAGTGTCGTCGCAGCTGACCATCACGAGTACGGGAAAGCAAAACTCAAAATTGAAAATGATTCTACTATATTTAAAGGTATTTCTGATGACTCCATCGTATGGATGAGTCATGGAGATAGAGCCGAACAGATACCTGATGGTTTTGAAGTGGTGGGTACAAGTGAAAACTCTCCTTATGCGGCTATAGCAGATGATAATCGTAAAGTATATGCATTTCAGTTCCACCCTGAAGTACACCATTCAGTAGAGGGTACAGCGATGTTGAAAAACTTTGCGAAACATATCTGTGGTTGTGACAGTACATGGAACATGGGAAGCTTTGCCAAAGAGAAGATTGCTGCCATCAGAGCACAAGTGGGTGAGAAAAAAGTGCTTTGTGGTGTAAGTGGTGGAGTAGACTCTTCAGTAGTTGCGGCTATGCTCAACGAAGCATTACCAAAAGAGCAACTCATTTGTGTGTTTGTTGATCAGGGACTTCTTCGTAAAGATGAAGCTGAACAGGTACAAGCCATGTTTAAAATGCTAGATATCCCACTCATTACTGTAGATGCAAAAAAAGAGTTTATGGCTGCTCTTGAAGGTGTATCTGATCCTGAAACGAAACGTAAGGCGATTGGTGAAAAGTTCATCGAAGTCTTTGACATAGAAGCTAAAAAGCATACAGATGTTGCATTTTTGGCACAAGGAACTCTTTATACAGATGTCATTGAATCAGTTTCCGTAAAAGGGCCGTCTAAAACGATTAAATCTCACCATAACGTAGGTGGACTTCCAGATTGGATGACATTTGAATTGGTAGAACCACTGAGAGAAATCTTTAAAGATGAGGTAAGAAAACTAGGACTTGAACTTGGATTACCTAAAAATATGATAGGCAGACACCCATTCCCTGGACCTGGTCTTGCTATCAGAACTATGGGGGCTGTAACAGAAGATGGTCTACATCTTATCAGGGAGTCAGATGCCATTATGCAAGAAGAGCTTAAAGCTACAGGTTACTACGACAAAGTGTGGCAGGCATTTACTGTACTGCTTAATGTGCAGTCAGTAGGTGTGATGGGTGACAATCGTACCTATGACAACACAGTATGTATCCGTATGGTTGAATCAGTGGACGGTATGACGGCAACTTTTGCACATGTACCGCATGATGTACTTGAAGGTATGAGCAGAAGGATCATTAATGAGATCGACGGGATCAACAGAGTAGTTTATGATATAAGTTCTAAGCCTCCTGCAACGATCGAGTGGGAATAGTACGGTCATGTGTATTCCTTCTTATTACAAATATATTTTTTTATTCCTTGTAGTTGGAACCTTAGTGATACTTGCAGTCTTTTATGACAGACTTTTTTATTTTGTACCTATATTTATTTTTTCTATCATATGGAGTCGTATACGTTGCCCTAAGTGTGGAGAATCACTGCTGAAAGATAAAAATGGCTGGTATATATTTACCATGAGAACCACTTGTCGTCACTGTGGACAAGACACACTTTTATGTGAAGTGGAACCTGATGAAGTAACACAGTCTAGGTTGAAGTGATATTAAGCATAAGGTGATGACGTTTATTTGAGCTGCTTCTGCTATAATATTTTTTAAAGGAATCTCTTATGAAACAAACATTTCTCATCACACTATTTTCTTTTGCCATTACATCATTTGTAATTGCAAGCACTGATACAATTACGGATACAATTACAGATAAAATGGCTGTTGTAGGTAGCCCTGGTTTGTCGTCCGATCCCTGTGCTGCAATTGATGAAAAAGTTATGAGATTAGATAGATTTACTGAAGTAGTAAAGAACACCAGTGCTTTTCATTTAGAAGAAAAAGCGAACGCGATATCTACACCAGGGATCACAGTCAGTAATAATAGAAAACAAATGCTAAGAGATGCAGATAAGAAATATGCAGAATATACAGCAGAGAGTCAAAAATACGGTTGTGAAACTCCTATGACTACAAGCACTAGTCAAATAGCTGAGAAAATGGCAGTTACAAGTAAATCATCATTATCATCTGAGCCATCTCCTGTTAGAGAAAAAAAGCCTATAAAATCGGATGAAACTACGACCAAGGTAAGCAATACCACTGCGGTTCATGCAGAAAAGAAAGCTGCAGCAGTGCCTGTAGCAAAAACTACTGTAAGTGACAACAAGGAAGAAATGGCAGCAGTTGCAGAGAAAAAAGATGTAGAACCTTCACCAGTACGTCAAACATCTAATGTTGAAGCACCTATTACTGCGAGTACTACTCAAGTGGATGACAAAATAACGGCTTCAGATAACGCTACTTTCTCTTCTGAGAAATGTAATACTTTAGATGAAGAGCTGATAGAACTGTCTGTATTTACGACTATGGTAAAAAATACCAGTGCGTTCCATTTGGAAGAAAAGGCTAGAGCATTACCTTCACCGGGCTTTACAGTAAGTAACAATAAAAAGAAAATGTTAAGAGATATAGAGAAAAGATATTCAGAGCTCTTAAAAGAGCATAAAAAATATGGTTGTGAACCTCTTTAAAAGCAATAAGAAACATTATTCAATAAAGAGAGTATGACTATGACAAGTGAAAGTA
>NZ_JBATIY010000029.1:0-5136 GCF_049668085.1 Sulfurovum sp. | reverse complement strand
TTTACAAAAGCTTCCATATCTGCAACTACTTCGTCAAGTGTTCTTGCACCATCGATCACCTTTAAAAGGTTTTTCTCTGTGTAAAATGCTTGAATATCTGCCAATGGGTCAGTATAAATTTTCATTCTATCATTAAATACTTCTTCACTGTCATCACTTCTTTCTTCACCAGGAGCTGCTTCTGCACGACGACCTAAAATTCTTTCTCTGGCAACTTGCTCACTCACCCTTACTTCGATAACCGATGCAAGTTCAATGTCATCTTCTTGAGATACAAGTTCGTCAAAGGCAGTCATTTGCTCTGTGCTTCTTGGGTAACCATCTATCAGTACATTGGCTACAGGTGCATTTTTGATAGCAGATACGATAGTGTCTACAATGATATTGAGAGGTACAAGTGCACCTTTAGAGATATAGCTTTCTATCGTTTGACCCAGCTCACTATCGCTTGCAACTTCTTCTCTAAGCATATCACCTGTTGAGTAGTGTACGATAGCGTCACTGTTTTTCTCAGCGATGATACTTGCATCTGTAGTTTTTCCAGAGCCTGGTGCCCCGATGATAAGAAATAATTTTTTCATTGTATGTCCTTTATACTGTTGGTGTTTGTCTGATTCTAAGGCTCAGATCTTTAAGTTGTTCTGCATCTACCGGGCTTGGTGCTTGAGTAAGAAGACACTGCGCTTTTTGTGTTTTAGGGAATGCGATCACCTCACGGATGCTTGATGAACCTGTCATAAGCATGATAAGCCTGTCTAGACCTAGGGCAAAACCACCATGTGGCGGTGCACCGAACTTAAGTGCATCTAGTAAGAAACCAAATTTCTCTTGTGCTTCTTCTTCGTCGATACCAAGAAGCTTAAAGATCTCTGCTTGCATCTCTTCTTTATGGATACGGATTGACCCACCACCAAGCTCTGTACCGTTAAGTACGATGTCATAAGCGATAGATTCTATCTCTTCAATATCTTCATAGTCCAATGACTTTGGCTGTGTAAATGGATGGTGAAGTGCTTTAACTCTACCGTCTTCTACTTCAAACATTGGAAAGTCCATGACCCATAAAAATTCAAAAGTATTTTGAGGAATGATCTCCATGATCTCAGCAAGATAGATACGGAAACGACCCATATAATCCCATACGAGTTTTTTCTCACCAGCACCGAAGAATACAGCATCACCTAATTCAAGTCCACATCTTTCGATGATGGCTTGTAGGTCATCTTCTGTAAAGAATTTTGCAAGAGGTCCTTTCAGTCCATCTTCTTTCATCTGAAAGTAACCTAGACCAGATGCACCGAATTTACGTACATACTCTTCAAAACCTTTCATTTGACGTTTTGAGAAGATCTCGTCACCTTTTGGTACTCTAAGTGCTTTAATACGGTTTTTCTTAGGTGTCTTTGCTATTTTTGAGAATATCTCATTGTCACATCTTTCAAAGATATCTATCACATCCACCATGGCTAGATCGTAACGCATATCTGGTTTGTCAGAACCATATTTTTCCATCGCTTCGGAGTAAGGCATACGTTTAAATGTAGAAGGTATATCAAAACCACAAGCAGAAAAGACATTGTTGATAAGTTTTTCAGCGACTGCTATGACATCTTCCTGATCACAAAAAGACATTTCAACATCTATTTGCGTAAATTCCGGCTGTCTGTCTGCTCTTAAGTCTTCATCTCTGAAACATTTTGCGATCTGGAAATAACGGTCAAAACCACCAACCATAAGAAGCTGTTTGAATAGCTGTGGTGATTGTGGAAGTGCATAGAATTCACCACCATGTACACGTGACGGAACAAGGTAGTCTCTTGCACCTTCGGGCGTAGATTTAGTAATAATAGGTGTTTCAACTTCAAGAAAGTCTAATTCATCAAGTGCATTTCGTGCAGCGATAGTCGCTTTTGAACGAAGCTTGAAAATGTCGTAAGACTTTTGCGTTCTAAGCTCCAAATAACGGTGCTTAAGTTTGATCTCTTCATTTACTTTTTCATCATTGAGATCAAAAGGCATCGGTTTAGAACGGTTCTCAATCTTGAGATCATCCACAACGATCTCTATCTTTCCAGTTTTGAGTTTTGGGTTTTCAAGCCCTTCACCTCTGGCACGTACCTTACCTGTAGCGATCAATACGAACTGATCTCTTACCTCTTCAGCGATTTTATGTGCATCTGCGTTGTCTGCAGGATCACAAACAAGCTGTACGACTTCATCTTTGTCTCTAAGGTCGATGAATATAAGTCCACCATGGTCTCTACGGCTAGAAACCCAACCAGCAACGGTGACTTCTTCACCAATATGTTTTTCGTTAATCTCAGCACAATAATGTGTTCTCATCGACTATCCTCATAGTTAAATATAGACGCGATTATATCAAAAAGTAGTTTAGGGTTCAATTCAGTCCTAAAAATATAACAATATGACACATTTTCAAATAGTAAAAGTACATTTATGCTACTCTAGCAATAAGAGTTTTTTAATACGGTAGGAAAATGATGGGTAATCAAAAATTAGCACAGATCAAAACTGCAGGTTTTATATTGAAACCTAATGATCCGGATATCAAAACGCTTTATGAGCGAATAAAAACACAGTTTGAAGCTAAAGGGATCTCAGTGATCCTCGCAGAGCGTTCAGCAGAAATGATAGGCTTAGAAGGCATTGAGTTTAAACAAATGTGTGAAGAGTCAGATTTTTTAGTCTCTTTGGGCGGTGATGGTACTTTACTTTCATTGGTACGTCGTTCCCATGGTTCTAATAAACCTGTCGTAGGTATTAATGCAGGTAATTTAGGTTTTTTGGCTGATGTCACCATAGATGATGTAGAACTATTCTTGGAACAACTCATCTCTGAAGAGTATCGCATAGATGAACGTATGATGATAGAGGGGTATATACAAAGAAAAAATGGTAAAAAAGAGCCATTTTTTGCTTTTAATGATGTGGTGATGACGCGTCCGGCAGTGTCTAAAATGGCAACTATTTATGCGTCTATTGATGGAGTGAGATTCAATACCTATAAAGGAGATGGACTTATTATTGCTACTCCAACAGGCTCAACAGCATATAATCTTGCATCCGGAGGTCCCGTAATGTACCCTCTTACTCAAGCACTAATCATGACACCTATCATGGCACACTCTTTAACGCAACGTCCGCTAGTGGTACCTGCTGATTTTACGATTGAGCTTTCTTCCCCTGAAGAACGTATCATTGCTGTCATAGACGGGCAAGATGATTATGAGATGGGTTCAGAAGATACACTGGTGATCATGGGTGCAAAACGCGGTGCAAAACTGTTGCATAGAAAAGAGCGAAATTATTTTTCTGTCCTACGTGAAAAACTTTCTTGGGGTGATGAGCATTGATAGAACGTTTATACCTGCGCGATCTTGTTACCTTTAATGAAGTAGAGTTAGAGTTCGAGAATGGTTTGGTTGTTTTGACCGGTCCCAGTGGAGCAGGGAAATCTGTACTTATGTCTGCGATACTCTCAAGTTTTGGATACGTTACACAAGGTGCTGCTGCTCTGTGTGAAGTGAATTTGATCAAGCCTTCCGGGTTACAAAGTGAAGCTTACGAACTTGAAAATGATCTAACGGTAAAAACACTTAAAAAAGAGAAACTTCGTTACTTCATCGATGGGCAAAATATCTCTAAAAAGATTTTAGCTGAAATGTTTGCACCTTATGTAAAATATCTCTCAGTACGTGACAGGGGTGGATTTGAATCTGATACACTTTTAGAAATGATCGATACTCAATTAAGAGTAAAAGATAAAATGTTTAAAGCCTTGATAAAAGAGTATAAAAAACGTTATCAAAACTATAAAGAGAAGGTTTCACAGCTTACTAAGATCAAAGAGGATGAAGCCAAACTTGCTGAACTTATAGAATATGCGACCTACGAGGTGGAAAAGATAGTTTCTATCAATCCACAAGTCGGTGAAGAAGAAGAGTTGCTCAAGGTTAAACAACAGCTCTCTCGTATAGACAAGATCAAAGATGCACTTACACATGCTATAGACATCTTTACACTTGAAGCAAATGTTGAAGAGGTCTATAGACTGTTAGATAAAGACGGGTCAATGTTTACTGATGCGATGAATCAGCTTCGCGCTGATTTTGAAGAGACAGAAAATCTTGCAGACGAACTCGAAGAAGTAAATGTAGAAGAGGTATTGGATCGTCTTGGTGATCTTACGACACTAAAAAATCGTTATGGAAGCATAGAAGAGGCTTTAGTATATAAAGAAGCTAAAGAGAAAGAACTTTCCGGATATCAGAATATAGAAAAAGACAAAAGTATGCTAGAGTCTTTTTTAGCTTTGGAGTTCTCAGAGTTAAATATTATTGCATCAAAACTTTCTCAGTCACGCCAGAAAGAAGCTAAGAATCTTGAAAAAACATTAGTAGAGTATCTCACAACATTGAAACTACCTGCAATTTCTTTTGAATTCTCTTCGGTCACTTTAGAGCAAAGCGGTACTGACAGTGTAGAGGTAATGCTCGGTAGTTCGAAGACTGCTACGCTCAGTGGAGGAGAGTTTAACCGTGTACGTTTGGCGCTCATGGCAACAACTATGCCTACAAATAAGAGTAAACAAGGTGTCCTTATTTTAGATGAAATAGATGCCAATGTGAGTGGAGATGAGTCTATAGCTATAGCTGAGATGATTTATAAGCTCTCATCTGTATATCAAGTTTTTGCTATTTCTCATCAGCCTCATCTCTCAGCGAAAGCACATCAGCATATAGTTGTGACAAAAGTAGGGCATAATAGTCGAGTAGAAGTTTTAAATGATATGACACGTGTGTCTGAAATAGCGAGGATCATCGCAGGTGAAAACCCTACAGAGGAAGCTGTAGAGTTTGCTAAAAAGTTAAGGGCTTAAGTGTATTGAGTTTTTAGTTCATTAGTATAGTGTACTAGGTGCTTAAAATAGGCTTTAGCTATATCGATATCTGTACCCTCTTTGAGATAGGTATTACAAGCAACTAAAAGGTCGGAAACACCTCCCGTACCTATGTTTGTTGCTGAACCCTTAATGCTATGCGTCAGTCGTTCCATCTGATGAAAATCAGGAATATTCAAAGCTTCTTCTATAAGTGGGATCTGCTCTTCTAATTG
>NZ_JBATIY010000028.1:0-9445 GCF_049668085.1 Sulfurovum sp. | reverse complement strand
ACAGGAAGTTCAAAAGGAGTAATGCTCAGTCATAAAAACCTGGTATCCAACGCTACCGCTGCACAAAAGATTGTTGATATATTCCCTGAAGACCGTTTCCTTTCTATTTTACCATTAGCACATACCTATGAGTGTACGATCGGTATGCTCGTTCCGATACTTAATGGTGCCTCTATTTATTATATTCAAAAGCCACCTACCCCTACCATTTTGATCAAAGCCATGGCTGATGTTAAACCCAGCTTTATGCTTACTGTCCCACTGGTCATTGAAAAGATCTATAGAAATAAGGTCCTGCCTAATTTCCAAAAAAACATCGTGATAAAAACACTCTACGGGATCCCTTTTATCAGAAAAATCCTCAATAAGATCGCAGGCAAGAAGCTTGTAGAGACTTTTGGTGGGAAGCTTCGGTTTTTTGGTATAGGCGGAGCAGGTGTTTCTCCTGCCGTTGAGAAGTTTTTACGTGAAGCGGAATTCCCTTACTGTATTGGTTATGGGCTCACTGAAACAGCACCTTTATTGGCCGGTACAAATCCGAGTAAGACAAAATATAAAGCCATCGGTCCTGCGCTTTTCGGAACAGAACTGGAGTTACGGAATCAAAATGCAGAGGGGACAGGAACACTTTGGGCACGTGGTCCAAATGTCATGATGGGGTATTATAAGGATCCTGAAAAAACGGCTGAGGTCATAGATGAAAACGGATGGTTCAATACGGAGGATATCGGCTATTTTGATGCAGACGGATACTTCTTTATGCATGGGCGTGCGAAAAATATTATTGTGGGTTCCAGCGGTGAAAATATTTACCCGGAACAGATCGAAGCAACGCTCAATTTACACCCTCTTGTGGCGGATTCACTCGTTTTTGACAATGAAGGGATACTCTCTGCCCGGATACATCTTGATTATGAGAAGCTTGATGAACTCTTTGGCGTCAAACAAAAGTCTGAGACAAAAACACATGCAAAAATTGATGAACTGCTTGAAGAGATCCGAACAGAGGTCAATCAAAACGTTTCTAGTTTCTCACGTATCAAAAAAATGATTGAGCAGCGTGAAGACTTTGTAAAAACACCAACAAAGAAGATCAAGCGTTATCTTTATATTTGATAGTGTTTCAGCAGCCCTAAAAAGGTCTTGTCTTCGCGATGATTAAGGGATTAATTCATTTTTATCCAACTTTTAGCTATAATAATCGCATTTTTAACGTTGCATTGTAGGCAACGATAACACAAAGGGCTAATTTGAGCGAAAATCTTATCGGTTATATAGATGACCAGGGCAATATCATTGATACACAGAGTGCAGGGGAAAACTGTACAGCAACACCTATAGAGTATGACAACTCTGAAGCGTCTTTAGAGATCGTACGTCACTCTACAGCACACCTTATGGCACAAGCCATTACAGAACTTTATCCTAATTCACAATTCTTTGTGGGGCCTGTAGTAGACGAAGGTTTCTACTATGACTTCAGAGTCGATGAACAAATAGGTGAAAATGACCTCAAGGCCATCGAAAAAAAGAGGAAAGAACTCATCAAGAAAAAGTACAAGATCGAAAAGTACGAGATGAGTAAAGCAGAAGCCTTAGAAAAGTTCGCAAATGATGACTTAAAACAAAAAGTCATGACTCGTATAGAAGATGACACACTGTCTATCTATAAGCAAGGTGATTTTGAAGACCTGTGTCGTGGACCTCACGTACCGGCACTTCGTTTTTTGCATAACTTCAAACTTACACGTGTAGCAGGTGCATACCTTGGCGGTGATGAAAATGCTGAAATGCTTACGCGTATCTACGGTATTGCATTTGCAGACAAAGAATCACTTAAAGCACATATGACGATGGTCGAAGAGGCTAAAAAGCGTGACCACAGAAAAATTGGTGCTGATATGGAACTCTTTATGTTTGACGAAGTGGCAGGTCCAGGGCTTCCATTCTGGATGCCAAAAGGTGCAAAACTACGTTACAAGTTAGAGAGTATCTTGCACAAAGCACACCTCACACGTGGCTATGAGCCAGTACGTGGACCAGAGATCCTTAAAGCAGATATGTGGAGAACTTCCGGACACTATGCATGTTATGGTGAGAACATGTATCTCACTACCATTGATGAACAGGAGTATGGGATTAAGCCTATGAACTGTTTAGGGCATATCCAAGTCTTTAAGCACACACCAAAAAGTTACCGTGATCTACCGTTACGTTATTACGAATATGGCGTGGTGCATCGTCATGAAAAGTCAGGTGTATTGCATGGACTTTTCCGTGTACGTGAATTCACCCAGGATGATGCACATATCTTCTGTGAAGCAGATCAAATAGCTGCTGAGGTACTTGAAGTAGTAGAGTTTGTAGATTCAGTGATGAAACTCTTTGGCTTTGATTATACGATGGAAATATCAACCAAACCAGAAAAAGCGATCGGTGAAGATGCAGTCTGGGAAGTAGCAACACAAGGACTCAAAGATGCACTTAATGGCAACAATTTGCCATTTACCATCGATGAAGGCGGGGGTGCATTTTATGGGCCTAAGATAGATATTAAGATAACGGATGCCATCGGACGTAAATGGCAGTGTGGTACGATTCAAGTAGACTTCAATCTTCCCGAACGTTTTGAAGTAGAGTATGTCGCAGAAGATAATACCCGTAAACAACCGGTGATGATACACAGAGCCATTTTAGGTTCATTTGAACGTTTCATTGGTATTCTCACTGAACACTATGCCGGGGAATTCCCTTTCTTCTTATCCCCTGTGCAGGTTATATTTGTCCCTATTGCGGATACGCATGCAGATTACGCCTATGAACTTAAGAAAAGAATGGTTCAAGAGGGTATGGATGCTGAAGTCTATGATAAAAATGATTCTCTTAACAAGCGTGTACGTAACGCAGAAAAGCAGCGTGTACCGTATGTAGTGATCGTTGGTGATGAGGAAGTGGCAAACAAAACAGTGGCAATTCGTGACAGAAGAGCCAAAGAACAGTATAATCTTACACAAGACGAATTTATGGTAAAATTAACCCAACAACTTCAAGAAGGTAAAATTTGAGTAGACAAAACGATAGAAACAGAGGTAGAAAAAAAGCTGATGATACCATCATGAACGATGCTATCAGAATCAATGAGCTTAGAGTTTTAGGTAACGATGGCGAACAGCTTGGTATCATCTCCAGAGATGAAGCGATGCAAATAGCTGAAGAGAAAGGTTTAGACCTTGTACTTATGTCACCGGATGCTAAACCTCCTGTTGCTAAAATCATGGATTACGGAAAACACAAATACGAACTTGAGAAGAAGAAAAAAGAAGCAAGAAAGAACCAAAAGATTATTGATGTAAAAGAAGTGAAGTTCTCTTGTAAGATCGCTGAAAATGACATTAACTATAAAGTAAAACATGCCAGAGAGTTCCTAGAGAAAGGAAAGCATGTTAAGTTACGTGTATTCCTAAGAGGACGGGAAATGGCAAATCCTGAATGGGGTGTAGATGTGCTTAACCGTGTTTGGCCTATGCTTGAAGATATTGGAACACTCGAGAGTAAACCTTCACAGGAAGGGCGTTACATTAACATGTACGTAACACCTCAAAAGAAATAAGGGTATAGCACTCAATCTTTCAAGCTGTACAGTAGTACAGCTTTTAAATCTCTAGCGCACCCCAAGGGCATTTCCTTTGGACAAACCTCATGCACTCTAAACCTATTTGGTTTAATTTCACTAATTTTCTTTATACGATTTGGAATTTAGTTCCTCACATGCACTGAGCTTTAGCTCTTGATCTCGTAATGTAATTTTAATCCTTCACTTGTCATTACAAATCCGGATATGTTTATCTTTCCTTCATGTACCATGTTATGATGCTTTTTACACAGAGGGATGAGGTTGTACTTATGGTTTTTGTGGAAATGGTCTATCTGGCCTTCTTCATTTGCATGTTTCTGTTCTGCGATATGATGTACATCTTCTACACTTTCCTCACATAAGGCACACTTGCTGAGGTAAAGATCTTTATTGTATTTGCTGCTTTTTTGTTTACGTAGTTTTTTAATATCACTTCCGCCATGGTTCAGGTTTTCTCGTATGGTTTGTGCCATTTGTAGGAATTCCTTATCCATATGTAGTGATTTGGCAAATTCCAGTCCGTAAAGGCTGTCTCCCATACCCAACTGTAAGACACGGTTATAGATCAGTGTGTCATTGCTTTCATCATACTTGATACCCAAATGCAAGAAGATGAGATGTTTCAGGTTCTGTAGCTGAGGGATGCTTCCTAGCTGGTGTAAGTGCGTAGCAAAGATAAAGGTCGATCTGAGTGAGATAAGCCTTAAAATAGCACTTGAAACGATGGCAAGAGCTGATTCTGTCTCTGTACCCTGGCTTATTTCGTCTCCTAGGATCAAAGAACGTTCATCTGCACGGTTAAAGATGTTCTTGAGTTCCATCATCTCTACGGCAAAGGTTGACAAACCTTTATAAAGGTTGTCTTGTGAAACGATGCGTGTAAAGAGTTTGTCATACAGACCAAAACGAAGTTCCACAGCAGGAACAAAAAATCCTGCCTGTGCCAAGACGATGGAGAGACCTATACTTTTCATCAAAGAGGACTTCCCCGAAGAGTTGATACCATATAGCAAAGTACCTAGAACATCTTCTCCATCACTGGCATTGAGTGTGATGTGATTGTGGCCAGTACCATTGTTTTTTCCCAAAAAGACATCATTCGGTACATAGATCCCTCTTTCGTCATTGGATTCTATGATGGGATGACGCAGTGCGGTTGCTTCGTAAAAATTACCCTCTTCAATTATCGGACGGGAAAGATTCATTATTTTGGTACATTTGGCATTGGAAATCGCGACATCTATGTTTGCGATAAAGACTATCAGTTTGTCAAGTAGGAGTGAAAACCTGTTTTCAAGCAGGTCAAGACTCTCTATGTAACGCTGCTTGACAAGGGAAACAAGTTTGATCTGAGAGGTTTCATAGTTTCTTGTGATCTCTTCGAAGAGAGGAGCATGGACTTTGACCGCATTTTTTAAAGATTTGTACTGAAAGTCTTTAAAAAAGTGATGCTGGTTGTCTATGGTGACAAAAGAGTCTTTAAGCGACTTCTCTATGAGGGTAAAGCGGTTCTTGGTCAGGTGGAGAAAGTACCCTTCACTCTCGAGATAACTCACTGTGGCATACTTGGCAGTCCCCGAAAAGAGTTTATCTTTTTCAAAGAGTGATTCGATGTGCGTGGCGACATCTTCCATTTTGTCCACTTCTTTTTTCTGATGCTTGACAATGCTGTCAATGGCAGGATAGATGCCGTCTTTAAAAAGGTTGTCATTAATCTGCTCTATACGAAATCGTGCACAGACATCCAGTTCAAAGGTGTCATGTAAGACTTTTAGCATCTCCTGTGTTTCATCATAGAGGTTATCATCTATTTCTAGACCATTGCTTTGTGCATCTTCAAGAAGTTTCAATATTGCTTCTAAAGACATAGAGATATAGGTCAGTTCTACAGGGTGCAGCTTACGCAGTTTGATACGTCTGGTGATACGTTCAAGGTCATAGATCTGCTTCAGGTGTGTCTCAAAACGATTAATGCTCGGTAGTAGCAACTCTGTAAGGTTGTAGCGATTTTCAAGCAGTTCTTTATCGCAAATAGGGTTGAGCAGGCGCTCTTTGAGAAGACGTTTCCCAAAAGCTGTAGAGGTTTTGTCTATCAGATCAAGTAGGGTAATGTCAGAGGGGTCACGGGAGATGACTGAGAGTTGTTCCATCGCATTGTTGCCGATATACATATAACGATTATTGCCCAGGAATTGTGGCTTGTTCATCTTCTCTATGATACTCTCATCATGCTCGATGATGAAATCGATCAATACTGCCAAAGACTCTGTCGTATAAGGATGTCGTTCAAGGTCCAAAAACTCAATGCTGGAGAGAAAAGAGTTGATGTTAAAAACACGGGTAAAGAGTTCATTTTGGAATTGTATTTTAAAGCGTTTTGTATTGACAGAGTAGTGCAGCGACTCGAGCTCCAAATAGTGCACTATCCACTCTTTGTCTATCTCTTTACTGTCGAGGGTAATGATCACTTCTGAAGTGGTATAAGTCTGTAATAGGTTAAATGCTTCATCCAATGCATAGGTTTT
Organism: Sulfurovum sp.; assembly: GCF_049668085.1. Taxonomy (GTDB): domain Bacteria; phylum Campylobacterota; class Campylobacteria; order Campylobacterales; family Sulfurovaceae; genus Sulfurovum. Next base: position 3,286 of record NZ_JBATIY010000028.1, on the reverse strand, counting down.
ATCATCACGGGTGGAGTGTATCTCATTACAGATGGTCTTCCCTGTACTCACATCTATGGCAGAGTACCCTACAGAGAAGATACCGGCATTTTCATCTATGAGCAGGGAGACGATGTTATTTTCACTAGGTTCGCTCAGGTATTCAAAATTGGTACCTGGAGAGATGATGTTCGAAACATAACGTTTGATGTTTGGCATTTCTCCTTTTTGCTTGACCACAATGATAGTATATTTTTTGGTAGAGATGAGGCGTGAGAGGTAACGGTCTAAAGAGACAGCTGGAACCCCTGCAAGAAGAGGATTGGAAACGGAGTTTTCCAATACGGCTTTACTTTTACGGGTGAGTTGGATGTTGAGCAGTTCGGCTATCTCTTTGGCTTTACCTACTTTCAGTTCATCATTGTTGACTTCATAGACTTCAAAAAAAGTACCGATCTCCATCAATACAAGGGCATCTTTCCCATATTTTTCTTCAAAATGCACTTGCAAATCAAAATAAACCTCTGTTAAAAGTTTCTTTTTTTGAGAAAGTATTTCGGTTACTTTGTCCACTAGGCTTACCCTCATTTTTAATAGATAGATTTTAACACAAATAGGGTTAGAGATATCGGTACAGAATAGATTTATAAATCTTTTAGATAGTTTGGGTATAATACCGTCCCATTTTATTTGATAGAACGGATTTTGAGCTAAGCCCAAAATACCTACGCTAACGCTGTGTTAACTTTAGCAGTTGGCTCATACGGCTAGCCGTATTTAAAAGCATTAGTACTAGAGAGTAAAAAATTTTTAAAGGGAGTAAGCATATGCCAAAAATGAAAAGTGTTAAAGGCGCAGTTAAGCGTTTTAAAGTGAAAAAAAGCGGCAAAATCAAAAGAGGAACTGCGTACAGAAGTCACATTCTTTCTAAAGTTGATGGTAAACATCACAGAAGTATGAGAAGTCCTAAGCACGTTGACCCTGTTGATGCAAAAAACATTAAAGAGATGATTAACTAATCACTTTTTGATTTAGAGATTCCCCCGATAAGGGGCAAGTTCAAACAGAGATAATGTTTGACACCTACTATAGCATAACTTCAGCAGTTGGCTCATGCGACTAGTCGCATTTGTTTGTTGAAAGTTGTAGCACAAGTTTAAGGTAAAGGATAACCATGAGAGTAAAAACTGGTGTCGTAAGACACAGACGTCATAAAAGACTATTAAAACAAGCTAGAGGGTTCTACAGCGGTAGAAGAAAACACTTCAGAAAAGCGAAAGAACAACTCGAGCGTTCATTAGTATATGCTTACAGAGATAGAAGACAAAAAAAGAGAGACTTCAGAAGACTATGGATCGTTCGTATTAATGCAGCAACAAGATTAAATGGTATGAACTATTCAACATTCATGCATGGTCTTAAACTTGCAAATATCGAACTTGACAGAAAAATTCTTGCTGATATGGCAATGAATGCTCCTGAAAGTTTTACAAAAGTAGCTGAGGCTTCTAAAGCAGCACTTGCTAAATAATTTGTAGCATCTTTTTTTGCTTTAGCAAAAAAGATGTCGGCATTTAGTGCCAGAACTATTTCTTGAGGAGCTTTGGCTCCTCATCCTTCGTAACTATCCCCCAACTTTTTTAAAATTTATAATTTTATCTTTGGATTGTATTTTATGCATTCCTTTTTTTTATTTGTTGATGCAACAAATAAGAAGACGAACCCAAAAAAACAAAATGCAGTGGACTGTCGTGGGCTGATGAAGTTTTTTGTAGTTTGGATTTTTTGAGGGGTGAGAACTCCCTCTTGTAAAAAGGAGGAAGTTTTAAAGGGCTGTTATCCTCTTTGTACTTCTCCTGAAAAGCCTATGATTCCTGGACGTAGGTTGCTTACTTGTTCAAATCCCATCGCTTTCATTGCGTGTTGTACTTGGTAACTTCTACTTCCTGAATGACAGTAGACGATGATCGCTTCTTCTTTTTTCCCTGCAAGTGCTTCTTCTACCTTTGCATAGAATTGTGAGGTAGGTACAAGCACATCTGTTCCTACTATATGTCCCATTTGGAACTCCATGTATTCTCTTGTATCGACAAGTGTAAAATCGATCATCCCTATGTTTTTTGCTTCTATAAGGGCTTCAAGCTCATCGCCATCAATCTGCTCCTCTTTGAGTAGTACTTCTGCTTGTTCTTTTGTCAGACCGCCTGAATGTTGGTGTACGACCTCTTCTATCTCATCATGCATCATTTGTGCTTTTGCATATTCAGGTGTACAGAAGATACCACAGTGACATGTACCATCTTCAGGGATCTCTTTTTCTAGTGCAGGCGTACATGGACAGATACGGTTATCAGCTGCTTTTTGTTCTTCTTTTGTTTCTCCGATGACCATGAAACAAGGACAAAATCTTTTACCATATATGAGCTTGTTTCGAGCAAGGCCCATAGCCACACCTTCGTTGACCTCTTCATTTGGGTTGGGCACAAAACCAAATTGGTTATTGACCTTGTCTACAAAAGTCCATGTCTTTTCTAATTCAGCCTGAAATTCATCGGAGTTCATATCTATTGGTTGCATTACATTCCTTTACGTGTTGTGTTTGTACTGTTTATCTCTAACGTTTTTGCCATCTCATCAAACTCTTGCACAAAAACTTGTATTGTTTTACCCCAGTTTAGAAGAAGGTCATGGGTTTTATTCAGATCGATATGGATATGCTGCTCATTGACCTCAACACCTGCTTCTTTATACTCAATGATGCCTTTTTCCATATCTGCAGCCATTTTTTTCATTTCTATATCCATTTTTTGGCCTAAGTCATTAAAAAAGTCTTTGGTTTTGTTGGTATCTATCGTGATGGTACCATCATCCACATTGATACCCATATTGTTAAGCTTGGCATTTTCTTTTTTCTTTTGCACTTTTTTGGCTTCTAATTCTGCAAGCAGTTCTGCTCTTGCTTGTTGTGCGATTTGAGCATCATGTTTGGCCTGCTGCTCTTTGTCTTCGCAGCCAGTAAAAAAGAGTAATAGAAGGAGGGGAATAAATAAATATCGCATACATGTCCTTTGTTTATTCATAGGTACATTATACAATGATTTCTAAAAGGAAGATAAAACTCCTACATCTTGAGAAATAGGAGTTTAAAGAAGAAGTGTTATGGGTAGATTATCCACATTTTCCTTCTCCGCATTTCATTTTAGAAGGAGCCTTTTTTGCCTCTTTTTTACCTTCTCCACATTTGCCATTGTCACATTTTTTGGCACTTTTTTTGCCTTCTCCACATTTGCCATTGTCACATTTTTTC
>NZ_JBATIY010000027.1:0-21512 GCF_049668085.1 Sulfurovum sp. | reverse complement strand
TAAAGAAGTTAAATTAGCTATAGCTCAAAATCCAAGTACTTCAAAATCAACTTTAATGAATCTATTTGATGAAGGTGACATTATAAGTATTGAAGCACGTAAGAATTATGATTATCAACAAGCTTTAAAAAATCAAAAGAAATAGAGATAGAGTTTTAAAGTGAAAATACTATTTTTTAGAAGTACGCATAGTATAGATCTGCTAAGCCAAGAGGCTTAGCATAAAGTGTTCTTAGAATGTGTAATTTACACCGAAATTAATATTATCAACAGAAACATTTGTTCCGTATAAATTAACACGTGTATCTTCATCATCAACTATTGATGAATAGTCAATAAACACAGCCCAATTGTCTGTGAAAGCGTAATCTGCACCTATACCCCAAGAGAAGCCATCAATATCGTCTGAAGTAAATGTTCCGCCAGCAGGATTATCATAATCTGCACTAGTTGAACCATAACCAAGTAGTGCATAAATGTTGATTGCATCTGTTACTGGGTACATAGGTTTTACATAAAGACCCCATGAATCTACTGTTACATCAGAGCTAAGACCATTTGTCCACCCTAAGTCATTGCTAGAGCTTATACCAAATGAGTATCTACCTTCAACAGCTATATAAGGGTTGAATTTATAACCCGCATCGATCATAAATGCACCAAAATCAGCGTCAACACTAGTTGTTGTAAGAGCAGTGTCCGCATCGTGATCCATTGATAGGTTGTTCCAACCATATGCTGCACCAATATAAAAACCACCTACTTTTGCTGGTTCCATATATGGTGTTTCTACTACAGGTTCTACCGGTGCTATATCTCCACCTGCGATTGCAAATGTACTCATTGCCAAAATTGCTACTAATGAAAGGTTAAACTTTTTCATTGTATCTCCTTAATAATTTAATTACACTATATTATACCATATCTTTCGCACTCTGAGTATCCACAAACGGCAACTTTAAGTAATTGTATTTTTAGATACTACTTAAAAGCTATTTTCTTTCCTTGGTCATGAAAACTTTATGATCTAACATAGGATATAAGGTTATTCGCTTACAGTCATGATACAATCGCGAAACAGTTTAAAGATCTAATTAATGAAGGAGATAAACGATATCTCTATCAATTACTTCACACCTTTGCATCTTTAATGATATCATATGGTGAAGAGATAATCTGGGTGTCTAAAATGATGGCACATAAGAGTGCTAACATTACTTTAAAAGTATATGCTAAAGCCTATAAGGTTTTAAAAGATAAAAATTTACAAAAAAAGAGAGCTTCTTTTTTGGATGACTGACACAAATCCGGCACCGCCAATATTCCAATATACGATAAGCCCCAGAAAATAGGAGAAAACAGGTGAAAATTCGAGTTTATTATGATTACTCTTCTTGTCCTACAATTGCCGGAAATTGTAGGAAATAAAGACTTCTATTTTTAAAAATTTTCTGTATTGTAGGAAATTAAGTGAAATTTAGTGACCGTTTTGGGGGACGTTTTCATCAGATAGTTCAAGATTTATACATGGCTTGAGCATTCCGAACAATTCAAAATCTCTTCCACTTTTATAGCATAGTGTTTCTCCAGAATGATCTAAAAATACAAAATGCTCATAACTTCTATATTCTTTCTGTACATGAGGAGAAAAAACAACGTACTTCGCTTTATCTAATAAAGGACAATTCTGACATTCAGAATGATATTTATCACAATTGTCATCTACAATTTTTATATCTAATACCTCTTTTTGAAGAGAATCTTTTAATATAGACTGTAGATTTGGTAGTTCTGATTCAATATTTGTATATTTGATATTCATTATATCTCCTTGAATTTTAATAACATATTTATTCTTAAATTAGGTTTAAAATTTTGAATTTAAGTATATTGTAGATCTAATGAAAAAAGCGGGCGCCTGCAAACAGTATATGATTTAGATGAAGATATTGGTGAGCTATGGACATGTTCAATAGCTATAAAATAGAAACAGTATATGAAGCCAATGTTCTTCATGAGGATGGTGAATTTAAAACGATGACCTTTGATAGTGAGGACGATTATAAAAAGTATATCAGCCCTTGTCGTGATGAGAATCAGATTGAAGATATGGTTGAGGGTTTTTTGAGGAAAAGAGATAAAAAGGTTTACTATGACCCACTATTTAAAATAGCCTTTTGACGTGGTTATCTAATATATTTCTGTACAATACACTAAAGTACAATCAAAAAACACTTTCAGTTTCAAACATTTTAGTGACCGTTTTATTGTCCGCTAAATTATAAAAGGCTCGATAGTGAAGTATACAAAGGGGTTTAGCATGAAGATTAGGGTCTATTATGAAGATACAGATGCAGGAGGGATCGTTTATCATACGAATTATATAAAATATTGTGAACGTGCACGCTCAGAGATCTTTTTTCAAAGAGGTATAAAACCTACATTAGGTGACAAGAGTGGGTTTGTTGTACGTGACCTTAAGGCTAGTTTTTTAGCCACTTCTGCATTGGGGGATACCCTAGAGGTTACCTCGAGCATTTTAACGCTTAAAAGTTCATCACTCGTATTACTACAAGAAGTATGGAAAGAGGAAATAAAAGTCTTTAGTATGGAAGTGACGTTAGTCTATGTAGATCAGGGAAAACCTTGTCGTATACCTGAAAAATTCAGAGATATTTTTAAAGAAGTCCTCTAAAAATATCCCTAAAGCATCTTAAGTTAATAAAAGATGTGTGACAGCAACTGCAAATGCTGATGCACCAATATACCCAGCACCAAATAAAAATGAAGAGATGAGTTTAAGTAGTGGTTGGAATCTCCATTTAAGCAGTAAAATAACAAGTGAACCGATCATAGATGGTAAAAATACATATGCCATGAGATGTCCTAAGCCGAAGCCATTTGGTATTAGAATTTGTGTTGAGATCAGAAGACCAATAACAAATACACCAACAATATACATTGCCATATATTTAATAGTACCGTATTTAGTTAAACTATCGTCCAAACTAAGTTCTTGAGTAAAAGCATCCTTAATATCAGAAAAGTCAGAATCTTTTAATGACATTTCTTCAGCAATCAAAAAAAGAATGAAGCTTGCGAAATACCCTATACCTATAGAAATCATTAACATACCCATGTTGAATCCTTTAATTTATTATTTATAACTCAATTTATTGTAACTAAAATAATATAATATTAATTTTAATTATATGATTAGTTAAGAAAATATAGCTATTTTCTAGAAAAGGTATATTGTATTATAGTAAGTAAAGAAGGGAAAATTGAAAATAGGGATTAAAGTTTCCTACCTTAAAAAAGGTAGGAAGTGAAAAAATTCGGTGGTGACTACTCAACCATCGCTTCAAGTTCCTCTTTAGAAACCTTGTTGAAGTTTAGGTATTTGTAGATATCATCACTCATTTCTGGCTTGATCTTATCTGCTACGATCTTTGCATATTCAGCAGCAGTTGGTAATTTACCTTTAAGTGCAACAACAGCTGCAAGCTCAGCAGAACCAAGATAAACTTGTGAACCTTTACCAAGTCTGTTATCGAAGTTTCTTGTTGATGTTGAGAATACCCATGCATTTTGCTTAACAGCTGCCTGGTTACCCATACATAAAGAACATCCTGGAGGCTCGATACGTGCACCTGCCATCCCGAATACTGAGTAGTAACCTTCTTCAGTCAATGTCTTCTCATCCATTTTAGTTGGAGGACAGATCCAAAGTTTAGTTTCAACTGGACCTTCACCTCTTAGTACTTCTGCATTTGCTCTAAATAGACCAATGTTTGTCATACAAGAACCAACAAATACTTCATCCATCTCTATTCTAAGTCCTGCTTCGTGAACTTCAGTCAATGTTTTTACATCATCCGGATCATTTGGACAAGCAACGATCGGCTCAGTGATCTCAGACATATTGATCTCAATTACGGCTGCATACTCTGCATCAGCGTCTGCTTCAAGAAGTACTGGGTTTGCGATCCAGTCTCTCATTTTTTGTGCACGTCTTTCAAGTGTAGCTTTATCTTCATACCCTTGAGCGATAAGTTCTTCGATAAGTGCAACGTTTGATGATAGGTATTCAATCACAGGCTCTTTATCAAGTTTTACTGTACATGCAGCAGCTGAACGCTCTGCAGATGCATCAGAAAGCTCAAATGCCTGCTCTGCTTTAAGTTGTTCAAGACCTTCTATCTCTAAAATACGCCCTGCAAAGATGTTTTTCTTACCAGCTTTTTCAACAGTCAGAAGACCATCTTTAATCGCTTGGTGAGGAATAGCATTTACCATATCACGCAGTGTGATACCTGGTTGCATTTCACCTGAGAATTTAACTAATACTGATTCTGGCATAGTAAGTGGCATCATACCTGTAACTGCTGCAAATGCCACAAGTCCAGAACCAGCTGGGAATGAGATACCTATAGGGAATCTTGTGTGACTATCTGCACCAGTACCAACAGTATCAGGCATACACATACGGTTCAACCATGAGTGGATAACACCATCACCTGGTCTAAGAGTAAACCCTTTTCTATCAGTCATAAAGTCTGGAAGTGTGTGCTGAAGCTTGATATCTGCAGGCTTTGGATATGCAGATGTGTGACAGAATGACTGAAGTACAAAGTCTGCACCAAAACTAAGTGCTGCAAGGTCTTTCACTTCATCTCTAGTCATCGCACCTGTTGTATCTTGAGATCCAACAGTTGTACATACTGGCTCAGAGTAAACACCTGGTTTAACACCCTCAATACCAGCAGCTTTACCTACCATTTTCTGTGCAAGTGTAAATCCTTTACCGTTATCAGCAGGAACATCCGGAGTCATGAAGATATCTCCAGCATCCATACCTAATGCTTCTCTAGCTTTAACAGTAAGACCTTTACCGATGATAAGTGGTACACGTCCACCTGCTCTCATCTCATCTGGAAGTGTGTTTGGTTCAAGTTTAAACTCAGAAACAACTTTTCCATCTCTCTCGATCACACCATCAAAAGGCTTAAGTGTGATCACATCACCAGTATTAAGCTCTCCTGTTGGTGCTTGAATAGGTATACATCCACCATCTTCTGCAGTGTTAAAGAAGATCGGTGCAATGATATCACCGATAACTACACCACCTGTTCTTTTACCAGGGATAAAAGGAATATCTTCTCCCATATGCCATTGAAGTGAGTTGATACCAGATTTTCTTGATGAACCTGTACCTACAACATCACCAACATATACAAGTGGGTTTCCTTTTTCTTTGAGTTCTTTCATAGTATCTAGTGGATTATCCATCCTATTTACTAGGAATGAGTTTGCATGAAGAGGCACATCTGCTCTTGTAAATGCTTCAGATGCAGGAGAAAGGTCATCTGTATTTGTTTCACCAGGGATTTTGTACACAGTAAGTGTGATCTCTTTTTCCATCTCTGGTTTGTTGTAGAACCACTCAGCATTTGCCCATGATTCAACGATCTCTTTAGCCAATGCATTACCCTCATCCATAAGTGCTTTAACATCGTTAAATGAATCATAAACAAGAAGTGTATTTTTAAGTTGTGTTGCTGCTGATTCAGCTACTGCTGCATCAGATGATTTAAGTGCATCAACAAGTGGTGCCACGTTAAATCCACCAAGCATAGTTCCTAAGATCACTGTTGCTTCAACAGCATTGATCTCAGTACATGATACATTTCCTTGAATGATATCATTCAAAAATGCTGCTTTAATATAAGCTGCATCATCCACACCTGCAGGAATTTTATTTTTAAATAACTCCATAGCATATTCGCTATCTGCGATAGGACTTGCTTTAAGTAGTTCAACAAGTTCGGCTGTTTGTTCAGCCGTCAATACTAGTGGTGGTACCCCTAGTTCAGCACGCTCAGCTGTGTGAGCTTTATATTCTTCTAATAAGGCCATAATGGTCTCCTGTTTATAGTTTTGTATGCAGATGTTAGCAGAAAATGGTTGTAATACCAAAATTATAAGTTGAAGGCATAAAAGAGATAATTTTTATGTGTCGGATGGTTACAGAAAAAGTACCAAATTCATTTTAAAAAAGGTACTTTTTCATAAATAACAGGAAATTAGACGATTTCTCTGTTACCTTTTGCGTTAGGTGCACTTAATACACCCTTCGCCTCAAGTTGTTCTATAATGTTGGCAGAACGGTTGTAGCCAATTTGCAGTTTACGCTGCAGGTAGGAGATAGAAGTTTTATTGTCTGTCAACACCACTGACTTCGCTTCTTCATAGAGAGGATCAAGCTCTATATCTCCACCCTCACCGTCACTTGCACCTGCTCCCCCTGCGACAAGGTAACTTTCATCATATTCAGGTGCACGTTGGGCTTTAAGGAACTCAACGATCTCTTCGATCTCTTCTTCCGTGTTCCATGGCGCATGTAAACGTACCAGACCTGTGGCACCTGGAGGTGTAAAGAGACCATCACCACGTCCAAGTAGGCTCTCCGCACCCATTGCATCCAAGATCACTTTAGAGTCTATACGTTGTCCTACACGGTAACTTAACCTTGATGGGAGGTTGGCCTTAATAAGTCCTGTAACAACATCCACACTAGGTCTTTGGGTCGCAACGATAAGGTGTATACCACTTGCTCTTGCCATCTGTGCAAGTCTTGCTATAGAGTACTCTACCTCTTTACCACCATTCATCATAAGGTCAGCCAATTCGTCTATCACAACGACAATAAAAGGGAAAGGCTCTGCAGAACCATCGGCTTTTACTTTTTCATTATAGTTATCTATATTTTTTGTACGGTTCTCCGCCATCAACTTATAACGACGTTCCATCTCTCCTACCATATTGGAAAGTGCTGCGATGGCTTTTTTAGGCTCCGTGATGACTGGTGTGATCAAATGCGGTATATCATTATAGATTGAAAATTCCAGCATTTTTGGATCAATAAGCATCAGCTTCAACTGATCAGGATCATTTCTGTAAAGTAAAGAGAGGATCATCGCATTGATACCTACTGATTTACCAGAACCTGTTGTACCTGCTATAAGCAGATGCGGCAGTTTTTTGATATCTGTAATGAACGGTTTACCTACGATATCTTTACCAAGTGATACAGTCAAAGGAGAACTAGAGTTTTTAAACAGATCACTCTCAAGTATCTCACGAAGATAAATGGTATCTATGCTTTCATTTGGTATCTCTATACCGACTACATCACGCCCCGGAATCGGTGCCTGTATACGGATGGTTTCAGCTGAAAGTGCCATAGCAAGGTCATCTTGAAGGTTTAAAATTTTAGAGACTTTGACATGAGGTGCCGGCTTAAACTCAAATGTGGTCACCAAAGGCCCGCTGTAAGTACGTACAACATCACCATCTACTTTAAACTGTTCCAGTTTTGCAAGTAGCTCTTCTATTTTTCTGTCTATCTCTGCTTCATTTACTTTTTTTCTTGTCTTAGGCGCTTTTTGTAAAAAGTCCAATTTAGGCAGTTTAAAGTTTTTAGGTTTTACTACCGCACCCTTATCTATCTGCTCCATAAGTTTAGAGTTTTCTTCAAGCTCATTCACTATCTCTACATTTGAGCTGTTCATGATAGCTTTCTCTTCTACAGTACTCATTTCCATCTCATGTTCAAGTTCTAATATCTCATTCAATACAGGATCTTCTGTCTCATCAGGGGCTTGTGCTTTTACCTCTTTTGGTTTAGCCAAAGCTTTTTGCGCAGCTGACTTTCTTTTTACACGTGTTTTCTTTGGTTTCTCTTCTACTACATCAAGCACAGGCATCATTTCATCTTCAAGAGAAGGTGAAGCAAAAGGATTTGTAAATATCTTTTTTAATACTTTTCCAACAACTGCAAAAAACTTTCCTATCCAAGTAAAAGAGAGTGAAAACTTAGGTTTTTTCATCTTGAAGCCGGAGAAATTGAAATCATCGTCTATAATGAAAACCAAAGAGAGTGCCATGATCATCAACCAAAACAACCAAAGCCCTGCTTTACCGATGAGAGGGTATAAAAACTCCACTATCTGTGTACCTATGAAACCTCTATCTTGCGCTTCCAAGACCAAAGCACTAAAGAGTATTAGTGCAATGAAGAAGAGTAGCCAACCCAAATAAAAATCGATATTTTTTCTGACACGCACATCGGTATAAAGTTTATAAAGAGGATAAAATAAAACAAAAATATTGATAAACGCAAGGTGCCCAAATAAATGGAGATTGGTATCTCCTATTTTTTTCCCGATATCACCCACCAATGCTGTTTCATGGAAAATGGTAGAAAATGCAGCATAAATAAAAAGTACAGCTGTAATAATAATCGTAATTTTCAATTGTATCCCTAATTTAATATTAAATAATGAAGATATTATAACAAATTAAAATAAGTCAGCTATGAAAAAGTGTCAAAATATCATATTTACCTTCATATCAAGGTTAAATACGATTGATTCTGTACATTATCTCACTAAACAATCTCTATCTGATACGATTTTTAAACCCAGTATTAATACGGAAACGTAGTCCTAGATAATACGCATGTGTGATCGCTTTTTTGAGTAGATAGGCAATATATCCTTTTACCTTTATGTATTTGAACATTTCACCTACTGCATATTTCCCTCCTAATGCAATAAATATACCCTGCACATCAGCATCAAACGCTTGAGACTCCACACCGTCTATTCTTTGACGTATAGTTTTTGCCACATATTCTGCACTCTTTTCAGCAACTTGTGCAGTTGGTGGCAAGATATTCTCCTCACTGTCTTTGATCTGAACGCAATCACCTATGGCAAACACCTCTTCATGATCTTGAATATTGAGTTCAGGAGAAGCGATAAGCTGATTGATACTATTTTTCTCATTCTTCACACTATCATTTAATTCTGCTGCTTTGATCCCGCCTGTAAAGATCATAAAACTATAAGGGATCTTCTCTCCATTTTTAAAATAGATATGTGATCCATCTACACTGTTGATAAAAGCACCGGTCAATATCTTTACACCCAATGATTCCAATCGTTTCTTCGTCTTCTCAATACTGTATTTTCCCATACCAGGAAGTATCGTGTCACTTGCATCAATCAGATATATGTGTATCTCTTTTGCAGTATCCCCTATGGTTTTACTGTAAGTCTCTAAGACATAAGCCATTTCAGCAGCCACTTCCACTCCACTTAGCCCTGCTCCTCCCACGGCAATGTTGAGTTCACCCTCTTGATATCCTTCTTCATGTCTCAATTTTTTATAGATAAGGTCCTCAAATTCCACTCTAAAATTATGTGCTCTTTGCAAATTCTTTACACCATAACTGTTCTCTCTTAGACCCTTAATGAATGAGAAGAAATGTGTTTTCGCTCCCGTAGCAATGATCAGATAATCATAAGATAGCTCATTATCATCTAAATATACGATCTTCTCCTCAAAATTGACAGAAGTGGCCTCTTTGTGAATAAATGTTACTCTATCTTTAAACCCTTCACACCAATTCTTCAGATCAATGGCAACCTCATGCACATCAAATCGACCTGCTATGTAACCATAAGCTTCAGTTTGTAAATAGTGATAGGGATTTTTATCGATCAGAGTAATCGCAATATCTTCATATTTATATAGTGTTTCAATAGCACGAAGTCCACCATAGCCTCCGCCAATTACCATTACTTTTTTCATCGATCACTATCCCCAAGATTTATTTTAAGGATATTTTACTCAAATACTCTAAATGTAGTGACTTCATGAGGTAATTTATGCCTATCTGACTAACCCTTCTTTAAGCACATACCATGTAAAATCCCATCTACATTTTATAATGTACGCCGCAGTGATGGAACTGGTAGACTTGGTAGACTCAAAATCTTCTGCTTTCGGGCGTGTCGGTTCGAATCCGACCTGCGGTACCACCAAAATATACGCATTTATGCGGGCGTAGCTCAGTGGCTAGAGTTCCTGCCTTCCAAGCAGGCTGTCGAGGGTTCGAATCCCTTCGCCCGCTCCATGCATATTAATCTTTTACTTAAATCCCAAACTCTTAATTTCTTTTGCTATAATCCTTTTAATAAAATATAAGGCAATTCATGAAACTTGTAGTAGCGATTACTGGTGCATCTGGTGTTCAGTTAGGTAAGAAGTTTGTTGATTTTTTACCTGAGGATATTGAAGTCCATGTGGTCGTTTCTGATAATGCGCTCACCGTAGAATCGTTTGAGAATAAACAAGTCACCCTACATTCAAGTGGGAACATTGCAGCATCGATCTCGTCTGGTTCTTTTAGGGTAGATATGACAGCTATCATTCCTTGCAGTATGAATACGTTGGCGAAAGTCGCATGCGGTATCAGTGATAACCTCCCTACACGTGTGGCAGCAGTAGCAATTAAAGAGCAAAAAAAGTTGCTTCTTGCTCCAAGAGAGTTACCCTTTTCTGCCATTGCATTGGAAAATATGCAAAAATTAGCCGCCCTTGGAGTTATCATTGCTCCGCCTGTCATGGGATACTACTCAGAATCATCTTCTCTGGAAGATATGGAAAAATTTATCATCGGTAAATGGTATGATGTGTTAGGCATAAAAAATAATCTTTATGAAAGATGGAGTTAATATGAGTAATATCAGAAGAGCGATCTATCCTGGGACTTTTGATCCCATAACCAATGGACATTTGGATATCATCAGACGCGCTTCTCACATGTTTGATGAGATCATCGTTTCTGTGGCAGTTAGCCAGGAAAAAAAGCCCATGTTTTCACTAGAACAACGTATAGAGATGGTTAAAGCTGCAACAAAAGACTATCCGAGTGTATCGGTGATCGGATTTGACAGTCTTCTGATCGATCTCTCAGATAAACTCGAAGCCAATATTATCATTAGAGGACTTAGAGCCGTCAGTGACTTTGAGTATGAACTTCAAATGGGTTATGCCAATACTTCACTTAAGGAAGAGTTGGAGACTGTCTATCTGATGCCTAGCCTTCAGCATGCTTTTGTCAGTTCTTCTGTAGTACGTTCCATTTTACACTTTGATGGCAAAATAGATCACCTCGTACACGATGACGTGTTAAAACTCATAAAGTGTAAACTCTAATGTATGTACTATTTGAAGGCATAGACACCTGTGGCAAGAGTACACAGATCAACCTCATCTCACAAAAGCACCCTGAGATCATCATCACACATGAACCTGGCGGTACTGCATTTGGGAAAAAAGCCAGAGAAATACTTCTTTCTGACTCCTTAGCCTCCAAGCGTGCGGAACTTCTGCTCTTCTTGGCTGACAGAGCGGAACACTACCAAGAGGTCATCTCTCCTAACAAGGATAAGGTCATACTCTCTGACAGAGGATTTCTCTCTGGGATAGGATATGCCCTTGCCAATGGTAATTTTGATTTTGATGAACTTGTAAGCCTTAACAAATTTGCCCTTGAAGGGCATTTCCCAGACAAGGTCATCTTATTTTTAACAGATATGAAAACCTTGGAAGAGCGAACTTCGGCTAAAAATTTAGATGGTATTGAACTTAGAGGATTAGAGTACCTTTTAACGGTACAAGAACATATGAAACAAAGTATCCTCAAACTTGGTATACCTCATCTCTTTGTAGATGCAACAGAAGATATAGAAACGATACACACACATATAACAGATTATTTAAGGAACACACTATGATCAACCCACTTAGAGGCATGAAAGACCTTACTTTTGACGAGAGCCAACGCTTTGTACACATCGTAACCACTGCCATAGGTGTAGCAAAAAAGTATGGTTATAGCTACATAGAAACACCTATACTTGAAGAGACTTCTCTGTTTAAACGTTCAGTGGGTGAAAGTTCTGATATTGTAGGTAAAGAGATGTACCAGTTTGAAGACAAAGGGGGTAACGATGTTTGTATGCGTCCGGAAGGAACTGCAGGGATAGTACGTGCTTTTGTCTCTGCCAAACTTGACCGTCAACCAGTCAAACATAAGTTTTACTATTATGGACCTATGTTCCGCTATGAAAGACCACAGAAAGGTCGTCTAAGAGAATTTCATCAGTTTGGTTGTGAAAGTTTTGGCGAGGGTTCTGTCTATGAAGACTTTACCATTATCACGATGATCAGCCAGATCTTCTCTGAACTAGGGATAGGTTTTGATCTTCAGATAAACTCACTAGGATGTGTGGAGTGTATGCCTCCATATAAAAAGAACCTTGTAAATTTTCTCACAGAGATCAAAGATGAATTATGTGAAGACTGTAATAGACGTATTGACACGAACCCTATACGTGTGCTTGACTGTAAGAACCAGAAATGCCAATCACTATTGGTTAATTCTCCAAAGCTCATTAATAACCTTTGTGAAGAATGCGATAGTGACTTCAACAAACTCACTGCCCTACTTGACAAAGCAGGCATAAAATACCAAGTAGATACAAACCTTGTAAGAGGGTTGGATTACTACAACAAAACAGCCTTTGAGTTTGTCAGTAATGACATTGGTTCACAGTCAGCTATCGCAGGTGGTGGACGTTATGACAAATTGGTAGAATTCTTGGATGGCAAACCTACACCAGCAGTAGGTTTTGCTATAGGTATAGAACGTATCATGGAACTTGTACAGATGCCTGAGGTTGAAAAAAACGGCATCTACTTGGGAGCTATGGCCGAAGAAGCTATTGAAGTCCTGTTTCCTATAGCTACATCTAAACGTAAAGAGACAAAAGTAACACTTGAGTATACTTCAAAAGGTTTCAAAAGCCATATGAAAGGTGCAGATAAGGTCAATGCACGCTATGCTGTTCTTATAGGTGAAGATGAATTGAAAAATGGTACAGTTTGGGTCAAAGACTTAGAGAGTAAAGAGGAAAAAACCATTCCTGTTGAAGCATTTTAAACGATTCAACAAAGAACGTTTAAATCATTTAAAAATTATACATCACACCTAGAAAAATCGAATCACCTCGTGGTCCTTCTATCGTAGCATGCTCATACTCAGCAATCAGTTTATAGGTGTGGTTCAGTGCTACTTCCATACCTACACCATAGTTGAACCCATCTTCATTATTATCAATATGTAGATCTTTGATCTCTTCGATCTCATGTTCATACCCTGCTTTTACAAACATACCAAAAGTATGTGTAAAATCATACGTATAGACAAGATCCAATGCATGTGTATAGTAAGTTGCTTTAGCTTCATGCATAGTATGACCATGCTCTATTTCGGTCACTGTATTACGTGAATAAGAAAAATCATATTCTAATGCAAATCCATGTCCTAGTCTATATCCAATGTCAATACCATAACCATAATCTCTGTCTCCATCGAGTTGGGCATCTCCATGACCAACTTTGTCTCCCATGATCATAAGCACTTTGGGAATCACATAGAACTTTGACTCAGCTTCATGTGTCATCACTTCTGGTTCATGTGCCTCTACAGGTGCTATATCTCCCCCTGCAAAAAGTTGTGTCGTAAATTGTGCAGACAAGGCAACGGCAAGCAATACTTTTTTCATTTAGTCTCCTTTATATAACCCCTATTAAAAAGTTAGGGTTATATGTTAATACTAATATGCTTAAATAAACAATTTTACTTATGAATAAGAGGCATCGTGATAAGAAACTTTTATTTTATTGGATTTTTCTACTATATTCACAAATAAAACATATTAAATGTATCAATTTTACTTAAGCCAATCCATTAGATCGCTACTCAATTTTGATACTGCTACATTCGTAGCACTCACATATCCTTTTGCATCGGTTGTCGGTGTCGATTCTGAATAACTGAACCTTTTACTTTTGACCAGGTTTCCAGTCTCTGTATTTATGAGATTGAACTGTATAGAAACAACAGCATTTGAGTGTTCGCCTCGTACTCTATGCTGAAATGCAAAGATAGTACTCTCAAGCCTGTAATCTTCTTTTACAGTTGACGTATCGGATAATACGACTTTAAAGAGCTTACTCTCATCTAAAACCTCTACAAATGTACCTTGTAAAAGTTTTCTCATGTTGTTGGACCACTCAGAGTTTTGATAATTCCCGCTATCGATACTGCTGTAAGAGAAATTCATTTTTTGCGATACCTTGTCTTTTAAGCTCTGCGGGTATGTGACTTTAATACTTTTATTTTTATACCTATTTCCATATACGGCAGTGACAGTAGGTGTATCTAAACTATAGACTTTAAGTGCCGGTTCTTTTGTACACCCCAGGAGTCCTATAAGTATAATGATAAATGCTAATGGTTTACTTATTTTCATTCGCCTGGTCCTCTTCTTGATTCTCTGGATTTGAACAACAGATCACTTGGGTTATTTTCTAAACTTCGCGACATATCATTAAGCTGATCTATGAGTATACCGATATCTATAAGTATCGGTTCAAAGATCTTTTTGAAATTATAATCCCCATCGGCTATGCTCTTCTCTATTTTAAGAGCAACACGGTTAAAGTTTTTACTTGTTTCTTTTAATGTATCGATCGTAGGAACAGTGACTTCTTTAATATCAGAAATATCTTTAGTGACTTTAGCCATGGAAATTCTAAACTCTTTGAGGGTCATATTTACTTCTTCAAGAGAAACCATGACCTTATCTTCCAGCTCTGTAGCTCTTGCTGTCACTTTTTCTGTATTCTCAAGGATATTTCCCATCGTTTCAATGTTATGGTCTGAAAGCAATTTCTGACTCTGAAGTAAAAGATCTTCGATTTTTGAACCTACGCCATTAATATCACCTGTCAACTTAGTAAGAAAGGAGGGTTTGGTATTGATAAGTGGAATGTACTCTTCTGTAGGTACTAAGGTTTTTGCTGCGTTTGTACCACCGTCTATCTCTATAGATAAAAGACCTGTCACACCAAACATTTGAGTATGTGCTACCATATCCTCTTTGATAGGTATACCCTTCTTGATCTTCACGACGACTTCAACTGTTTCTATATTTTTGGGATTAATGTTTATTTGACTAACAGTACCGACATCCACACCACGTAATTTTACATTAGAATCTATGGAAAGTCCTGAAACAGATTCACTGATTTCGAGTCGATAGGTATCAAACTCTTGCTGTAGATCATACTTGGCAAGCCAAAAAGCAAACCATACCATGCCCGTGCCAAAAATTAATACGAAAATACCTACAATAGTATAATTGACTCTACTATACATCTTTCACCTTGTCTTTAAACCTCTCTTTTGTGTACTCATTCTTAAAGAACTCTTCCACAAAGGGATGTTGTGATTGTAACACATTTTCAAGTGAACCTTCTGCCACTACCTGTTTATCTGCCAAAACAGCCAACCTGTCCACAATGCTGAAAATGCTCTCCAAGTCATGTGTGATCATTACCACAGTGATACCTAACAAGTCTCTCAACTCTACAATGAGTGCATCAAAATTTCGTGCACCTATAGGATCAAGTCCGGATGTGGGTTCATCCAAAAAGAGTAATTTTGGCTCCATCGCTAAAGCCCGTGCAAGTGCAGCACGTTTGACCATACCTCCACTCAATTGGGAAGGGTAAAGTGCTCCTACATGTGCTTCCAGTCCGACAAGAGCCAACTTGGATCGCACCAGTTTATTTCTCATGGACTGTGATATCTTTGTATACTCTTTGAGCTGTACTTCTATATTTTCAGCGATGGTCAAAGAAGAGTAAAGAGCTCCAAACTGAAAAAGTACACCCCAGTCGCTCCGCAAAGCCTGAGCATCATCAAAATTGATCTCACTAAGGATTTTACCTAAGACTGTCACTTCTCCTGCAGTAGGTTCCAAAAGCATGATCATCTCTTTCATAAGTACTGATTTACCTGAACCACTTTCACCTAAAATTGCATAGATCTCATTTTCATCGATATGTAAATTAATCCCGTCATGGATGGTTCTTTCACCAAACCTTGTCACAACACCTTCTACATTAATCACAGGGTTCATAGGCCAAGTTCCGTAAATATCACTGAGAAAAGTGCATCAAAAGCAATAACCAAAAAGATAGAGTTTACCACTGAAGCAGTGGTCTGTAATCCTATACTCTCTGTATTATGTGCTACTTGAAATCCTCTGAAGCATCCTATAGATGCAATGAGAAAGGCGAAAACCGGTCCCTTCATCATACCCAGCAGATAATGTTTTACTTCCAATACTTCATAGACTCTTTCGATAAAAAGTGTTGGAGAAATACCCAGTTGTATACTTGATGCAACCATACCACCCAAGATACCGATAATATCAGCAAAGAATATCAACAATGGCAGTGAGATCATTAAAGCAAAAACACGTGGAAGAACGAGAAAAGTATAGGGGTCAAACCCCATTGTACGCATGGCAGCTATCTCTTCAGTGATCTTCATAGCCCCAATTTCGGCGGTATAAGCAGAACCACTTCGACCTGCAATGACAATAGCCGTTATCATCGGTCCCAACTCTCTTGTAATAGAAATGGCTACCGTATCTACAATAAAAATATCTGCACCAAACTTGGCCAACTGTACGGCCCCCTGATAAGATATGACCATACCGACCAGAAATGAAGTTAATGCGATGATAATGACGGCATTGAATCCTGATTGATGAATATGGTACACCGTCTCTTTAAAACGTATATCTTTAGGATGAATAAATGTATGGAACATGGCATAAAAAAGATGTCCAATAAAAGTAGTAAAACTCTTCAGATCGTTATAGGCTTCAAATGCATTTCTACCTAGCTTCTCAAGATAGGATTTTTTTGCAGGTACTTCGATCTGTGGAAGATTCTTATTAAGGAGGTCATACATATCCTTTTGATTGTCACTGTAACCAATCACTTCGATATCTGTTTCTTTTTGAAATCGTTCAAGATGTTCTATAAAAAGCAGTACACCTGCACTATCAAAATCATTTACCCCAGAAAGATCCCAGATAATCTTTTTATCACAGGGGACTTTAAGCAGTTCTATTTCGATTTGACGTACAGCGTTAAGCATCCATTCCCCCGTAGAGATAAGCTTAATATGATGCTGGTCTGCTTCAACTGTTAAGAACTGTTTCTTCATAAGAACAATTATAGGTAAGATTCGATTAAGTTTTGCTATAATTATCATTATTAAAAGTGAGGATACGAACATGAAAAAATTTGGTTTAGACATTTGGGGTGATAATAACTTTATCATTCAGGATGATACTATCAATATCAATCATGCGTCTAAACCTTCATTGCTTGAAATAACTACAGAGATACGAGAAAAAGGTTACAAAGGTCCCCTTCTCCTTCGTTTTCCCCATCTCATAGAAAAACAGATATCAACACTCTTTAAGACCTTTAACAAAACCAAAAAAGACTTTCACTATAAAGGTGACTTTCATGCTGTTTTTCCACTCAAGGTCAATCAGTTCCCTAACTTTGTACATGCCCTTATGGATGTCTCTCAGAACTATAACTATGGTTTAGAAGCAGGAAGTAAAGCCGAGCTTATCATTGCGGTGACACAAACGCCATTGGGTGCGCCTATCACAGTGAATGGTTTTAAAGACAAAGAGATGATATCTCTGTGTTTTATCGCTGCAAAGATGGGTCACAACATTACCATTACCATAGAAGGATTAGGTGAACTTGAAACCATTATTCAGGTGAACCAAGAGTTCAATGATGGTATCGAAACGCCTATCTCTCCTAAGATCGGTGTACGGATAAGACTACATAGTTCCGGTATCGGAATATGGGCAAAAAGCGGTGGATACAGTTCTAAGTTCGGGCTCACCTCTACAGAACTTCTTGAAGCCTATGAGATGCTGAAAAAGAATGCCCTTTTGGATTCTCTTTGGATGATACATTTCCATATAGGCTCACAGATGGGAGACATCGCTCCATTGAAAAAGGCATTGAGAGAAGCAGGCAACATTTATGCTGACCTCAAAAATCGTGGGGCAACTGCACTGGGAGCCATCAACATCGGTGGTGGACTTGCCGTGGAATACAGCCAGCATCCTCATAATCAGGAGAGAAACTATTCCCTCAAAGAGTTTGCCAATGATGTGATCTACTTAATGCAAGAGATCTCCAAACGCAAAGGGGTAGAAGAACCTGATATCTTTACAGAATCAGGGCGTTATATAGCCGCGTCTCATTCTGTACTTGTAGCCCCGGTACTTGAACTCTTTTCTCAGGAATACCATGAAAAAGGCCTGCGTTTAAAAGAGGTGAACCCTCCTCTCATCCAAGAGCTTTATGACCTGTTCAACAGTCTCAAACGTGAAAATGCCAGAGAGTACCTTCATGATGCACTAGACCATATGGAAAGCTTGCTCACACTGTTTGACCTCGGGTACATAGACCTCGAAGACCGTTCAAACACAGAGATACTTGTGAATCTCATCATCAAAAAAGCCATCTCTTTACTTAAGGATGAAGACACGGATGAACTGAACAAACTGCAGGACCGTATCCAAGAGAAGTATCTGGTCAACTTTTCTGCCTTCCAGTCACTGCCTGATTTTTGGGGGTTGGCACAACATTTCCCTATCATGCCCCTTGACAAACTTCATACCAAACCAACCAATCCTGCAAGTATCTGGGATATCACCTGCGACAGTGATGGAGAGATAGGCTTTAACCGTGACTTGCCTCTTTACCTGCATGACATAGATGTGAGTCAAGAAGAGTACTTTCTTGCTTTTTTTCTTACCGGAGCCTACCAGGAAGTACTGGGGATGAAACATAATCTCTTCACTCACCCTACAGAAGCAGTGATTGCTTTCGATGAAGATGGAAAGTATCAAATAGAAGATCTTATCGAGGCACAAAACCTCATGGATGTACTGGATGACTTGGACTATGATACAAATATTATGGATAAGACACTCAAGTACCGTATAGAAGAATCTGAACTGTTGGGTAAAGAAGAAAAAAGAGATCTTTTGGGTAAACTTTACCTTTATTTAAGTGAAAATAGCTATCTTAAGACCATTCAAGCCATAGACGAGGAACATTAACAGTGAATCCATTTACTCTGATCAAAGAAGACTTTCTTAATGTAAAAAGAAATGACCCTGCATTGCATTCAACCTTTGAACTCTTTTTTAACTACCCAGGGTTATGGGCATTGCTTTTTCATCGTTTGGCACACTCACTTTACAAAAAAGGACTGAGATTCCTTCCACGACTTATCTCTGCTATTGGACAGTTTCTAACGGTCATAGACATACACCCTGCAGCGACTATTGGTCATAGGGTTTTCATTGACCATGGTGTGGGAGTTGTTATTGGTGAAACTGCTATCATCGGTGATGATGTTATTATCTACCAGCAAGTAACCTTGGGTGGAGTGAGTACAAGCAAAGGAAAAAGACACCCTACTGTTGAAAATGGTGTAGTCATAGGAGCAGGTGCTAAAATACTTGGAAATATCACTATAGGTGAAAACTCAAAAGTAGGTGCAAATTCCGTTGTAGTTAAAGATGTACCTTCAGACTCTACTGCCATAGGCATACCTGCGCGTGTACTTAAACGCGGATTTGATAAGACACCACTTAGCCATAACAAGATCCCGGATGTTAACAAAGAGATCTTTGAATATCTGCTCAAACGTCTTGCCATTGTTGAAACAGCCGTTGAAACGGGTGACCATAAACATATCAAAGAAAAAGATCATGAACTTGAAGAACTTTATGATAACTTTATCCATGCAATGGATTAGATCCTTCTGTTGCTTTTTTTAACGCATTTTTTGATATAATTATTTAAATTATAATCAAAGGTTTTTACATGCTTTCAGATCGTATACAAACACTATCTCCCTCACTCACTATCGCTATCTCTTCACTTGCCCGTGATTTAAAAGCGCAAGGTAAAGATATTCTTTCTTTCTCTGCCGGTGAACCAGACTTTGGAACACCACAACGCATCAAAGATGAAGCCATTAAAGCTATCAATGATGGATTTACACAATACACTGCGGTACCAGGTATACCAGAGCTTTTAGAAGCTGTAGCAACAAAGCTCAAAAGAGACAATAACCTCGAGTATGCTCCTTCAGATATCATTGTGAGTAATGGTGCCAAGCAGTCACTCTTCAACCTTTTTCAAGCTGTACTCAATGTAGGTGACGAAGTGATCATTCCTGCACCCTACTGGGTAACGTACCCTGAACTGGTCAAATATGCAAGTGCTGTACCGGTCATCATAGAAACAGATGAGATCGCTGGGTTCAAGATCACGGCAGAACAGCTCAAAGCTGCTATTACGCCTAAAACAAAAATGCTCATCCTTACATCACCATCCAATCCTACTGGTTCTGTCTATTCAGAATCTGAACTTCGTGCATTGGCTGAAGTGCTTGAAGGCACTGATATTATTGTTGCTAGTGATGAAATGTATGAAAAACTTGTTTATGACATTGATTTTATTGCCGCTGCAAGTATCAGTGAGGACATGTATCAAAGAACTGTGACCATCAATGGTCTTAGTAAATCTGTAGCCATGACAGGATGGCGTTTTGGATACTTGGCAACTCCAAACCAAGAACTTATCTCTGCTATGAACAAGCTTCAGAGTCAAAGTACATCAAACATCAACTCAATTACGCAAAAAGCAGCTATCCCGGCACTGCTTGGTGAAGTAGATACGGAGATCGAACAAATGAGAAGAGCTTTTGAGGGTAGAGCTGAAGAAGCGGTAAAACTTTTCAATGAGATCAATGGTCTTTCCGTACTTAAACCGCAAGGTGCTTTTTACCTCTTTGTAAACATCAAAGATGTCAGCAATGACTCTATAGAGTTCTGTAAAGAACTTCTTCAGGCTACTGGAGTGGCTGTAGTACCAGGTATCGGTTTTGGTGCTGAAGGGTATTTTAGATTCTCATTCGCTACAGATATTACAACGATCCGTGAGGGTATCAGACGTATTGAAAAGTTTGTTGAGAGTAAAAAGTAAAGCTTTTTTACTCTACACACAGTTCCCATTAAAAATTATAAAGACTAAGATAATATGTGTATATCAGCTTTTAAAAAGTACTATTTCCGTTTAATTACTATCCTATTGTTAGGATATTTGTTTTTTAATCCTAATTTTGACATCAATACAGGTGTATTGATCGTGATATTTATACTTGTCGGAATTATGGGTGTTTTCATTAAATGTCCCAAGTGTGGACAGATCATTGGCAGTACAAAAAGTGGTTTGCCTTATATACCATTAAAACATACCTGCCGTCACTGTGGACAAAATACCAATGTTTGTAAAGTAGAAGAGGACAGCGTAACCAATAAAAGACTTCAGAAAATCAATAAATAGGTAAAAGTATTTTATCTTAGAGCATCTCGCTTTACAGCACAAAAATTTCCTGAGTAGTATCTAATCCAAAAATGAGTCACATAATATATAAGTTAGAGAATTGTTAACAAGAAAACCTTATAAAGTTATATATTTTATAAGGTTTTGGAAAATAAGATATTGAAATGTAAAAGAAGTATCATACCTCCCGTTATTTGCTTTACTTTTAACTACCTTATAATATAAAGCATAACCTACTTAGGAAACAAAAACTGGATCTGTGCTCTCAT
>NZ_JBATIY010000026.1:0-1995 GCF_049668085.1 Sulfurovum sp. | reverse complement strand
ACATTATAGCCCCTAAAAAACACGATAAAGATCAATGGCTGGAAGTGCACCGACAGGCACACAAGCTCGATATCAAGTCAACGGCTACGATGATGTATGGTACGGTAGAGACGACACGTGAGATAGTGGAACACTGGGATTATGTACGTCAGCTTCAGGATGAAACCGGAGGGTTTAGAGCATTTATTATGTGGTCATATCAAAGTGACCATACACAGCTCAAAAGAGAATTGCCAACGATCACAAAAACCTCTTCAAATCTTTATCTGCGTTATTTGGCAGTAGCGAGGCTTTTTTTGGATAATGTACCAAATATACAGAGTTCATGGGTGACACAAGGCTCTTACATAGGACAAATGGCACTTCTTTTTGGTGCCAATGATCTTGGCTCTACGATGATGGAAGAGAACGTAGTTTCAGCTGCTGGAGCTAAGAATGAGATGAATCAGGAAGAGATGATCAAACTCATCTCTGATGTGGGTGAAAAACCTGCAAAACGTAATACTGCGTATGAGATTTTAGAACGATACTATTGATAGGACGTTTTTTAAGCAAAGTTCAAAATTAAAAAACATGCGTTAAAGCATCTTTTTAAACTTTTGATTGTTAATACTGGATTATACTAAAGGTATTTCCTTTGGAGTAAATAAAAACCTAAAGATTTTATATGAAGAAAATTATTTTATTATTGATAGCACTACAAGGAGCATTGATGGCAGCATCAGTTAAAGAGATAGAGATTAAAGAACACAAAGTACCTGTTGTATTTGAAGAGGAGAAGTACCTTCCTATTGTATCCATCCAACTCATCTTTACAAATGCAGGACATTTGAGTAATACCAAAGATGGTTTAGCAGACATGACTGCAAGGCTCATGAATGAAGGTACATCTAAAGAGGGAAGTGTAGGTTTTGCGACAAAACTTGATGCACATGCAGTAGAGATCGGGGCACATGTAGGACGTGATAGTTTTGTGATAGAGGTCTCTTCATTAAAAAGTGAATTTCCCTATGCAGTAGAACGTTTGGAAGAACTTTTAAAAGACCCAAATTATACACAAGAAGCACTTGAGCAGATCAAACATCAAAAGATAGGTTGGCTGACACAAAAGAAGAGTGATTTTGACTATATTGCAGGTACTTCTTTGCGTTCCACACTCTTTAAAGATACTGTTTTAGCTAGACCTTATGATGGAACGATAGAGAGTGTAGAAAGTATATCGTTAGAAGATATTAAAAAACATGTTTCTACACATTTAGGGTACAACAATGCCATAGGTGTTGTGGGTGGAGACATTACATTTGATGAAGCACAAAGGTATATGAAAAAGCTTCTTTCACTTTTACCCAAAGTTGAAGAGAAAGAAGAAAAAATTATTCAAGCTTCAGATAAAAAAGAAGTAGTACTCATCGATGAAGATACACAACAGGCTTATATCTATTTTGGTGCACCATTTAATTATAGCTATAAGGAAAAAGACCAGTACTTAGCAAAGATCGCAGAGTATCTTCTTGGAGGAGCTGGTTTTGGTTCACGCTTGATGGAAGAGATACGTGTAAAACGTGGGCTTACTTATGGGGTGTATTCCTCACTTAGACGTACAAAACCGGTTTCTTATTTGAGCGGATATATGCAAACAAAGCTAAGTACACAAGATGAGGCAAAAGATCTGATACAAGAAGTGGTAGATACTTTTGTCAAAGAAGGTATCACACAAAAAGAGCTTGACGATACAAAGAATTTTTTACTTGGATCTGAGCCTTTACGTACAGAAACACTTTCTCAGAGGCTTCATCGTGCGTATAATGACTATTACTACGGAAGACCACTTGATTTTAGTAAAGAACAGTTAAACAAGATCGAGTCCGTCACACTTGATGAGATCAATAGCTTTATCAAAGCACATACTGAGCTATCAGATATCACTTTTAGTATTGTCACAAAAAAGGAAGCTAGTCCCAAGAAATAAATATGTCAATTTGACATATTTATTTC
>NZ_JBATIY010000025.1:0-23891 GCF_049668085.1 Sulfurovum sp. | reverse complement strand
TCATCTGTGCTTTAGCGAGTGCTACCTCACCTTGAGAAAATAGCTTCCATGCTTTTGCACGTTTGCTATACATATAGATGTAATTGACTGTCATGATCGTCCAAAGTATCTCTTTAGAAAGAAAAAGTGATTTCAAATCACCATGATGTCCCCCTGTAGCTATCGCCATGATCAAACCTGTGGCAAATAAAATTACAATGAAAGGTATCACAAGATTAAAGAGTCTACCTGTGATCTGCAATGTGATACCTAATCTTTGTTTAGGTTTCAACATTGAATCCATTACATCGTTTTGCAACATCCCCGCCGCGGTTACACCGCCTCTGCTAATTACTGGATGTACTGCGACACGGATCGCGATCATACCGCCTACCCAGATAAAGGCAGAAAGTACGTGTAAAAAGACCAACAAATGGCCATAGTTGTTAAATAATTCTGTCATGTTAATTTCCCCCTTCTAACACTTCACTCAAATAAACTTTTGCTTCTTCAAGCGCTGTAGTGATCTTACTCGGATCTTTCCCACCTGCCTGTGCGAAGTCAGGACGTCCACCACCACCGCCACCAACGATCGGAGCGATTGACTTGATCCAGTCACCTGCTTTGATTGCTGTATTTTTAGACCCTGCAGCCAACATCACTTTGTCACCTTTTTTCATAAAGAGCATCACAGCGATATTTTCATATTTGTTCTTAAGCTCATCGATCATCGTTTTAATATCACCATTTTCAACTTCTTCTACGATGATATTCACACCATTCACTTCAACGGCTGTTAACTCTTTTTGACTGCTGCTCATTACTGAAGCCAATTCACCTTTAAGTGTTTTCACCTGCTCTTTGAGTTTAGTGATACCTGCTATCGGATTTTGATTCTTGAGCTCTGTTTTAACGCTGTTGAGTTCATCTCTTAACGCATTTACGGCTTCTCTTGCAGCATTTCCACAAACAGCCTCTATACGTCTCACACCGGCACTTACACCACTCTCTTTAGTGATCATAAAAAGACCTATTTGAGAAGCATTCCCTACATGTGTCCCACCACAAAGTTCTATAGAGTCTTCGGCAAAACTTACCACACGCACTTCATCACCATATTTTTCACCAAAGAGTGCCATCGCACCGGAGCTCTTCGCTTCATCCACAGACATCACTTCCGTTTTACCTGCAATGCCTCTACTGATCCTATTGTTCACCCATGCTTCTACTTTACTGATCTCATCAGCCGTCATCGCTTGCGGATGAGAGAAGTCAAAACGCAATCTTTTGTCATCATTAAGTGAACCTGCTTGAGCGATATGGTCTCCCAGGATATCTCTAAGTGCAGCATGAAGCAAATGCGTCGCAGAGTGATGTTTCTCTATCTCGATACGACTGTTATCTACGACTGCTTCTATCTCATCACCTACAGAGAGTTTACCTTTCACTTCAGAGAGGTTCATTTCTAAGAACTTTCTTGTATCAAGTACTTTTACATCTGTGTTAAGTGTCCCACTATCACCTGTCTGTCCACCTGACTCTGCGTAAAATGGTGTTTTGTCAAGAAGTACCCAACCCTTGCCATCAATGCTCTGTACTTCTTTAAAGCTCTCATCAAGCAATGCCAGTACTTTAGCCTGTGCTGTGTTACTTGTGTAACCTACAAATTCATTGGTATCAAACTTCTCTTTTAACACTTTAAAATCACCTGTTTCAGCAGCATCACCTGTACCTTTCCAGTTGGCTTTTGATTGTGCTTTTTGTGTTTCCATCTTCGCGTCGAACGCATCAATATCCAGCGTGATATTTTTTTCACGAAGCATGTCTTCTGTAAGGTCAAGAGGGAAACCATACGTGTCATAGAGTTTAAACGCTACTTCACCATTAAACACATCAGTAGTGTTTTTCAATTCTTCATTAAAGAGTTTGATACCCGCTTCGATCGTATCGAAGAAACGCTCTTCTTCCATTTTCATAGATGTTTTGATCGCTTCAGATCTACTTGTAAGATAGTCATACTGTTCACCCATCAGTGCCACTAAAGTATCAACAAGTTTATACATGAACGGTTCACGAAGTCCAAGAAGGTATCCGTGACGAATCGCTCGACGCATGATACGACGAAGTACATACCCACGCCCTTCTTTGTCAAAGTTTACACCTTGAGCCAGTAAGAAAGAACAAGATCGTAAGTGATCTGCAATCACTCGGTAAGAAGCAGAGTTGGCTGCCTCAAAATCATACGGTGCACCTACAAGTTCACCTATTTTTTCAAGGAATGGCATAAAGAGTGACGAGTGGTAATTGTTTAACTTACCCTCTTTAATGGCAATCACTCTCTCAAGTCCCATACCTGTATCGATGCTTGGTTTAGGCAAGGGATTAAGTGTACCCGTTTCATCACGAAAATACTGCATAAATACCAAGTTCCAGATCTCTAAAAATCTATCACCCTCTCCGCCCATTTTATCTTCCGGACCACCAAAGTTTTCTTCACCCTGGTCATAGAAAATTTCAGAACAAGGACCACAAGGACCTGTGTCACCCATCTGCCAGAAATTGTCAGCATCACCAAAACGAAGAATACGATCTGATGCTATATGCTTTTTCCACATCTCTTCCGCTTCATCATCACTGTCATGGACCGTTACCCATAGTTTATCAACTGGAAGATTCAAATACTTCTCGTCTGTAATGAACTCCCATGCATATGCAATGGCTTCTTCTTTAAAATAATCAGCAAAAGAGAAGTTCCCCAACATTTCAAAAAGTGTATGGTGACGTGCAGTATAACCGACATTATCAAGGTCATTATGTTTTCCACCTGCTCTTAAACAGGTTTGTGAAGATGTAGCACGAGGTGTTGCAGGGATGGGTGCTTCACCTGTAAAAATGTTCTTAAATTGTACCATACCTGCATTGGTAAACATGAGTGTCGGGTCTTCTGGTACAAGTGGGGAACTTGGTATAAGCTGATGCCCTTTACTTTGAAAAAAGTCTAGAAATTCTTTTCTGATATCCATGATAAAATGATCCTAAAATTGTGTTGTATAAATTGAAGATATTTTATCTAAAATGTGGTTATTTGAAGGTAAAGCGATAAATATTTAATTACTTCATGATTTCTATACTTGAATCATGAAGTAAGAATATCTATATTTTTAGAGATAAAAAACACACTGATCATCTATATCATAGTCAAAACTGCCATCACCATAGGTGGTCCCGATACCAAAAGAAGCACATTCATAGTCAATACCTCCTTTGCCATAATCAAGATCATCTGTAATACGGATAATATGATCTACATACGGGTCATTAAAATAATTCCCATCCAAACCATAAAAATCAAACTCACAATCTTCTCCAGGATAAAAAGAAAACTCACCATTAGGTGCAGTTTCATCCCAATAATTCATAGAGTCACACGTATACGGAATACCCGAATAGGAATAACCATCTTGATCCACTAAAAACAGAGTGGTTAAACCATCATTATAAGGCTCTTCATAATCATCACTACTTCCCCCACCACAACCACTCAATACCATAACAGATAGTACTGACACCATAAATATCATAAACTTTTTCATCATAAACCCTTTTGATCTATTTATACAGGATGATATTGAATAATCGTGTTAGATTTGTGTTAATAACCTTGCGATCTTTTCACTTCCGTTCTTTTCAACGATCTCTATGAGCCCTCGGCTTTTATCTGCCAGATCTTCATCCAACAGTGCCAAAACTTTTTCAGTATTGATCTCATTTTCTCTCATGATCCAGGCAAGATTCTTCTCTACCAAAAACTGTGCATTATGAAACTGATGGTCACTTGCAGCATAAGGATACGGAATGTACAAGGTAGGTACCGCTGTAGCAGAAAGTTCCCACAGTGTTGATGCACCTGAACGCGCACAGGCAAAATCTGCTTCATTCATATAGTCTGCCAGTTTATCTGTAAAACCAAATACTTCAGCCTCTATACCTAGATCATGATAGGCTTTTTGCACCTCATCAATATTATTTTGACCCGCTTGATGGATGATCTTAATGCCTCTTTCTTTCAGTTGTGGTGCTATCTGCAAAGCCAGATTGTTAATAGCTTTTGCTCCTTGAGATCCTCCAAGAAAGATCATAGTTCTAACCTTATCACGTATACGGGCATTCTCAAAAAATACCTTCTTGATCGGATATGCTTTAATGGGACTCTCTTCAAGATACGAAGAGATAAATGCTGTGGCATAGGGCTTGAGTAATTTGTTGAGTGAACCAAGTGCTGCATTTTGTTCATGAATCACTAAAGGAATACGCAATATCTTCGCTGCAAATGCAGTAGCTGCGGCAGAGAAACCACCTACCGAAAAAACTACTTTTGCCTTGTGTTTTCTTAAAAGTTTTATGGCTTTCATCGTTGCTTTGGTCATCATCAAAAGAGATTTGACCTTACCTAATGCACCTTGATTGACAACACCACGTGTTTCAAAAAAATAGGTGTATGAAAAGTCATCATCATCTTCAAACCACTGTTTATCCTGTCCTTTGGTTGAACCGATGTAAATTAACTCTTCATCTTTCAAATGCTCTTTTACCGCTTTAATGATAGCCAAATGTCCACCTGTTCCACCACCTGTCATCACGATACTCATCGTATTCTCCCTTGAGCGTCTCTTGGTACTTTTTTAGAGATCATCAACACCATACCTATAGCGATACAAGAAGCCCATATATGTGAACCTCCATAACTCAAGAACGGTACGGCAATTCCTTTAATAGGTGTGATCCCGGAGATACCATAAGAGTTAAGAATAAATGCCAATGAGATCAGCAACCCGATGCCTATAGAAAAAAGATAATACATAGGGTTTTTCACTTTTGAGGCGATCTTAAAAATACGAAATACAATGAACAACATGGTCAGCGTCACCAAAACAAGTCCAAGAAACCCTAACTCTTCTGTAATGCCTGCCAAAATAAAGTCCGTATGAACCTCACTCAAATATCCTAATTTAAACTGACCATTGCCTAAGCCCTCTCCCCAGAGTCCCCCATTATGAATAGCATTAAGGGAATTAGAGATCTGATAGGGTTCTTTTCCTGTTTCAATACGAAGATTTTGCACCGATTCAAAAGGTAAAACAGAAAGGATGCTGTCTTGTACGGTACCCCACCAACTTTTGATCCGTGCCATACGGTGCGGGGCAAAGAGGATTAGCCCTATGAATGCCGCAAATCCACCCGAGATCAATGTGAGGAAAAATTTCCAGGAACTTCCAATAAACAAGAACAGTATCGTTAATGTTACACCTAACACTACAACTTGACCTAGATCTTTTTGAAATACAGCAATGATCACAACTGCCACAAGGAAAACAAAAAGATAGGGTGTGAAGGCCCGTACTTCTTCCCAAAATCCCATTTTTGTTTTATCCAATAATTTACGTGAAAAGCTCCACGCCAAAAAGAAAATGAATCCCACTTTGAAGAACTCAACGGGGGCAATAGACATTGGTCCTACACGTATCCACCTTTTGGCACCTCCCACTGCATTCACCAGTGAAGAAGGTAAAAACTGCATCACTATCATTAACATAAAAAAGATCACAAACAACAACATACCTACTCTAGAAAACCATTTATCAGGGTCCATTTTACTTAAGAGTACCATCGTAACAAACCCTATAAATATAGCCATCATTTGCCGTATAAAAAAGTGAAAATCCATATAATTAAAATGTACTACGGTATACGTGGAGAGAGAATAACTCATCACTAATGAAAGTGTTAAAAGGAGCATAACACTTGCTAAAAGGGGTTTATCTATCATATTGTATTCTCTTTTATTAATAATGGGTATTTTATCAGATTTAACAGATAACTTTGATAAAATTACACTCTATAAGAGGGAAATATGAATAAAGAAATACAAAATAAAGCAATACACCAAAGAAAGAACAAAATTTCTGTACTTTTTTTATTCTTACTGCTTATGATGACTATTTTTTTATTTTCAGTCCTTAAAACTATCTCATCAGACAGACGAATCCCCAGTCATAACTCAACCATACATGACCGTTCATTCCGTGGAGCCATTATTTCTGAAGATGGGTATACACTCAGCAGTTCCCAAAAAACCTACCAAGCTGTCATACGAGGTGCAAGTATCGTACCTGAAAAAAAAGCCCTTTTTGTCAAACTTTTCAGTATTTACAGCGGCATCCCTGAAGAAGATCTTCTTAAAAAATTTAAAAATCGTAAAGGCAAAGAGATAAAGGGTAATATTATCCTCTCCAAAACCATTAATTCACGCTCTGCTATGCAACTCAAGTCACTCGCTTACAAACTACGAAAACTGGATGTTTTTCAATCCATCAAGACCCGTAGCGGTATAGAAGTGGTGTATGGTCTGGATATCATAGAAAATGGTGAAAGCAGACGTTTCCCTCTGAGAGATGTATTAAGTCCTATCTTAGGCTATGTAGGCAACAAAAGTGATGGTAGATACACCCGTACTTCAGGTAAAAAGGGTCTTGAACGTTCATATGAAAAGCATATTACATCGAAAAAAAATGGATACTTTAAAGGCAAACGTGATGTAGGCGGTACAGTCATTCATGACAAGAACAGTATCAAACTACAACGTGTGGACGGACTGGATCTTCATCTGAATATTCCTCTAGCTTTACAAAGACGCGTGGAACTCATGCTTGACCAAATGAAACTGAGCATTGATGCTGATGAGATCATTGCAGGGGTTATGGAGAGTAAAACCGGAAAAGTACTGAGCATGGCAAGTTCAAATCGTTATGATCCTTCACACATTCAACAAAAAGATATCGCAGCACTTGTTCCCAAGTTTACAGAATATCCTTATGAAGCAGGTTCAGTACTCAAGCCTCTTACCATTGCCCTTGCACTGGATAAAAAAAGGATCACACCGGATACATGGTTTAAAACAGGATATAAAAAATTTGATATTACCGGTGGTCAAAGTGTAAGTGATGATGATTATTTTGAATCTATTCCAGTGACTGATATCATTGTACACTCTTCAAATATTGGGACATCTCAGATCTCATGGAAGCTCTCAGGAAAAGAGTTTAGAGAAGGATTACTCAAATTTGGTCTCGCTCAAAAAACAGGAATAGACCTCTCACGTGATCTGCCTGGTTCCCTCAAACCACTTAGATTACTAGATCATAAAATGCATAGAGCCAACTCTGCCTTTGGCTATGGTATGATGGTCACTTTCACTCAACTGATGAAAGCCTACTCTGCATTTAACAATGATGGATTAGCCGTCACTCCTCGATTGGTAGATTATCTACAAGATGCTCAGGGTAAGCACTATACGCTTTCTCCTACCATTGGAAATAGTCAAGCCGTCAGCAAGAAAGCGGCCAACCAGGTGCATGACATGCTTCTGGAAGTTGTCAAGCGAGGTACCGGTGTTGCAGCACAGTATCCAGGGCTTGAGATCGGTGGAAAAACAGGAACTGCACACATTGCAAAAAAAGGTCGCTATGTAAGAGAGTATCACAGTAGTTTTTATGGCTTTGCCAATGATAAAGAAGGACATAAATATACGATCGGAGTGATGGTCATTCGTGCGAAGAAACGCTTTAAATACTTTGCATCACAATCAGCCGTACCAACATTTAGGAGGATTACAGACATACTTGTAGAGCTCGATTATCTTAAACCAGAAGGCGGAGTAGAAGTAGTCAGTCCGGAGATCAAAGTGGAACCAAAAAGCCCACCTAAAATCATACATAAACCAGAAGTGAAACAAACAGAAAAAAAGAAAAAAGTCATAGCAGAACCGGTTAGAAAACCATCACCTACAGTCAAAGAACTTTTTAAAATTGAAAAAACACCTACACCAAAACCTCAACCTGAACCTAAATCAGTGAATACAACACCTGCCAAAGATAAATCACCGCATGAACTTTTTGAGGATCTCTTCTAGATCCACAAATTATCGATCAATCTAGGTTTACCTACCCATGCCGCAACAAGAATAATAGTATTACCTATTTCGACATTATCAACAGCGTTAAATTCTCTATCAACAATCGCGATATACTCTACTTGATCAGCATCTTCGAGTACACTTAACATCTCTTTTTTAATCACTTCAGTATTACGTTCACCTGCTATGATCATATTCGTTGCACGTTTCAGTGAACGGGAAATACAAAGTGCACGTGTTTTTTCTTCACCTTCCAAATAGACATTACGACTACTCAGTGCAAGACCATTATCATCTCTTACTATATTACAAGGAATAATATTAACATCCATAAAATAATTCTTGACCATTTGTGTGATAAGCGCTAACTGTTGTGCATCTTTTTTCCCAAAATAGGCATTCGTAGCACCACTGAGATTAAGAAGTTTCATGACCACTTGAAGCATACCGTCAAAATGACCAGGACGTTTTTCTCCTTCTAAAATATACCCACGCACTGCAGGTGCACCGATACAAAGTTCATCTTCTTCATACATCACATCTATAGTAGGCATAAAAAGTATATCTACACCTGCCAATTTACATATCTTTATATCTGCTTCTTCTTTACGTGGATAGGCATCTAGATCTTCCCCTTCTAAAAACTGTGTAGGGTTAACAAAAATAGAAACAATGAGATGATCATTTTCTTGTTTGGCTTGTTGTATAAGCGCAAGATGACCTTTGTGAAGTGCTCCCATTGTAGGGACAAAACCTATTGAACCCGTTAATGCATTTTTTGCTTCTTCTAATGCCTCTATTGTCTGAACGATAACCATCTCTAACCTCATATTTCACTATATTTTGATAAAATCATATCAAAATTACACTAGGTTTCTACTATGGATGCATACGAATACAGCGAATTACTTAAATCACTTACTATCAAAATGGATAATATTAAAAATATTGTAAAACCTGATGTGTTGCAAGCAAGACTTACAGAGATAGAAGAGATACAACAAGACCCGGAGTTTTGGAACGATGCAACCAATGCAGGAAAGGTCTCACAGGAAAAAACCAAAGCAGAACGTATCTTGGCAACCTATAACAATGCCTATGATGCAGTACATGATGCCAGTGAATACTTTGAACTCTCTAAAGCAGAGAACGATGAAGAGACTTTAGAGATGCTCTATGAAGATGCAGAGAGCTTACAGGAGAGTACCAATGCACTGGAAGTACAAATGATGCTCAGCGGTGAACATGATGGAGCCAATGCTATTGTCTCTATACATCCAGGCGCTGGTGGAACAGAATCTCAAGATTGGGCAAGTATGCTCTATCGTATGTATTTACGGTGGGCAGAGAGACATGGTTTTAAAGTCGAAGGACTGGACTATCAAGCTGGAGAAGAAGCTGGTATCAAAGATGTCTCTTTCATCATCAAAGGTGAAAATGCCTATGGGTACCTCAAGGTTGAAAATGGGATCCATAGACTGGTACGTATCTCTCCTTTTGATTCTAATGCCAAACGTCATACTTCATTTTCATCAGTCATGGTCTCACCCGAAGTTGATGATGATATAGACATTACTATTGAAGACAAAGACTTGAGGGTGGATACCTACCGTGCCTCAGGTGCAGGCGGACAACATGTCAACAAAACAGAATCTGCCATCCGTCTTACTCACTTACCCACAAATATCATCGTACAATGTCAAAATGACAGAAGTCAACATAAGAATAAAGCTGCGGCCATGAAGATGCTTAAATCACGTCTCTATGAGTATGAGATGGCTAAAAAACAA
Organism: Sulfurovum sp.; assembly: GCF_049668085.1. Lineage (GTDB taxonomy): Bacteria > Campylobacterota > Campylobacteria > Campylobacterales > Sulfurovaceae > Sulfurovum. The sequence goes on along the minus strand of NZ_JBATIY010000025.1, from coordinate 14,150 downwards.
GCGATTTTAGATGGTGTTGAAAAATCAGATATAGGCTGGGGACATCAGATACGCTCTTACGTCATGCAACCTTACCAGCAGGTTAAAGACACCCGTTCCAATCAAGCTTTTACTAATGTAGATGCCATTCTTGATGGAGATATAGATAAGTTACTCGAAGGTGTGCTTATTGCTCAGGCAAAATAGAGGTACAAAGTAGATAGAGCTACTTCTCTTCCTCTTTCTCTTTCTCTTTCTCTTTTTTAACATATTTAGAAATCGTTTTGGTCACAACGATCGCAGCAACAAAAGACAAAAGGATCATAGAAGTGGTATAGAGTACGTTCATTAGATCTATTTTCATACCTTCTCCTTCAATATTTTATCTTCGATGCTATACGCAATATCGCAACGTGCCTCCATGCTTTCATCGTGGGTTACCAGTAGAAGTCCGGCACCTGTCTCTTTAGTATAATCCAAAAGTACATCCATCACAAGTTTAGCAGTCTCTTTATCTAAGTTTCCAGTAGGTTCATCTGCAAAGATGATACGCGGGTTTTTACTTAACACTCTGGCGATAGAGACACGTTGCTGCTGCCCGCCTGAAAGTTCCCCTACCTTTTGTTTCATCAGTTCTTTTATTTCCAGTTTTTCGAGTATGGCATCATCGATCTTCTCTGCGCTTAACATACTGGCAACTTCGACATTTTCCATGGCTGACATACCTTTAAACAGGTAGTGAAACTGAAAGATGATCCCTATATCATAACGGCGTAGTGATTCAATAGCCTTATCGTTAAGCGTGTAAAGGTCTTTTCCTAAAAGAGTTACCGTACCCTTATCAGGTTTAATAAATGTTGAGAATATATGTAAAAGTGTTGACTTTCCACAACCGCTTCGTCCAATGATAGCTGCACTCTGTGAAGGCTTCAAAGAGAAGTTTACATCATGAAACAAAAGTGTATCAAAACCGTGAGAAATATTTTTTGCTTCCAATAAATATTGGGACATCTGTTGCCTTTAGATTATTTTGCAGGTGTGGATTCCGTTCCACTTCATGGCATATTTTAACATAAACAAAGTAAGAAGTGTTGTAATTTATGATTTATGATTTTTCTAGAAGTAGTCTTTTAGTTTGCTGTAAAGTTGAGGGTTGTTGAGAGGGAGCATACGGTCAGTATATGACCGAACAAACTCCCTCAAAGGTGCAGTAAAATAGAAGAGCTATTAGCCCATTTGTGCAGCAACTTCAGCAGCGAAATCTTCTTCTACTACTTCAATTCCTTCACCTACTTCTAATCTTACGAAATGTACGATATCAGCAGAACCGCCAGCAGCTTTTGCTTTTTCTTGAACATATGCAAGAACTGTCTTAGAGTCATCCATTACAAAGTTCTGATCAAGAAGACACTGCTCTTGGTCAAGTGTTGTATTGTCAGCGATAAATCTTGCGATCTTACCTGGAAGGATCTTGTCCCAGATCTTCTCTGGTTTACCTTCAGAAGCCAATACTGCTTTAAGTGCTTCTTCTGCTTCAGCCATAACCTCTTCAGTCAATTGACTCATAGAGATATATTGAGGAACATTTTTAAGTGTTTTACCTAAACGAACAAGCTCTTCATTCTCTTTTTCAATAGCAATGATTCTACCTTTAGTCTCTTCTTCTACAAAATCAGCATCAAAATCTTTGAAAGAAAGTGTACTTGGTGCCATAGCAGCTGCGTGCATTGCTATCTCTTTAAGTACTGGAGTCATCGCTTCAGCAGTTGCAGCAGAGTCACATTTTGCTTCAATGATCACACCATTTTGAGAGTTAGAGTGAACATAACCGTTTACTGCTGTGTTCTCATCAGCATTAATAAGTGCAGCTCTTCTTACTACAAGTTTTTCACCGATAGTAGCAACTTGCTGTGAAAGATACTCAGCAAACGGCTCACCATTGATCGTTGAAGCATTGATCGCATCTGCATCAGCAAGATCGTTATCAAATGCATGGTTTACAACCGTTGAAAGCAATGCTTTAAACTTATCATTCTGTGCCACAAAGTCAGTTTGCGAGTTGATCTCAATGATCACTGCTTTTTTACCTTCAACTTTAACGGCAACAGAACCTTCAGCAGCTGTTTTACCAGCTTTTTTCGCTGCAGCACCCATACCCTGGTCTCTAAGCCATGCAACAGCTTTGTCCATATCTCCATCAGCTTCAGTCAATGCTTTTTTACAGTCCATCATTCCTGCATCAGTCATCTCTCTGAGTTTTTTGATATCTTTAGGTCCAAAGTTTGCCATGATTACGCCTCCGCCAATTCTTTTGCAGATGCAACAGCGTCTCTAAAGTTACCTTTAAAGCTGTATTTTTCTTCCATTACTTCAATTTGAGCATCAGTCATGTTTGCTACGTCTGCGAATGTATGGAAACCTTCATCATTGAGTTTACCTTGGTATACTTTACCAACACCAGCGATCTTAGTAAGGTCGTCAGCTTTTTTCTCAGCTTTAGGAGCAGGTGCTGCTTTCTCTTCTGCAAGTGCTGCAACTTCTTCTTCAGATGCTGGTTCAGCAGCTGCTTCAGCCATAACTTCTGCTACTTCTTCACTTGTTGCTTCTTCAACATCACCACCATTAGCCTCAGCATATATAGCTTTACCTTCGATGATCGCTTCAGCCATTTCTTTACAGAAAAGGTTGATTGAACGGATAGCATCATCATTTCCTGGGATTGGATAATCAACCATATCAGGATCACAGTTAGTGTCAAGTGGTGCAACAACTTTCATACCAAGTCTTCTTGCTTCTTTAACAGCAATGTGTTCTTTCACAGAATCCACAACGAACATCATGTCTGGAAGTTTTTTCATGTGTCTGAAACCTTCAAGGTAAGAGCTTAATTTCTCTTTCTTTCTCTTAAGCATCAATGCTTCTTTCTTAGTAAGAAGGTTGATCTGACCAGTCTCTTCCATTTGCTCGATGATCTCAAGTTTTCTGATAGATTTTTTCATTGTTGGGTAGTTTGTTAACATTCCACCTAACCATCTAGTTGCAACGTAAGGCATACCGCATCTTTCAGCGTGCTCTTTAACTGCTTGTCTAGCTTGTTTTTTAGTACCTACGAAAAGTACTGTTTGTCCTTCAGCTGCTGCATCTCTTACAACATTGTAAGTATATTTGAAATATCTAAGTGTTTTTTGAAGGTCGATAATATAGATGTTCTTTCTTGCACCGAAAATGAATTTTTTCATTTTTGGATTCCATCTTCTTGTTTGGTGTCCGAAGTGTACACCACATTCGAGTAAGTCTTTCATTGTTACCATAAGTTTCTCCTTGGTATATCGTTAATAGAATTTTTACACTGTAAAAACTCAGTTAAAAGCATAGCTTCATCACTAGGTTTAAGAGTTGGATTGATAATCATCCAAATCGTCCGCTGTAGTCATCAACACGTTATGTGCAACCAGTCAAGGAATAACTACATGAGTATTTCCATTATTCAAGCCGTTTTCATAGCCTCTTAGAGAATAAGGAACGCGATTATACCGAAATGATGTTTAAATGAATATAAATTTGGGAGGAGTTTGCAGAGACACCCCTTATGGGTGCCTCTGATTGTATCGGAGATTATGCCTGTAACTCTTGGAGTTTGGCTTTCACCGCATCCACATGTTCTTTGACTCTTACTTTTGTCCAATTTGCAGCTATTTTTCCATCGGGATCTATAATAAAGGTAGAACGTACCACACCCATATACTCTTTACCCATGAATTTCTTTAGCTGCCAGATACCAAAAAGATTACAAAGTTCTTTTTCTTCATCTGCTAACAATGTGATACCAAGCTCTTTTTTCTCTATAAATTTTCTATGCTTTTCCGGAGAATCTGGACTCACTCCTAAAACAATAGCATCTAAACCGGTAAAATCGGGAAGTGCTGCAGTAAAATCACAGGCTTCTGTCGTACATCCTGGTGTGTTGTCTTTCGGATAAAAGTAAAGTACGATCCATCTTCCTTTAATGTCTCTAAGACAGATCTCTTCTTCATCCTGATTTGGCAAACAAAAATCTGGTACTTCTGTTCCTACTTCTAACATACTGCATCCTTTATTATTTCTTTTTGGGTAGTATAACAGAATGAATAAAGAAAATGAACACTCAAAAGAAAAATTACTGGCAGATATAGAAAAACTGATCGCTTATGGTAGAGAAGAACCAACTATCAACCCCGCTCTTTTAGCTTATCTTGAAATAGAAGATCTCATCGCTACCAAGAAAAAACTGCTTGAAAGAGTAGGAACACTCAGCGAAGAAGATAAAGAGTGGTTGCAGCAGTTCAAGAAGTACGAATAACCACTTCAAAATCAACCTGAACCTATGTGTATCTGTTGATTTAGTATCTGAACTTTTCTCTAGCGTACAGAAAAGTTCTGTAACTCTTTAAACTTCTTCTCATACATTTCACTCTTAGCCTTATCTCCTACTTTTTTAGTGTAATAAACCAACCCCGAAACAATTTGCATATCTCCCGTATGTTTTGGGTAGACCTCTTCTAAAACTTTTATAGCCTCTTTTGGATTTTCTTCTCCAATAGAGACAGCATAGACGTAGCTGAATCGTGCATCGTCCTTATCTAGATCCACAGACTTTTTGAATTCTGAGATGGCTTTTTTTGGCTCTTTATTGCGTACGTACCATAAACCTAATGCATGATGAAGTATGGCTATGTTTGAAACATTGTCTACACCTTTTTGTAAGATCTCAAATGCTTTTTTGTTTTCTCCCTGTTGGACTAGAAAATTACTGTAGTTAATGTAGACAGGGACGAACTTAGGCTGAAGACGCATCGCTTCTACATACGCTGTTTCTGCTTTTTCAGGCATCTTTCGATTGACATAGAACATTGCCAATGATAATTGTGATTCAGGTCGTTCTGCAGTAAACAGGAGTACTTTTTCATACTCATCAAATGCCTTCTTCAGTACCTCTTTCGTCTCTTTATCTACGTCTCCCAAAGAAAAGGCAGCAAGTTGGCGTGCTGCTTCCATCCTCACTATTTTTACAGGGTCAGACAGCATTTCAAAAGTATTTTTCATACGCATTTTTGGAGGGAAAGCTTCTAAAGATTGCAGTGCAGCTCTTCGTATCATCGGGTCAGAATTTCTAAGCATCTGAAGCGTAGTTGTATAGGTCTGTTTTGAAGGATAATTACCTAAGTACTCTATCACTGTAGCCTTTGCAATGCCAGGGGCATCACTCATGAGTACATTATAAAGCTGTTTAGGTGCATCCTGACTGTTTGATCTCAAGGCCTTAAGAGAATGGGCAAAGTTTTGTTTTCCGACAGGGGGTTTACCATACCAGGTTTTCATCGCATCTGCTGCCCATTTGGCTTCTTTGTCTGTATGGCAAAGGTTACAGGCATTAGGGATCTCTTTCATGTCAACCGAAAGATCTGGTCTTGGTACACGGAAACTGTGGTCATTACGACTGTCTACACCCATATAGGTACGTGCAGGCATGTGACAGGCTATACAAGAACTTCCTGTGCTACCTTCTTTGTGTTTATGATGTGACGGAGCAGTATATTTTTCTTCCTGATGACACTGAGAACACACCTTGTCACCTGCTGCTCTTCGATCAAGTGTATGGGGATTATGGCAATTCGTACAAGTAACCCCTTTTTCATACATTTTGCTTTGCAGAAAAGAATCATAGACATAGACCTCATCCTGTATCTTTCCATCAGCAAAATAAAGACTCTCAGCCAATGTTACAGGTAAATAATGATCTGTAAATCTGTCGCCTGGTGTAAAGTTATCATCGATTTGAGAACGTCTTGAATGACATTTGGCACATACGTCTATCTCTTTGTCGGTCAGATCTGATCTTTTTATTGTATTACGATTCCTTTTACCGCTCTTGTAGTTCAAAGAGAGGGTAAAACCTTTGTGTTTTATATCTGATTTCTGGTCTTTGCTCCACTCTATATGTTTAGATGCAGGACCATGACAGGCTTCACAGGAAACATTCATCATATCCCATGTTGTATGGTAACTTTTTGTCTCCACATCATAATTCTTTTTTAGATTGGTACTGTGACAGTCTGCACACATGTAGTTCCAGTTCAGGTTTGGACCGGTCCAGTGAAGTGGATCTCCTGCTGTAACATTATCATCCACATGTATATGGTACCAGCGCTGTCCACCCTCTTCTTCACTTCGGCTATCCCAAGCGATGTCCATAACCTGTATATTTCCTTTTGGAAACTTGATCATGTACTGTTGCAGAGGGTAGATACCAAAGGTATAGGAGATCTCATAGTCTTTGAGTGTACCGTCTTCACTGTCGGTACGTACCATGTATTTTCCGTCTTTTTTATAGAAAGTGGTCATGATTCCATTGTAGTTAAAGGTTGCATTGTTAAAGTCTCCCTTGACAGACTTTTCATCAGCTACCATCATCGCCAGGTCATGATGTGAACCTTGCCATTCATGCATCTCTTTACTGTGACACTCTGCACAGGCTTTTTCGCCAACATAAGAGGATGTTTGTTGGGCAAAAACAACGCACATTAGGGTAAGTATTAAAAATATATATTTTTGCATGAGTTTACTTTCTTATGGGATTAATCGTGCCATTGTAAATAAACACTATAAACATTAAGTTTTTCATTATTTTTTCTTTTATATCGTAAATGCTGATTAAAATTGATAATTATACTCTAATTGAAAATAAAAACCTTATAAAGTTATATATTTTATAAGAAGCAGATGTTTTGAATTCATTTTTCTCGGCAATATTCTATTAGTCTCTAAACCACCCAAGCACTCCAATTTTTTATAAAATTTGCCAATATATCATAACCTTTATCTCTAGGGTGAGCACCATCATTTAATGCAACTTCATCTTTCCATATTGTATCATGAACGAGTCTATTAAATATTGATAGATATGGAATATTCAATTCATTGCATAGCGCATGATATTTACGATCTAACTCTTTAATACTTTCATTTTGTTCGACATCAGCAATTGGAGGCATGCCAATCATTATGACATCATATTTTCTTGATGCATTGACTAAGATAGTTTTAGCATTTTCAATACTATTTTCCAAAGATACTCTTCTTTGTCCATTTTCGATCATTGTATCATTGACACCGAATGAAAAAACAACTTTGTTTTCTGATGCCTTAGGCAACCTTAATTGACATTCTAATTCCCATCTTTTTAATATATCTTCAGATGTTTCTCTTCTAATGCCGAGATTATAATGTGTAATATCTAGATTGTTGTTTTGAGAACTTGCACTGAGTCTTCCAGTCCAACCAAGTTTAGTTGGATCTCCTGTACCATTAACAAAAGAATCTCCAAAATAGCATATACGAATATCTCTCATTTTTAACCTTCAATATCTGTTTTTAATTTTCTTTTATAGCTGATATTTTATCATTTAGAGTATATCAAAAATACTTGATTAAAATTTGAGATAGAAACCTTATAAAGTGATATATTTTATAAGGTTTTGAAAATAGGATACTTGATGCTTATTTTGCTATAAATCTTAGCCAGGAATAACCAAACAGTCCAGCAAATAAAGAAGCTGCCAAAATCCCTACCTTAGCTTGAAAAATAAGTTCTGGACTATTTACAAATGCCAAGTCTGCAACAAAAATAGACATGGTAAAACCGATACCTCCAAGAAACGCCACACCAAAAATTTGGCTCATACTACTGTCTTGTGGAAGTGTTGCTATTTTTAACTTGATGGCTAACCATGCTATCCCAAATATTCCAAGCACTTTTCCAAGTATAAGACCTCCAATGATTCCCATTGATACAGGCTCCAAAATGGTTGTACCTATAGATCCAAAATCAATGGCTATTCCAGCATTTGCCAATGCAAATAAAGGAATAACGAAAAGGGCAACAGGTAAATGTAGATCCCTTTCTAGTCTTGCAGCAGGAGTACCAATGGCATTGATATTGCTTTCGAGTTTAAGAAGTATCGCTTTTTGTCTTTCATTCATACCAAGCTTACTATCTATAGGATAAGAGTCATATTCATCAAGCAGTTTTTTTGCATTTTTTCTAAAACCTACTGCTGAAAGTTTAGGTCTTGAAGGTATGGCTAGTGCAGCTATGACTCCGGCTATTGTTGCATGTACACCAGATTCAAGCATAAAGAACCACAAAAAAAGCCCCACAATGAAGTACGGTAAGATCATATGAATACCAAAACGGTTAAATAATACTAAAATTAGAAAAGAGGCTCCAGCTAACATAAGAGGTACCATATGTATCTGTTCTGTATAAAAGAGTGCTATCACCATCACTGCACCAAGGTCATCAACAATAGCCAATGCAACCAAAAATGTGACCAGTGCCGGAGACACTCTTTTTCCTAACAACACCAAAGCACTAATGGCAAATGCAATGTCTGTAGCCATGGGGATTCCCCATCCATTTGCTCCAGCAGTACCCGAGTTGATGCTAAGATAGATCAATGCAGGGAAAACCATTCCGCCAATAGCAGCCAAAATAGGTAAGAGAGCCACTTTGATATTGGAAAGCTCCCCTACCGATATCTCCCTTTTTATCTCTAGCCCGATAATAAAAAAGAAAATAGCCATAAGACCATCGTTTATCCAGTGATGAATGGTATGAGAGAGTTGCCATGAACCAATATCCAAATCTATTTTTGTATGAAAGAAATGTGCGTAATGCTCTGCTAATGGTGAATTGGCAAGTATGAGTGCCAATATAGTCATAAACATTAAGATCACACCTGTAGTAGTCTGCGCATGGATAAAGTGTTCAAATGGTGTTGCAACTTTTTTAAAGGCTTTTTCCCATGGGGCATATAGTTTCATTTATCTTTCCTTATATTGTTTTTATTTGGATACGACTAACTCTTTGAGCTCTTTTATATCATTGCGCAACTTTTGAATTTCCAACCTTGCTGTATCTTCCGCCAAATGAACTTCATTTACAATATGCTCTTCTTCCTGGGCATTCATCTCATTCATTGCATCTACAACAATAGCAATGATAAGATTAACGATAATAAAGGTCGCTAAAAAAATAAACGGAATAAAGAATACCCATGCAAGAGGATAGACTTCCATAATTGGTCGTACGATTCCCATAGACCATGACTCTAATGTCATGATTTGGAACAATGTATAAAATGACTCGCCCAGTGTCCCGAACCACTCCGGAAACTTTTCTCCAAATAACTGAGTTGACATAATAGCAAAAATATAGAAAAAGAGCGTTAGTAGTCCTGCGATAGATGCTATACCAGGGATCACACTCAACAATGCAGCAATGATCTTCCTCATTTGTGGTACAACCGTGATAAGTCTGAAAAGTCTCAGTACCCGTAATACCCTAAATATCTCAAATCCACCGCTTGCAGGAACCAAAGAGATCGCGACAACGGTAAAATCAAACAGAGACCATGAATCTCTGAAAAATGCTCCTTTGTATACGTAGATCCTTAAAATGATCTCTATTGTAAAAGTAGTGATAACAAAGAAATTAAACCACGCAAAAAAAGTATGATAATCTGCAGCAAAACTTTATGATGTTTCAAACCCCATAGTAATACCATTGAGAACTATAAGCCCTATGATAAAGTTTTGAAACTTAGAATTCTCGACAAACTGTTTTATGGTGTGATACATATATACTCCTTATACAATTAATAAAATACGAATCGGACGAAATTATAATCTATATAAGTTAAATATATGTAAATAGAGAGATAATCATCTCAATGTTGCATCTCTTTCATTAGTGAGGTTCATTATCTGTGATAACAACAAACATCACGTTTGTCGATCCTTTAAAATGTCCATCCTGGACACTTAGGCTTAGAACTATCACACTTATCAGCATTTAATATCTGTGCCTCATGCATATACACAAATATGTGATGCCCCATCTCTCTATAGGTATTTAAATTTTTTATCAAATTATCTGCCAGTTCATTGGACACTACAACAACAAACATGACATTCGACTCTCCATCAGAGTGTCCGTCCTGTACACCTGACTCGCCATCTCCACGTGCATTTAATTGGGTATAGCCGGTGATCCCGATATTTTTAAGAATTTTAATTAATTTATTTTCAAACGTACTGTTGATAATAATTTGTACTGATTTTCCTGCATACATCTCTATTGACATTCATAACTCCTTTTAGTTGTGATTAAATTACGCTTTAAGACCCTATATACCAAATCGTCATTTGATAGAAGAGCGGGATTCCGACAACAACATTGAAAGGGAAAGTCACCCCCAAAGACAATGTTAGATAGTAAGATGGATTTGCTTCTGGAACTCCATAACGCATTGCCGGAGGCACGGCGATATATGAAGCACTAGCCGATAAGATGGCTAACAAGAACGTTCCACCCACTGAAAATTCAAGGATTGATCCACCGATGATGATACCAAGCGTACCACCTATAAGCGGCATGATCATACCAAAAGAGACAAGTATAACACCCGCTCTCTTAAGTGTATCTGCTTTTTTGGCAGCCTCAATACCCATATCCAATAAGAATAGACATAGAACTCCCATGAAGATATCTTGTGTGAACGGTGTCACTTTTGCAAGAGATTCTGGAGATGCTGTTGCGCCAATCAGGAGTGCACCCAGCAAGACGACCACACTTCCGTTTGTAAAAGCTTCATGAAGCAGAGGTCCCCACTCAGTTTTTACTTCAGCAGTCCCTTTTTCAGCGGCCAGACGCTTTCTTACAAAGGCTGCCATCATAAGTCCCACGATGATTGCAGGTGATTCCATGATCACCATCATCACGATAGGATAACTCTCATAGGTGACACCGGAAACTTCTAAAAATGCAACGGCGGTCAAGAATGTCGCAGCACTCACCGAACCATAGTGTGCAGCTATTGCTGCTGCATCAAACTGATTGATCTTATTTCTAAAACGTAACAGTCCATAACCGATTATCGGTAGTAAAAAACCTAAGATCGTAGCCCAGATAATCGACTCAACTGCCAATTGAAAATCTGCTTTACTTAATGCAATACCACCTTTTAAACCAATGGCCATTAGTAAATAAAGACCTATACCTTTACTCATTCCTTCAGGAAACTTAAGGTCTGAATTTATTAGCTTTGCGATAACACCCAGTGCAAAAAACATGACTGCTGGTATGAGTAGACTATCTATTCCCATGTTTTATCCTTTGTTTGAGGTATTGCTTTGCGATACTTGAATATATGTTGATTGACTGAAGGCATTTACTATTAGTAACAATGAATAAATACCCAGTGCAGGTAATCGATCGACTATTGACCATATAATTTTTGATAATTTTGACATTTATATTCCTTTACTTCAATGTGTATTCGGAAAGTAACGTATTTTTAAAAATAAATTCTACTAAATAGGACTATTTTTATCCTATTTAAATTATTTGTTACAATACTATACACAATATTGAGAAAGCAAGCATCACTTATGACAATATAAGTTACCTAATTTGATAATTATGATCAATTTAGATCAATAAAAACGTTAAGTAATACTTAACGTTTTTATTGTATACTCTTATAAGCACTTATTAAAAAGGTATAATGTAAGAAGTCAATATATCTCATTTTGTTTGTCCCTCTACAGCTAAATGTTTATATCATATGTAAGATTGGGATGGAATATAAATAACTAAGGAGTTATGTATGGAACTTTGGAAAATAATAATATTCTGCCTTATAATCCTGGCAGTTGTTGTAGGTGGATATGTGTTTATGTTCTTTCATATTATGAGAAGAGATCCAAAAGAATTGGAGTACAGAAAACATATCGGTCAAGATGATAGACTCATACCACCTAAAGAAAAAAAATAATACACTAAATCATCATTTTCAGTTGTGGCAGGCAAAAGATTATGTTCTGATGATTCTTCTATTTCCTTAGATCTATCGACTTATCAAACTCAATATTATACTTTTTAAGTATAGCATTCTGTTTCATTTGTGCTTCTTCTTTGTCTATGATCACTTTAACACCGTCATTATCTTCTAGCACAATATATTCACTTTTGGCCGCCTGCATCTTTTGATAAAACTCCTCAAAGTCTTTAAATGGTTCTCCATTGATCTTATCAATAGGCCACATGGCAAAATCATTGTCTCCCCTACTCATATCTGAAGCCAATACTTTAAGCAGGACCACCACTTCACTTTTATCATCTTCTTGCCATTTTGAAGCCAAATAACTCAATTTTAAACGATTAAGCTTTGTAGAAACGATAAGGTTTCTCGTTAAAGGAGAAAAAACATATCCGCCATAGACAAAATACTTCGGCATGGTATCATAACGTGTTGTTTTTACTAGATACATATCATCAGCTACATGCTCTAATGGTGCTTCCACCTGCATCTTTTTCTGATCTCTAATAATATCAAGCTTCACAGTTTCACCCATCTGATAGGCGTCGACATAGTGCTGATAATGCGTATACTCATGATTTCTAAATTCTACTGTACCGTCATTCTCCACATTGTGTCCATCCACTGCCGTTAAGATGTCACCTTCTTGCAAAGATGCTGACACGGATGAATTGTGTACCACTTTTACGATGAGCTTTCCACTCACATTATCATCAAGCCCATAATAACGTCTGATGGCAGGGTTTTCTAATTTCTGTGTGCCTAAACCCAGATCAGCAAAACCATCACATGTGCCATCTTTCATATCTTCTATAAAATGCTGCACCATATTTACAGGTACCAGATAACCAATGTTTTGAGACTTAGTAATGACCTGCATCACAACACCGACAATCTTACCATCTGAAAGTGCCGGACCACCGGAGTTTCCAGGGTTTACTGCAGCATCGACCTGCACTGCCAGAAAAGCTTCCCCGCTGTGTGCATACACATGATGTTCGACCCGTGAAACCACTCCGATAGTTGCAGAGAGTGTATTCCCTCCCATAGGATAGCCATAGACAACTATTTTTTGTTCAACTTTTGGAAGTGATCCAAATGTTAATGGTATCACCCCTTCAAAAAATGCCTTTTCCTCTACTTTCAAAAGTGCCAAGTCTGCTTGATGAGAAACAGCATAAACTTTAGCAATATAACGTTTACGTTGTCCATATCGCTGCACCTCTATAAAAGCTTGATTGGCAACAACATGTGCATTGGTGAGAATATACTCTCCCTCAATAATAGCACCTGAACCTGTGCTGCTTCGCATGGAACTGTTCCATGGCTCTTGATAGTTTGGTATTTTTGACGTAGTGTAAATTTTGACGATAGCTTGCTTGGTAATATCTTCGTGATGTGAGCTTGCGGTTAAAAGCAATGTACTTAGCAGTACTATCCATATTATTCTCATACTAATCCCTTAAAATCTTCTGCATCTATGCAGGGTATATTTCGTTTTTTCGCTTCCTTAGCCATAAGACCTGCTTCTTTTGAAGAGAGTAGGTTTTTTTCTTCATCATACACTCTTGCAGAACAGACACCACAACTTGGACTTCTGTCTTTGCCAATAAACAGATCCAACTCACTATGTCTCTGAAAAAACAGTGTAGCATATTGAATAATAGGAGTAGATAAATCTTCACCATTTAAATTAGATATGGCTTTAGACCCTTCTTCTGTTTCTAACAAGTCCATTGTTGGACGAGGTGAACCAAAAGCAAAATCTTCTGGACAAAAAGGAATAAGTTGGGCATCTTTTAGTTGTTCTAAAAGTATTTCATTTTTATTATCTGTCGCATCATAGCGACATTTTTCACCTAAAAGACATGCAGAAATTGCAATCTTTTTCATCTTTAAAATACAAAGAGTAACGCATAAACCCAAGCACCTGTCAACATGGTTAATATAATGCCTATAAAGGTCCATTGCCCATCTCTTTTATGTGTTTGAGCATACAATCCTGGAAGCGCAGATTGTTTTTTATAGCGCTTTGCACTATAAAGTGTTTTTACCCATAGGATCAATGTAATCACAGAGATGATGATATGAAAGATCAATACATACAAAAGGTAATCATGTGATACAGAACTACCTTCCATCAGATTCTTATATCCACCCTCCATACGTACACCGAATTCAAAGAACCCTACAACGATCACAGAAATGATAAAAAGCAGTTTCTGTACACTTTCATGTGCACTATAATTC
>NZ_JBATIY010000024.1:0-25396 GCF_049668085.1 Sulfurovum sp. | reverse complement strand
CTTTTTCTTTCTAAAGAGATACTTTGGACGATCATGACAGTCAATTACATCTATATGTATAGCAAACGTGCAAAAGCATGGAAGCTATTTTCTCAAGGTGAGGTAGCACTCGCTAAAGCACAGATGAGTTTGATTCCTAACTTACTTTTACCGATCAATATTGTATTAGGAATAGTAGCGTTATGGTTAGGTGTATCTCTTAGAGGACTGTAATGCTTTTATTGTGTTCATCTTCTGAAAGCAGGGCGTTACTTCTCAATAATTTTGGGATCGATTTTGTCCAAAGATCAGTAGATTATGACGAAGAGCAGATCACGACACCCATTGCAAAAGATTTTGTCTATGCTGCAAGCAAAGGAAAGTTGGATGCAGCGATTCGTGAGTTTGGATTGGAGATACCTTTACTTTGTGCAGATACAGTTATCGCAGCTTCTGATGGGACAATCTTACGAAAAGCTAAAAATGTAGAAGACGCAAGACGCATCTTGAACATACAAAGCGGCTCTACAATCTCTATCATCTCCTCTGCACACTATAAATCAAAGAGACTTGCATTTTCGGATATTTCAGCAACGCATTATCATTTTTCAAAGTTTGAAGAAGAGGATCTTGAGAGATATCTTGAGAGTGGGTTATGGGAGGGAAAAGCAGGGGGATGTATGGTCGAAGGTTTTTGTAAAAAGTACATACAGTCTGTAGATGGATATGAAAGTACAGCTATGGGACTACAAGCAGAATGTCTCTTGCCATGGATAAAGGTTGGAAGTTAAAATGTATGAAAATGAACTAAAAGCCCTTAAAAAAGCGGGACGATTTAGAGAACGTAAACTTTTTGATGACAGGTTGGATGACCTGGCCTCTAATGATTATCTGGGTTTATCACTGAATAAAAAACAGTTTAAAAAAGCAGTAAAGCTTGTCAATGAGTATGACACAGTAAGTTCTAAAGCCAGTATGCTGGTCAATGGTTATCATCCTATTCACAGGATCTTTGAAATGACCATGGCAGAGTATAACGGCTTTGAAGAAGGACTTGTAGTAGGTTCTGGGTTTTTAGCCAATATGGCGCTTATAGAAGCGTTAGTCCGTAAAGGGGATGTACTCTTTATGGATGAAGAGTATCATGCTTCTGGGGTGATGGCTTCACAACTTTTGGGAGACAGGGTAGTCACATTTGCCCATAATGATGTAGATGACCTAAGAGAAAAGTTAGCAGCACATCCTGCCAAAAGACAGATCATCGCAGTGGAAGGTGTATACTCAATGGGTGGAGATCTTTGTAAGAAAGAGATATTTGACCTTGCTGATCAAGTCAAAGCCCTGCTCATTGTCGATGAAGCACATAGTGCAGGGGTACTTGGACTAAAACTTTTGGGCATCTTTGAATATTATGGTATCAGGATTAATGAAAGGCATATTAAGATGGGAACACTGGGCAAAGCCTATGGCTCTTATGGTGCATATATTTTGGCTTCCAAAAATGTGATCAGTTTCTTGGAAAACAGAGCAAAACCTATTATCTACTCTACGGCACCTTCTGTATTTGATACAGCATTGGCACTGGTCAATGTAAAACATATACGTAAAAATGCAGAAATATATAGAAAGAAGATCTTGGATCGACAGATGGCGGTAAGAAAACAGTTGGATATCAACTGCCAAAGCTTGATCGTACCTATAGAGATGCCAAGTAATGAGCATTCACTTTATGTACAAAAAGGACTGATGGCTCAAGGGTATCTTGTGGGAGCCATACGACAGCCTACAGTTGAAAAACCTATTATGAGGGTCATACTCAATTTGAGTGTCTCTGTGAAGAAAATGAGACATGCGTTGGCACTCATTAGCCATAACTCGGTACAATAATAACTAAAAATAAAAAATGATGTATATAAAGGGTCTGTGTGTTCAATAGTTTAGTAAAAGGTTCTATTATCTTAGCAATGCTATTTGGTGTAGCATTGACTGCAGCATTTATATATGCGTATGAAGAGATATCTTTGGATGCGGATAAACTTATTAACTATAAGCCCGAGACCTCTTCTATCATCTATGACAGACACGGCGAACAATTGGCATACGTTTTTAAAGATCAACACCGTCTTTACGCGACGTATGATGAGATACCAGGGTACCTTGTTGAGGGACTTGTCGCGATGGAAGATACAAGATTTTTTGAACATAATGGTGTAAACCCCGATGCCATTATGAGAGCGATCATTAAAGATATTCAAGCAGGTGCTTTTGTTGAGGGAGGAAGTACACTAACCCAACAGCTTATCAAGAACAAACTTCTCTCAAATGAAAAGAAACTCGCCCGTAAGCTCAAAGAAGCCATTTTGGCACTCAAGATAGAACATGAGTTAAGCAAAGAAGATATTATAGAACGTTATCTTAATGAGATATCTTATGGAAATAACTATTTTGGTGTCAAAACTGCTGCAAATGGTTACTTTCATAAAGAGCTCAATGAGTTGACCCTCAAAGAAGCGGCTATTTTGGTAGGGTTACCAAATGCTCCAAGTTTCTATAATCCACTTAAACATTACAAACGTGCTTTAGACCGTGCCAATAATGTCCTTTATCGTATGAAAAGTATAGGGTGGATCACACAAAGTGCTTATCTTAAGGCGGTGAAAGAATCCCCTAAAGTCTATAAAACCTCTTTAACACAAAATATAGCACCAGGTATCGTGGATGAAGTACTGAGACGGTTTAAAGGAAAACTGGGTGATATACGTACTGGGGGATATCAGATCTATACTACTATAGATATGAAACAGCAAGCTATAGCAAAAGAGGCGGTTGATTTTGCCTATAATAAAGCACTTAAAAAATACAATGAAAAAGCAGAAACCTCTACATTAAATACCGCATTTGTGGCTGTTGAGAGTAAAACAGGTGATATTTTGGCAATGGTTGGTGGGGCTGACTATAAAAGATCTGCCTATAACCGTGTGACACAATCCAAACGTCAGCCTGGATCTGCATTCAAACCGTTTATCTACCAAACAGCATTAGACATGGGGTACAATCCTGCAAGTCCATTGACAGACCTTGCAAGAACATTTCAATACTACCTGAACGGTAAACCAAAAATTTGGGCACCGAAAAATTATGAGCGTGACTTTAAAGGATTTGTTCCATTCAGAGAAGCATTGGTACATTCACGTAACCTTGCGACGATCAATCTGGTGGCTGATCTGGGTGTGAGTACCATACGTAAAAGATTGGAATTTTTAGATGTACCACATATACCTAGGGACATGTCTATCGCCTTGGGTAACCTTGGGTTAAGTCCGCTTAAAATGGCGCAGATATTTTCTGTATTTGCAAATGAAGGTCACATGATAGCACCAAGATTAGTAAGCAAGATCGTATCCAAAGAGGGTGCAGTGATCTATGAGACTCGCCCTAAAGAGATAGAAGACTTCACGACGCCGGAACAGGCTTACTTGATGACAGATGTGTTAAAAGAGGTTGTTCAAAGAGGTACAGGTAGAAATGCACGAGTAGAAGGTATAGAGCTTGCAGGAAAAACAGGAACAACCAATAACAATATTGATGCCTGGTTCTGTGGATATTCTCCAACTATTGAAACCATTGTATGGTTTGGTAGGGATGATAATAAGCGTATAGGAAGTAAAGCAACGGGTGGGGCATTGGCTGCGCCGGCATTTGCATATTACTATAAAAAATTATTAGAGTTGTATCCAGAGACAAAGCGAACATTTGACATTCCTGAAGGGGTATATAGAGGAGAGTATGAAGGTAAATCAGAACTCTATACGGCACAGTCTCCACTCCCTGATAGTTATAAAAAACCAACACAAATGTATGATGAAGATAATCCATACTTAGTAGAAGAGACGGAGATCTTAGAAGATATTGATCCTGATAATGGAGAGATAGGATTTGCACCTACGATCAATATCGATGAAGATCCCGTTTCTGAGAGTGGATATAATAATAATGAAAGTGAGAGTGAAGAGGAAGATGATCCCCTTCACCCTAAAAGAAAAGTACCATTGACACCTGTTTCCAACGATAGTGGTACCTTATTTTAAGGATGCAAAAAGAGTTGATCTTTATCCTTGACCCTATGTGCTCATGGTGTTGGGGATTTGCTCCTATCATTGAAGCATTAGTAAAAACACAATCTGACAGATATTATTTTTCACTAGTAGTAGGGGGTTTACGTACAAAAGGTGAGATGCTTTGGAATGAAACGTCTAAGGATTATCTTAGAAGTCATTGGAAACAAGTATCACACAGAACGGGACAAGCGTTTTCAGATAGCTTATTTGACAAAGAGCAGTTTGACTATGACACGTATCCGGCATGTAAAGCAGTTGTCTCTGTACGTGAACTTTTTGGGATGCAAAGTGCTTTTACTTATCTGCATACGATACAGGAAGCTTTTTATACCAAAGGGAAAGACATTACAAATGTAGATGTTTTAAGTGACCTGCTTAAAGGGTCAGGATTGGACAGCAGTTCATTTAAAACATTTTTTGAGAGTGACAGAGCACAACTTCTCATGGAACATGATTTTGCAAAAGCACGTTCTATGGGAGCCAATGCCTTTCCTTCTATAGTCGTTGTAGATGAAGAGGGACACATGGTATGCCAAAAAGGCTACAGAAGTTTGCTTGAAATACAAAAGCTATTAAAATAGAATTTAGACATCATCATATTGGAGAATACACATGCATAGTTTTGCACCAGGGATCATACTTATAGCCATACTTGGACTTGTCGTCTTTTCGGATGCACTGGCCAATAAATTTAAAATACCTTCCGTTTTTTTACTACTGATCGGTTCTTATACGCTCTATACCTATGTTCCTATGGCTGTACCTATAGACCTGCCACACTATTTTGATACGATCATACTTTTCTGTATACCGCTTATCTTTATGGGTGATGCGTTACATCTGCATTTTAGTGACATTAAAAAGCATAGTTGGAGCATCTTCTATCTGGCAGTGATCGCGGTGGCTCTTTCTATCACAGTGGGTGCAAGTATGTACTACTTTGGGATATTTGAAGGGCTTACTCTTGGCGCTTATGTCTCTCTTTTTGCGATCAATATGGCTACTGATGCGGTTAGTGTGCAGTCGGTACTTTCACGCTTTAAAGGGATAGGGCATGATATCAAAGTGTTGATCGAGGGTGAATCTTTGGGAAATGATGCTACTGCGGTCATAGCCTTTTTCTTTATTGGACTTCCTTGGATGATGAACGGTACGATAGATGCAGGTGAAGCGACTATGGATGCATTGCGTGTATTTGCGATGAGTATCGGGATTGGAATTGGGCTTGGATATCTTTTCTATATGCTGATGAAACTCATCAATGAAAAGCGAGGAGAGCTTTTTATTTTTATTATTGAAGCCTATTTCGCATATATATTGGCAGAGCATTTGCATATCAGTGGTATCTTGACATTGATCACGGCGATCATTGCGACCAAAGCTTGGATCGATATCGATATTAAGACCTTAAATGAAGAGGAAGCTAAAAAGAACAAAACATTTATACAAAAGCTTCGCCTACATGGTATTGACTCGACGACCTCTGAGCGTATGGAATATATCTATGAGATGACAAAAGAGTTTGGGTATATCGCAGCTGTAATGATCTTCTTTGTTTTAGCAGAGATGGTAAGTCTCGAGAAGTTTTGGGAGTATAAAGTTGAGATACTGACAATGTTCATCATTACCACATTGATCCGTGCAATCTCTATGGCCAAGTTTGCTTTTTGGGGAAGTAAGTTCGAGCAGATCAAACCGGTAGGTTTTGAAGGATGGTTTATCCTCACTTTCTCGGGAATGAAGGGCGCACTTTCGATCATCCTGGTACATATGATCCCATCAAGTTTTGAGTATAAAGAGTTCTTTGAAGTGGTGACCACGGGTGTGGTCATGATGTCTATTTTTGTCTATGGAACAGTACTTTGGGGATATTTTACCTTTATAAAACAAGAGGATGAGCCTTCAATTTTTAAGAAATAAGTAACTTTTTCTTCCAGGAAATCAATAACCTGTCTTTGAAGTTTTATTTTTTCCAGCTTACTCATGTTGATTAGTGTAAATAATATATGAAAATATATCCTAGTTTTGAATGAAATAATAATAGAGAAAGTTTATATATTTAGAAAGGGTTAGGAAAGGTGTAGAAAAACTATTCCCTCAAAAAGAGGGAATAAGATATTAACAAGAGTAAGTTGTAAAGAACTCAAATCCTGTAGGTCTAGCTTCATCTGGGTGTACTTGACTTGCAAACATATATTGTCTGTAAGTAGTAATAAACTCATCTGTCATAACAGGTCTAAGGAAATCGAAGTCTTCACGAAGACCCAAAAGCGCTTCTCTTAGTGTACGAGGCATTTGCGGGATATTTTTATCTTTGATCTCATCAAGTGTAAGTTCAAATAGATCGATATCCATTGGACCAACAGGTACATCAGCATTTTTAATACCATCAAGGCCTGCAAGCATAAGTACTGCAAAACAAAGGTATGGACAAGCAGTTGAATCTGGGAATCTAGTCTCGATTCTAGTAGCCATCTCACCCGCACCATAAGGGATACGACATGCAGCTGAACGGTTTTGACTAGAGTAAGTCAAGATAGATGGTGCTTCAAATCCAGGAACAAGTCTTTTATATGAGTTTGTACTTGGGTTTGTAAATGATGCAACAGCACCAGAGTGTTTGAAGATCCCACCAAGGTAGTTTAACGCCATTTGAGAAAGGTTTGCATATTCACCCTCTTTATAGAAAAGGTTTTTACCGTCTTTCCAGATAGACTGGTGTACGTGCATACCGTTACCATTGTCACCAAAAAGTGGTTTAGGCATAAATGTTGCAGATTTACCATTAAGGTGAGCAACCATTTTAACAACATACTTGTATTTTTGAACATTGTCAGCAGCTTCGATCATATCACCAAACTTGATACCGATCTCACCTTGTGCTTGTGCAACTTCGTGGTGCCCCAACATGACTGTCAAACCTACTTCTTCAAGAAGAAGCATCATTTCAGCTCTTAGGTCTACCATTGTATCTGTTGGCATAGTTGGGAAGTACCCACCTTTTGTACCTGGTCTGTGACCCATGTTTCCTACTTCTCCGTAAGAAGTACTGTAGTTCCATTCACCCTCTTCAGAGTCTACTCTATACCCTGATTCATTGATACCTGACCAGATCTGAACATTTTCAAAGATGAAAAATTCATTTTCAGGACCAAAGTATGCTTCGTCACCCACACCAGACTCTTCCATATACTTAAGTGTCTTTTTAGCGATAGATCTTGGGCATCTCTCATAAAGGTCATTTTTGTAAATATCATAAACATCACAAATAACAATAATCGTACTGTCAGCAGTGAATGGATCTAGGAATGCCGTAGGCACATCCGGCTTAAGAAGCATATCTGATTTGTTGATCGGCTGCCAGTTTTCGATAGATGACCCATCAAATGGTAGACCACCCTCTAGTTGCTCAGCTGTTACTGCACTCATTCTATAGCTGATATGGTGCCATGTACCTTTAATGTCTGTAAATCTAAAATCTACAAATTCTACCTCATTTTCTTCACAATATTTAAAAAACTCATCTGTGTTGTTTACAAATTTACCCATGTAACTTCTCCTATTTAAATTTAATTATCCTATATTGTAGCCATAAATAAATTAGTTACATCAGAGTTTGTGCTTAAAAATTAATCAATTCTCTATCACGACCTTCAAAAGTCGCAGCCTTTGTATATCCGACATCTTTTGCAAGTGTTGTTGCAAGATCATAACTGAACCCGATTTGATCCACTGCATGTGCATCTGAAGAGAAGGTAATAGGGATATCAAGGGCATACGCTTCTTCGAGTAATCCACGTGAGGGATAGAGTTCTCCTATAGGTTTACGCAGACCGGCAGTATTGACTTCCAGTACCATATTGGACTTTTTGATGGCTTGAAGGGCATTTTTTGCTAAGAGTCTTACATCTTTCTTTGGCATGAATTTAAATACCTTGATCAGATCAAGATGTCCGACGATATCAAACTTGCCGGACTCTGCCATTGCTTCAGTGGCTTCAAAATAGGCTTGCCATATCTCATCTATATCTTTGTTCTCCCACCCGGCTATGAATTCGGGATTGTCAAAGCTCCATTTGTCTATGAAGTGTACGGAACCAATAAGATAATCTACTTTAGCCTGTAAAACACGGTCATCCATGTGTCCGGGAAGATAGTCCACTTCATAACCAAAAAGTATATTGATGTCATCTTTATACCGTTCTTTAGCCGTTAATATATCATCTGTATAGGCTTGCATCTCTTCAAAAGCAAGACGGTAGTGTGGATCAAAATCCATCGGGGCATGTTCAGAAAAACCATAAATATCTATGCCCAGTTCTATGGCTTTTTGGATGTATTCATCAACAGTACCTTCGGCGTGGTTACAACGTGTTGTGTGGTTATGTATATCTATTCTCATGGGTTGATTTTAGCATAAAAAGTGTTTTTTACTACTAATTGGGTAAAATAAGAGCAAAATATATCCTTATAGGTAAAAGATGACAGCACAAAACAAAGTAGAACTTTTAGCACCGGCAGGTAATTTAGAGAAGATGAAAATTGCTCTAAATTATGGTGCTGATGCCGTATATGGTGGAACAAGTACTTTTTCACTGCGTATACGTTCAGGCAAAGAGTTCGATATGGAGTCTTATGCTGAAGGGATAGAGTATGCCCATGCACGTGGCAAAAAAGTGTACTCTACAGTGAACTCCTTTCCTTTTAATTCACAGATGAAACTTTATGAAAACCATATCGCTAAAATCGCGGAGCTTAAACCCGATGCACTGATCGTGTCTTCTCCAGGGGTTGTGAAGATAGCACATAAAATAGCACCGGATATTCCTATACATCTTTCTACACAGGCGAATGTCATGAATGCGATGGATGCAGAGGTCTATTATGACTTAGGGGTTAAACGTATCATTGTGGCACGTGAGATAAGTTTGAAAGATTGTGAAGCGATCAAAACACATATCCCCGATTTGGAGTTAGAGATATTTGTACATGGTTCCATGTGTTTTGCTTACTCGGGTCGCTGTCTTATCTCTTCATTACAAACAGGACGTGTACCCAATCGTGGATCTTGTGCAAATGACTGTCGTTTCCCTTATGAGATCTATGCACATAATCCTGAGTCTGGTACGACTTTTAGATTGGATGAAGAAGAGGGTATCGGCACTTACATTATGAATGCTAAAGATATGAATATGGCTTCACATGTGGATGAGATACTCAAATCAGGTGTGGTCGATTCACTTAAAATTGAAGGTCGGACAAAGTCTCCATATTATGCTGGTGTGGTTACAAAAGCCTACCGTCATGCCATAGATGATTTTTATGCTTCTGACTTTGATGAAAAACGTTACCAAAAAGAACTTGGTACCACACAAAACCGTGGATTTACAGACGCATATCTTCTTTCTCGTCCTTTTGACCGAAATGATACAGAGTCAAATGCATTTTCGATACAGTATGGTACACATCAGGTTGCAGGACTGGTCAGTGAAGATGGTTTGACCTGGAAGTGTAAAGATAAAACATGTGTAGGTGATTCTGTGGAGATCGTTTTACCTGTGGATGCCACTGTCGAACTTGTCGATAATGATATTGGTACCATAGCGGAAATAGCAGGATCATATGTCATCACCTTTAAAAAGCTGACGACTAAAGAGGGTAAAGAGCTGGAGTGTGTGCATAGCGGGAATGTGAATGAAATTCTCCTACCTGCAGCGTTACCAGGATATACTATCTTAAGACGTGAGATCGCAGAAGCGTTAGAAAAAAAGGGACTGACTGAAGTGTCAACACCAATGAAGTTAGAATCCAAAGGTGTATAAGTATTTGAGATTAAAAAAGGATAAACAATGAAATTTGTATCTATTGTTATCGCTTCAAAAAGCGATTATGAGATAATGGTTGAATGTACTGAGACATTAAAAAAATTTGGTGTGCCGTATGAGCTTATTGTCTCCTCTGCGCATAGAAGTCCTGAGAGAACTAAAAACTATATTCAAATAGCAGAAGAGAAAGGGGCGCAGGTATTTATAGCTGCTGCTGGAATGGCAGCACATTTAGCTGGTACAGTTGCGGCCCATACCACTAAACCTGTACTTGGTGTGCCTATAGATTCAGGATCACTCAAAGGGGAAGATGCACTGTTAAGTACAGTCATGATGTCAGAAGGTATGCCTGTAGGCACACTTGCCATTGGTAAAGCAGGAGCAGTCAATGCTGGGTATTTAGCGATTGAGATCATGGCACTGCAGGATGATGAACTTAAGGTCAAGCTTCAAGAAGACAGGATCAGTAAAGCAAAAAAAGTAGAGCTTGATTCTTCTGAAATTGAAACCATACTATAATAAATATATAAGAGATAAAATAGATGAATAAAAACGCCATAACTTTTAGTGATATGCTCTTGAAGCTTCAACAATACTGGTCAGAACAGGGGTGTAATATTGTGCAACCCTATGACATCCCTTCCGGTGCAGGGACATTCCACCCTGCGACACTACTGAGAAGTCTAGATTCTCAGCCTTGGTCTGCTGCGTATGTGGCTCCTTCACGCCGTCCTACAGATGGACGTTATGGAGAAAATCCTAATCGTCTTGGAGCATATTATCAGTTTCAAGCACTTATCAAGCCCAGTCCTGACAATATTCAAGAGCTTTACCTGAAGTCTTTAGAATACTTGGGACTGAACTTACAAGAGCATGATATCCGTTTTGTAGAAGACAACTGGGAGTCTCCTACTCTAGGTGCCTGGGGTCTTGGTTGGGAAGTGTGGCTTGATGGCATGGAAGTGACGCAGTTTACATACTTTCAACAGGTCGGTGGTATCGCTTGTGACCCTGTAGCGGTAGAGATCACTTATGGTACAGAGAGACTTGCCATGTACTTACAGGGTGTAGATTCAGTCTATGATCTTGTATGGAACCGTATGGGTGAGAGTGTGACTACTTATGGTGATGTGCACAAAGAGACAGAGTATGAATTCTCAAAATATCACTTTGAAGTGGCCAATGTAGAGAATCTGTTCCAGCACTTTGAAGATGCTTCTAATGAGTGCCAAGTCTGTTT
Source organism: Sulfurovum sp. (assembly GCF_049668085.1). GTDB lineage: Bacteria > Campylobacterota > Campylobacteria > Campylobacterales > Sulfurovaceae > Sulfurovum. Next base: position 14,234 of record NZ_JBATIY010000024.1, on the reverse strand, counting down.
GGATGCCGGGCTTCCTTTGCCTGCCTATGACCAGTGTATGGTTGCTTCTCATGCATTTAATGTACTTGATGCAAGAAAGGCGATCTCTCAGGCGCAGAGACAGAATTATATTTTGAAAGTACGTGAACTCTCTATCGGGTGTGCACAGCTTTACAAGGACCAAGAGCAAGAGCGTAATGAACGTGTTAGAGGCTAGAATTAGCATCTGTATAGAAGGGATGAACCGGTGATTGAAAAACTAGTGACTTCAAGTTTGAAAATGGGTGTGATCGCTGGTGGGCAGCTTGGTAAAATGCTAATTCAAGAGGCGAGTAAATGGGATATAACTACCTATGTGCTTGACCCAGATGAAGGATGTGCTGCACGTAATGTGACCTCTGTCTATATTCAAGGGGATTTTACAGATTTTGAGACAGTGTATGAGTTTGGAAAACTTGTGGATATTTTGACCTATGAACTTGAGAATATCAATATAGAAGCATTGCAAAAGCTTAAATCGGAAGGTTACAAAATCGTACCTGATCCAAATATATTGGCATTGATACAAGACAAGGGACTGCAAAAAGAGTTTTATGCCAAACATGATCTCCCTACATCACCTTTCATATGCTGTGCAGATGAGGAAGAGATAGGAGAAGCTATCCAAAGTGGAAAGCTTGCTTACCCTTTTGTACAAAAACTGCGAAAAGGTGGTTATGATGGACATGGTGTTTCACTCATTCACAATAATGATGTCACACTGCTAGAGGGCTCATCAATGATCGAAGAAAAAGTAGATATCGATAAAGAGATAGCAGTGATAGCCGCAAGAAACAGTGATGGAGAAGTGCGTTGTTTCCCTGCTGTTGAGATGACATTTAATGATCAGACCAACCTGGTAGAAGAGATTTTCTGTCCTGCAAATATCACATTGGAACAAGCTAAAACAGCTGAAACATTATCGAAAGATATTATTGAAAAGTTGGATATGGTTGGACTTCTGGCCATTGAGTTCTTTATAGACAAACAAGGTCAAATACTCATCAATGAAGTGGCGCCAAGACCACATAATAGTGGGCACCATACCATAGACAGTGTTGTGACATCCCAGTTAGAACAGCTGCTTCGTGCGATACTTGATCTGCCTTTGGGAAGTACAGAGTTAACCAGTGCTTCCGTGATGCTTAACCTTTTGGGAGAACCTGGGTATGAGGGACAGGTTTATTATGAAGGATTTGCTGATTGTCTAGCTATAGAGGGTGTCAAGATCCATCTTTATGGTAAAAAAAGCACAAGACCTTTCAGAAAAATGGGTCATGTGACAGTGTTGTCAGACAGTGTTGATGGTGCATTAAAAAAAGCAAATAAAGTTAAAAATAAACTAAAGGTTAAATCATGGGAAAAGTAGTGGTGAGTATCGTTATGGGATCAGACTCTGATCTTCCTGTTATGCAAGAGGCTGCAAATATGTTAGAGCAGTTTAATGTTGGATATGAGCTGGACATTGTCTCGGCACATAGAACACCAGAAAAGCTTTTTGAATTTTCAAAAGAAGCGCATAAACGTGGGATCCAGGTTGTTATTGCAGGTGCTGGAGGTGCCGCGCATTTACCCGGTATGATAGCTGCGATCTCTCCCCTACCTGTGATCGGTGTACCTGTTAAATCAAGTAATTCTATAGATGGTTGGGACTCGATACTCTCTATCTTACAAATGCCAGGTGGTGTCCCTGTGGCTACAGTGGCACTTAATGGTGCTAAAAATGCAGGTATTCTAGCTGCACAGATCGTATCAACAGCATCTGAAGAGACCAGAGATAAGATCATTGCTTATAAGCAGACGCTTAATGATCAAGTGATGGAAAAGTCAGAGCGCGTAAAAAAGTAAGAGTATCAGTATGAAACTACAAGAAATATACAATCATTTAGATCAGGTAAGTCCTTTTGAACTTCAAGAGAAGTGGGATAACTCCGGACTTATCGTGGGAGATATGTCAAGAGAAGTATCCCAGATCGTAGTGGCATTGGATATTGATCAGGTGATGATAGAAAGTACAGATGAAAATACACTTTTTGTGGTGCATCATCCGCTTATCTTTGGAAATTTAACACAGCTTGACTTTTCAAAATACCCTTCAAATCTACTTGAAAAAATGATACTCAAAAAGCAGTCCATTATTGCTTTGCATACAAACTTTGACCAGACCCATTTGAACAGATATGTTTTTGAAAAGGTTTTAGGCTTCAAATTAGAGTCACAAAACCCTTTTGTATGTACAACAAAAGGAGAGTGGCATTATAAAGAGCTTTTGACCCTTTTAAAAGAGAAATTGAACTTGCCTACACTCAAAGTTATAGGTAAGAAAGAAAAGATCAGATCTATTGCTTTAACCACCGGTGCAGGGGCTTCACTTATGGATGAAGTTGAGGCTGACTGTTTTTTGACCGGGGACATTAAGTATCATGATGCCATGAAAGCGATGAGTGAAGATTTGATGATGGTAGACATAGGACATTATGAAAGTGAGAAGTTTTTTGCAGAGATAATTTTGGATGAGTTGAAAGTTTTACCTCTTTTAGCTATAATTTCGAATTCAAAAAACCCATTTCATATTGAAACAATATAAAGTATGGGTCAAACCTCTCAAAATAATGATTGAGAACCCGTAAACTCCAAAAGGACAGAGATTGAACAAACATCTAAATGAGCTCATCGAGCTTTCAAAAATTGACAAAGCTATAGACAGCTACACTCCACAACTGGAAGCAGCAAATAAAAAAGTAGCAAAAATAGAAAAGAAGATCAATGCAGCACAGGCTGAACTTGATACATTGAATGCAAGTATCATTGAAAATGATGCAAGAGTAAAGACATTTGAAGAGCAACTTACAATGCTGAATGAGCAATTGGCTTCAAATGCAAAAAAATCTAAAGATATCACAACAGAAAAAGAGATGAAAGCACTCTCTTTAGAAGAAGATATCGCTAAAGAAAAGATGACTTTTGCAAATGAAGAGATAGAAAGACTTCAAAATATCAATGCAACGACAACATCACTTTTAGATGAGGCAAGTGAAAAAGTAAAAGCACTTACTGAAGAATATACAGCGATGAATGAAGTAGTGTCTGTAGAGAGAGCAGAGATCGAACAAAGCAAGGGTGAACTTTTTGTTGAAAGAGAAAAATCGAGCAGAGACCTTGAACAAAAAGTACTTGCATTTTATGAAAAGATCCGTATTTGGGCAGGTAATACAGCGGTTGTTCCTGTTAAAAAACAAGCATGTTACGGATGTTACATGAAGCTCAATGACAAAACGTATTCAGAAGTGATCAAAGCAGATGAAATTTGTAACTGTCCTCACTGTGGAAGAATTCTCTATATAGAGAGTGTTACAGCAGAAGCATAAGTGATGCACTATGGAGAAAACTTTCTTTTTTCTCTATAGTCTCCTTTCTTTTTTACTTTACCTTGTTGCCCTACCTTTTTTACTTGTATTCTCCTTTAAAACTAAATATAAAGAGTCACTTCCTGCAAGGTTCTTTTTATGGCATAACAAACCTTTAAAGCCTCATGGTATTTGGTTTCATTCTTGCAGCTTTGGAGAAGCAAAAGCCATCAAACCTTTAGTGGATGCATTGCCGCAAGAGAGTTTGCGTATGAGCTCAACTACGCATACGGGCTTTAAAGTGATAGGGGGTTATACGAAAGAGAGCAGATATCTGCCTTTTGAACCTTTGCTTTTTGGATGGCTGAACCCACAAAAGGCACTGGTAGTGATGGAGGCTGAGTTTTGGTATCTTCTTTTTGTATTGGCACAAAGAAGAGGGGCTAACACTTTGCTTGTTAATGCACGTATGAGTGACAGGTCTTTTCCCAAGTATGAAAAGATAGGATGGCTCTATAGACAGATCTTTAAGCATATAGATGAAGTCTACGCACAAACACCTAAAGACAAAGAACGTTTAGAGTCCTTGGGTGCCAAAAACGTCATTGTGACGGGTAACATTAAGTTGGCCTATTTACCTACGATAAGCAAAGAGATCAAAAAACCGTCAAGTTTGGTTGTCTGTGGAGCCAGTACGCATGAGGGTGAAGAAGCGCTCATTCTGGATGCATTTGCCACGTTTAAAAAAGAACATCCGGGTGCAGTTTTACTTTTAGTACCTCGTCATCCGGAACGTTTTGACAAAGTAGCTAAAATGACGGAAGATTTTGCTGAAGAACATCACTGTACGACACAACGTTATTCTGAAAATGAAGTCTTAAGTTCTGATATTGTGTTAGTAGATACTTTGGGTGAATTGGTCAATATGTATGCTATCAGTGACATCGTAATACTTGGAGGAGCATTTGAGCCTATAGGTGGTCACAATGCAGCAGAGGCAGCACAGTTTGGCTGTAAGATCATCTCAGGTAAGCACTACTTCAACCAAAAAGATATTTTTGATGCTATTGAAGGTATAGCAATAGTAGAAGCATCCAACCTTTCAAAAAGATTGCTACAGCATGGAGTGCTTAAGTCTGCAGAGATAAAAAACAAGAGTGACATCACAGCTATTGTAGAGAGCTTAAAAAGTGTTCTATAATATAGAAGATGAATTAGTGAGTTTACGTATCAAAGTACAACCAAATGCCAGCAAAAGTGAGTTTTGTGAAGTGTATGGTTATGATGCTATCAAGATACGCATTAAAGCACCTGCAGTAGAAGGTGCAGCAAATAAAGAGTTAGTAAAGTTTCTTGCAAAAAGTTTTAAAGTCTCAAAAAGTGATATACTTTTTAAAACAGGACAAAACAGTAAGATCAAAATAGTGGCATTCCCCCTGAATGATGCATTTAAAGAGTGGATAGCAAAAACCAAGGAAATATAAATGGCAACAGATAAAGCATATAAAGTTCTGGCATTGGCACAGGACATTTCAAACAATAAAGCCAAAGAACTGATAGACAGAGGACTTGTCTATGTGGAAGATAAAAAAGTAAAGATAGCAAGAGCTGAGATACGTACGGATACGATCTTCCGTATAGAATATCCTGAGGATATAGAGATACTTTACGAAGATGAAGATATCATTGCAGTCAACAAACCTGCACAAATAGACAGCTATGAGATACAAGACACTATAGAAGGTGCAGAACTTCTGCACAGACTTGACAGAGATACATCAGGTGTACTGCTATTGGGGAAGAACAGAGCATTTATAGAACGTGCGATCAAAGAGTTTAAAAACCGCAACGTTGAAAAACATTATGTGGCATGGATCGAGGGTGTTCTGTATGAAAAAATAGAGATAGATGAACCTATATTTACTGTTAAAAAAGGGAAAGCATTTTCTATGATAGACCCTGTTCGTGGTAAAAAAGCACATACGATAGTAAAACCCGAAGAGGTGCAGGGTAAAAAGTCGAAGGTGAATATAGAGATTACTACGGGTAGAACCCACCAGATCCGTGTACACCTTGCACACATAGGACATCCTATAGTTGGGGATGAACAGTATGGAAGCCGTACGCAATCAAAACGTATACTTTTACACTCTGCCAAAATGAAGATACTTGATTATGAGTTTAACGCAAAAGAGCCGAAAGACATCGCGAGATACAAATAAAATCAGGAAGCCAGATGAAATTAAAACTTAAATATATTGTCCTAGTATTATGTCTCAGTATGAGTGTAGTACATGCAACTGTAGAAGATTATCAAGTGATCTATCAGGAAGAACAAAAAGAGTTTAATCAACAGATGAGTCAAGAGATCAAAAAGTCGGTCATATCTTCATCAAAAAAAGTACAAGAGCTCTATAGAGCGATCAATTATCGACCAGTCTGGGTTGATAAAGATTATTTGACACAGTATGCTGAATTGTTGGTGCATGAGCTTAAATCAGATTTTGAAAAAGGACTACATCCGGAGCTTGTAGCAACATACAAGAAACTTGTGCCAAATGAGGAGAAGATCTTTAACTCTGAGTCCTTGGGAGATAAAGTAGTTATAGAGTTAGGTCTTATGAATCTTTATGTCAAGCACATAGGTGATATCCTTAAAGAGAGAAAGAGTAAACATACAGCGCTATCTTTACTGCAGCATGCACTCAAAGAGAAAAGTTTGATCCATGCACTCAATGCCATTTCTGAAGAGAGAATTACCTATCGTACACCTATGATGGACTCAAATATGACAATTATCCAAGAGAGTGAAAAGATGGATATGGATAACATCACAATGCTCAAAAGTGATGATGAAAAAGAGAGACTTACGGCGATGTATGATCTGCTCAATTTTCAGCCAGTTTGGATCACTGAAGTAGGATTCTCTACCTATACAAAAGATCTTTTTAAACATATAGAGAATGATATTACGCTTGATAGAAACAGTGATACTTTTAAAAGTTATCTAGAACTTAAAGCAATCCAAGTACCTGAAGATAAGCAAAAGATCGTTGCCTATGAATTTGAAATTGCCAAACTCTATCAAAAGTATATGTCACATACCCTTTATGGAAATATAGACTGGAAATCATTTCAAGCGAAATTAAAAAAGAAACGAAATGCTGACTGGGTGGTACATGAGGTACTTTCGTCTCCTGAGTCACTGCTTATAGAAGCGATCAGTCACGGTTCATTGGATTATGCATTTAAAGAAGCAAAGCCTCTTTTCCCTCTTTATGATAAATTACTTGTAGCATTAAAGAAGTATCAAGAGATCGTAAGCGCTGGAGGATGGCAGAAACTTCCTGAGTTTAGAGATATTGAACTAGGGATGAAAGATGCCGTCATCCCGGCAATAAGAGAAAGGTTGGCCATAGAAGGTGACTACCAGCCTTGTCTTGAAAATAATGACACAGAACTGTATGATAACTGTCTTTTACATGCAGTCAAGAAGTTTCAAGCCAGACATGGTTTGACAGATGCAGGATATATAGGATCTATGACACGTAAATCGCTTATGGAGACTGCAGAAGAGAAAGTGGCGCGTATCAGACTCAATCTTGATCGTATGAAATGGGTCAAACGGAGCCATGACCGTTATCAGATCTGGGTGAATATTCCCGGATATACTATGTATGTCTTTGATGAGAGTGAACTCATGGAAACGATGCGTGTGATAGTGGGAAGAAACGGACATAATACACCGGTATTTTATAACAGGGTGCGTACGATCGTGCTCAATCCATACTGGAGAATACCTGCAAGTATTATTAGAGGAGAGATGATCCCTAAACTCAAAAAGAACCGAAACTATACCAACAGCAAAAAAATAGAGATCCATACAGGTTATTCGGAACATTCTCCTAAAGTTAACCCTCATAATGTAAATTGGCATAAGTATGGACGTAAACTACCACCTTACAAGTTTATGCAGTCTCCTGGTAAACATAATGCCTTAGGTAAAGTTAAATATCTTTTCCCAAACAAGTACTCAGTCTATATGCATGATACCAATCAACCGGAACTATTTTCTAAAGATGTGAGATCTCTAAGCCATGGTTGTGTAAGGTTACATAAACCAGTTGATCTGCTTGAAACATTTTCAGTTATGGATCCTAAAATAGATTTTGAAAAAGCCCAGGCAACGCTGGAACATAACAAAAAAACACCAATTCGATTATCACACTCTATTCCTGTTGATATGATCTATCTTACAACGTGGGTTGAGAATGATGGAAGTATAAACTTTAGAGATGATATCTATGGGTATGATAAAATGCAGATATTAACGAGTAAATAATTCAGAAGATTTACTATAGAGAGGTCATTTGTATGACTACAGCTGTGATGTGGTCTGATTAGGATTTAAGCCCAAGTAGGGTAAAATCGCGTCAATATAAATAATAAAAATCTTAGATAAAATCGCAACATTATATTGAGAAAATAGATAAGAAATAAGGTGAAAAATGTTTGATACTTTAACCGACAGTTTTAAAAATGCTATAGGCAAAATTCGTTTTCATGATGATGAAAAAGCACTGAAAAAAGCAACTGCTGAACTTAAAAACTCACTTTTAAAAGCAGATGTGCACCATAAAGTGGTCAAAGAACTCATCACCAGTGTTGAGATCGAGACTAAGCAAAACGGCGTAGGTAAAGATAATTTTCTAAGAGCACTTCAAACTAAACTCACAGATATTTTAACGATAGAGGGTGCACCTAAAGGTTTTACTTTTGCCTCTAAACCCCCAACCGTTGTCTTGATGATAGGTTTACAGGGATCTGGTAAAACGACCACTACAGGTAAATTGGCCTATTTTCTGAAAGAGCAAAAGAAGAAAAAAGTATTGGTTATTGCAGCGGATCTACAGAGACTTGCAGCGGTTGAACAACTCAAGCAGATCACTTCACAGATAGAAGTGGAGCTTATGGCAGATGAAAATGCGACACCTGTAGAGATAGTCAAGCAAGGACTTGCAAAGGCCCAAAAAGAGCTTTATGATGTTGTTCTTATTGATACCGCGGGACGTTTAGCCATCGATGATGAGCTTATGGATGAACTGGCAGAAGTAAAAAGTGTAGCAAACCCGGATGAACTTTTCTATGTAGCGGATGCGATGACAGGTCAAGATGCCGTCAGAACAGCACAAACATTTAAAGAGAAGATAGGTATCACGGGTGTGGTACTTTCTAAATTTGACGGAGACTCTAAAGGTGGGGTTGCACTTGGACTTACACAACAGGTAGGAGCACCACTTCGTTTCATTGGTGCGGGTGAAAAGATGCCAGATCTTGAGCAGTTCATTTCAGACAGGATCGTAAGCCGTTTGATGGGTGCAGGAGATGTTGAATCACTTGCAGAAAAAGCAGCAGCTGCCATAGATCCTAAAGAAGCAAAGAGATTTACACAGAAGATCAAAAAAGGTCAGTTTAACTTCAATGACTTCTTGTCACAAATGGAACAGATGAAAAAGCTTGGAAGTATGAAGTCTATCATGGGGATGATCCCTGGTATGGGTAACATGGCAAAGCAGATAGGCGATATGGATCTAGAGAATTCTGATGAAATTAAGATGATCAAGGCGATGGTCTCGTCTATGACAGAGAAAGAAAGAGAAGATCCGGACCTGCTCAACAACACACGTAAAAGACGTTTAGCCGCAGGTGCAGGACTAGATCAGGTACAAGTGAATCGTGTACTTAAGCAGTTTAAAAATGCAGCAAAGATGGCTAAAAAAATGTCAGGTAAAGGTGGTATGAAGCAGATGCAAGACATGATGGCACAGATGCAAGGTGGTGGCGGTTTCCCTGGTGCTCCACGCTAAGATACGACCTACTTCTGTATAAGGTGCATACAAGCAGTGGCCTTATACTTACTCGAACCACGTACTTTAATAAAATCTTTATAATTTTTATGGTAAAATCGCGTTCCAAAAGAATTTATGAAGTGTTGATGAGTGTTTTAGTCATTAAAAAACAGTTGTCAGTACTTGTTACGAAAATGCATAGCTTTCCTCAAGATAAGCATTAAAACAAATGAAAAAACAAAGGACATAATATGACAATGATCAGAATGACAAGAATGGGTAGAAAAAAGAAACCATTTTATAGAATCGTAGTAACAGACAGCAGAAAAAGAAGAGATGGTGGTTGGATCGAAGCAATTGGTCACTATAACCCAGTAAGCGTAAACAAAGATCTTACTCTTGATGAAGAGAGATTGAACTACTGGTTAAGTGTTGGTGCACAAATGAGCCCAACAGTAACTAGACTAGCAGGTAAAAAATAGTCCTAATGGTGAAAGACTTCTTGCTCTCATATACCAAGCTTTTGGTAAACAACCCTGAAGATATCTCCATTGAGATCTCAGAGGTTGATGAGGGGTTTGATGAGATTACGATCTTTGCAAACAGTGAAGATATAGGTAAACTTATCGGTAAAGAAGGAAGAATGATCAATTCTATCAAAACAGTCATCTCCGGCTGTAAAGCAAAAGGCGGTAAAAATTATCGCGTAAATGTAAAAGCTTCCGAGTAACAATCTTATGTCCAATGACAATTCTCTTATCGCTCAGATAGGGCGAACCATAGGACTTTGGGGCGACCTTAAATTTCATCTTCATACAGATTTTCCAGAACAGTTTAAAGTAGGTAAGACCTATAAAAGTAACCGTGGGGATCTTACTATTGCAGATATTAATCTTACACGAGGGATTATTCGTTTTACAGGGTATGAAAGTATCGATTCTGCAAAAAAATTGACCAATACGAAACTTTTTTCCAACGAAGAACAAACGAAAGAAAATTGTGACTTGAAAGAGGGGCAACACTTTTGGTTTGATGTCATTGGCTGTGTAGTAAAACAGGATGATGACGTTTTAGGACTTGTAGAAGATATACAACGTATGGCAGATACCGATTATCTTTCTGTAAAAACAGAGGGGAGTCTGGTTGAAGCAGGCTTGTCTAAACACTTTTTACTTCCTTATATAGAACGTTACATTATTAAAGTAGATACAGAAGAAAAAATAGTTTATACCAAAGATGCTAAAGACATTCTAGAGGCTAGTTAATACTATGCGTTTCTCTTTCGTCACACTTTTCCCCGATCTTATCAAAGGCTACTTTTCCGAAAGTATCTTAAAACGTGCCATAGAAGATGAAAAGATCTCTATCGATTTTTACAATCCACGTGATTTTACGACAGATAAACACAAGCGTGTGGATGCACCGATGATAGGTGGAGGTGCAGGTATGCTTATGACTCCACAACCTTTGATGGATACGCTTCGCAAGGTAAGAGAAACCTCTGAGAAGGCACACGTAGTGTTTCTGTCTCCTGTAGCTAAACCTTTTACGCAAAATGATGCAAGACGTTTAGCGAGAAAAGAACATGTAGTGTTTGTGAGTGGACGTTATGAGGGTATAGACGAACGGGTGATCGAAGCACAGGCGGATGAACTTTTTTCTATAGGAGACTTCATCTTAACAGGTGGTGAATTGGCGAGCATGGTGGTTTGTGATGCCATTAGCCGTAATGTTGAAGCGGTGTTGGGGAACAGTGATTCTTTAAGTATAGAGAGTTTTGAAGAATCACTTTTAGAAGCCCCTTCTTTTACAAAACCTAAAAATTATGAGAACAGTGAAGTAGTTTCAGAATTTCTAAAGGGTAATCATAGTAAAATCACGGACTTAAAAAGAGGGCTGGCTTTGTGTAAAACAAAGTATTTTCGCCCAGACTTATACAAAAAAGGTATAACACATGAGAAATAAATACATTGAAAGCTTCGAACAAGCACAACTAGAAAACAGAAACATCCCAGCATTCAGAGCAGGTGATACAGTAAGAGTAGCGGTAAGAATTAAAGAAGGTGAAAAAACAAGAGTTCAGAACTTTGAGGGTCTTTGTATCGCTATTAGAGGTCAGGGAACTGGTAGAACATTCATGGTAAGAAAAATGGGCGCTAACTCTGTTGGTGTTGAAAGAATCTTCCCACTTTACTCAGACTCAATCGAAAGTATTGAAGTACTTAGAAGAGGTAGAATCAGAAGAGCTAAATTGTTCTATCTTAGAGAGCTTAAGGGTAAAGCAGCAAGAATCAAAGAACTCAGAAGAAAATAATCTTTCTCTTTGCTTCACAGCATTTTCGACTAAATGGGCTTTGTTCCATTTGGTCACTTACTATTAGTAATCTTCCGTATTTCACAAAACCTATTTATCCAAAACTACTACAAATCAAAAAGAAATCTTTACTTTCTTAGGTACAAAACTTTTTAATTAAATTGCTATAATATTTTAAAATTTATTTAGGGATTCCTTTATCATGTTATCGGCTATTAAACACAGATTTATATCACTTCTACAACTTCTACTTGTGATTACCTATATCATTTTTGAAGAATTGATCTGGGAAGGAATCGCAAAGCCTATCTATAAAGCTGTTCATGGGCTGAAAATTCTTCAGAATATTGAAGCCAGATTAGAGACTGTAAATCCTTCAGTTATTCTTGTGATATTTGTTGTTTTACTTGTCATTGTCGAAGCAGCTGGTATTTATGCAGGGATGTTATTTGTAAGTGGACAGGTTGCAATAGGTTTGGTATTATATATTTCCAAGATACCTATCGCTGCATTTACTTTTTGGCTTTTTAGAGTGACAGAAGATAAGCTTATGCAGTTTGGTTGGTTCAAGTGGATGTATGACTGGATCATGAAAGCGATTGAGTGGATCAAATCCAGTGAAATACATCAGAAAACCATAGAATATCTGGTGCATGTTAAAATGAGTTTCAAAGCATTTAAAGAAAAATACTTTGCAGGGAAAAGTCCTTTTATTGAGAAAATAAAACAGCTTTATACGACACTTAAAGAGTCATTGAGAAAATAGGTTGAATATGAAAAAACGACTTCTTTTATGGAGTGTACTCCTGCTACTTGTTACTCTAATGATCATGTTCAGCCATGAGGAGATCCGTGCTTTTGTTGTAGCGATGTTTTTAAGAATCATATTGTTCGTAAAGAAAAATCTTTTTGCATTGTTCGCTGCCTTTTTTTTAGTCAAAGGAAAGTTTATCTTGACCCTTTTTCTCAAAAAGCTTGCACTCCTTTCTGCAACAGGATTGGGGAAACGTTATGTGGTGGAAAAAGTAGTGATGGATAATGTAAAAACACACTTTTTTGATCATCTCGCAGATGATATTAGAAGAGTAGTGCGACATGCAAAAAAGAATTTTAAAAACTTTCCTTTAACTAAAAAGATCATTACTGTTTTTGCTTTTCTTGGCTCATTGGGCTTTATAGGCAAGTTCATGGGTGGCATGATCGCTGTTAAAGTATTTTTGGCAAACGTATGGAGTTTTTTACTGGCGCTATTTTTGAAAATAGGCACAGCGATCACTTATTTCTTTACAGATTATCTGTGGGGTAGTTGGCTTGCACCCATTGTTGAAGTGGTTATCTTTACCTGGTTGCTCTCATGGATGGAGAAGGTGCCATTCCTGGCAAAAGGATTACGTAAAGTATATGATTTCTTTATTTTTTGGTTTGGATGGTTGGAGTATTATCTGGAAAAGGTATTTCATATTCCTGTCAAGGGCTTTTTAAAGTGGCTGGTTCAAAAGATACAAAACAGTATATATTATTTTATAGGGTATGAACATGTATCAATATGGAAAAGATTAAAACAAAGAAGAGCTCTCAATCCAAATAAGTATACCCAGCTTATTGAGAAGCGAAACAAAAGAATGCAAAAGAAAAAAGAGCGTACTACTTTTTCTCCTCGTGATGTGGTGTTGGCAAAGAGAAAACCTAAAGGATAAATATTATTTATGGCCACTGCCACCGGTTCGCGCTACTAGTTCATTCATCTTATCCCCACCTATGTTATAGGCTTCGCCAAATCCAAAAGTCGCTTCACCGTAAATGGGTTTAAGGGCATAGAGATTAAAGTCTTGCATGCCCATGAGCATGGTGACCATCCCCGAATCAAACTTATCTTGAAAATGTGCCATGATGTTTGTAAAGGTTTGGTCATCTCTAGAGATAGAAGTGACATCACACTGCAGTGAGATACGTTTTCTTGCAAAGATATTTTTACTCTTGGTTTCATCTTCTATAAAAAATGCTGAAGCTTGAGGGGTTGCTTGTATGTTCTTGGCATGTGTTGCAATGTTTGAAATAAAAATATAGACTTGTTCATCATCATAGTAAAAAGGTGCGTAGGAGGAGAAAGGGTATCCATTACTTCCCCGTGTTCCTAGTACCACACTCTGATACCCATTTAATAATTCTGTAAGCGTCTTCATCTATTCTCTATTTTTCATAGCTTGTTGGGCTTCACGGTTGAGTGTTTTTGCTTTTAGATCAGCACGTTTATCATGCAGTTTTTTACCTTTGGCTATCGCGATGCTCACTTTGGCAATGTTGCGTTCATTGAAGTAGATCATCAGAGGTACGATAGTCAGACCATCTTTGTGTACTTTAACATAGAGTTTTTCCAACTGCTTTTTGTGTAAGAGAAGTTTTCTTGGCATACGCGTATCAGGTGTAAAATGCTTGTTCGCTGTCTCAAGATGGGCAATGTGTGCATTCATAATGTGCAGTTCACCCTGAATAAATCGACAAAAAGCATCGGCAAGATTGGCACGTTTGGCACGTAGTGCTTTGACTTCAGCACCAGCCAATACGATACCCGCTTCAAATTTTTCAAGTATCTCATAATCATGTCTGGCTTTTTTGTTCTGTGCTACGATGTTGATCGCCAAATCGGTCCTTTTATCTTTAATTTGTAGAATTATATCATATAATTCACTATGGATAATACAGAAA
>NZ_JBATIY010000023.1:0-19160 GCF_049668085.1 Sulfurovum sp. | reverse complement strand
AGTGAGCTTTTAAATATGTTTGATGACATTATATCAAAATTGTGATTCTATTGAAACGTGGACAGAGTGACTTATCCCAGGTTATCATTTAAATGTTTAGGGTTGTTAAGGATAAGATCAGATCTTTTTTATGATCACTTTAATTTTTTGTGAAGAGTGTACCTTTATTGTGTATACCATCCATTATAAATTCATATGCCGTTGTCAGATCATAACCACTGCATAAAAACATCTTTTGATTTGTATCCATAAGAAATTGTGCAGCTTTTAATTTTGTAACGATGCCGCCTGTTGCAAATTGAGAGTTTGGAGTATGTTCCTGCTCTAGCTCTTCTTTTTCTATCTTAGTGACAATTTTTTTGATCTTTGCTTCTGGATTATCTCTGGGATTAGAATCATAATATCCATCAATATCACTTAAAACCACAAGCAGATCAGCGCCGGTATGATAAGTAATATGGGCAGACAGTTGGTCGTTGTCTCCAAAGAGTTGATCTGGAGTTGTTGAGATGTCATTTTCATTTACAATAGGTAAAATATCATTTCTCAATGTTCTTTCTATAATATCCTGGAAGATTTGTGTATGTACTCTTGAATCAAAATCTTCTTCAGTCAAAAGGATCTGTGAAATAGGAACATCATAAATATCAAACTTGTTTTTATAAGAACTCATAAGGATAGGCTGTCCAACAGAAGCTAAAACTTTTTTACTTGTAGGAACACTTCTGTTTAATTGAACTGCTGTATATCCCGCAGAGACTGCCCCAGATGACACAAGAATAACCTCATATTTTTTTCTGGCTTCAACAATCAAAGAGACTAGGTTTAACATCCTCTGTTTTGCAATACTTTTTGTATCTGTTAAGACGCTGCTTCCTACTTTAAACACTATTCGCTTCATATAATTCTTGCCTTTATAATTCTGTTGTTTCTATATAATAAAAAATCTATTTTATTGACATTATAGCAAAATTGATATTATTAGTTAAAAAAGAGCGTAAAACTCTCTAGGAGCGTCCACTTCAAATGACATAGATTTTTTCTTTACCGGGTGGACAATAGTCAGTTTCTTTGCATGCAGTCCCATCTTTTCACCTTTAGTCCCATAACGTTCATCACCGATGATACTATGTCCCAACCAGGCCAAGTGTGCGCGTATCTGATGCTGTCTTCCTGTTTCTATACTGACTTCCAACAAAGATCTTTCAGTGGTGGACTGTTTGACTAGATAATGCGTCACGGCACGTTTTGCCTCGGGATGTTTTCCTACATGCATACGGTACTCTCGTGCATCTGGTCTTAATGGCTGGTTGATGGTTCCCTTTTTTTCTTTTGGACACCCTTCGACTATGGCCAAGTAGATCTTCTCAGATACTCCCCATTTATCCATGACGGTTTCTCTCATCTCTTTAGAAGTAGCAAAAAGTAAAACACCGGAGGTATCTCTATCCAGTCTATGTACAGGCCACAGCTTGACTTGATTTTTTCCTCGTGAGAGTTGATTTCTCAGTATGGCAAGGGCATGTTGTTTGTTTTCCGTCGTGTTTCCGACCGATAACAGACCGGCAGGTTTATTGATAGCGATGATATCTTTATCTTGATAGAGGATCTCTAGTTTTTGTAAGGTCTGTGATTGTGTAGAAGCTTTTTTAACCACACCTACTTCCACTATATCACCTTCATTTAATGGATAATCATGCTTTGTGCTGATCTCACCATTTACAGCAACACTGGAACCTTGTAATCGTTGCTTAATAGTTTTTTTGGACCAACCGCTTAGATGTGCAAAAAGAAACTCCAGGAGCTTGCTTTTCTCTTTCACTGTGAATGTATCTGCCATAGGTCAGTACCTTTATATATTGATTATTTTTTTTGTTTTGCTTTGAGATATGCTTCTTCATATCTTTTGACCCATTGATTATATGCTTTTTGTTTTCTTTGTGCTTCAGCAAAATATTTATCTGCACAGGCATTTGCAGCAGAGGATACAGTCAAGCCTTTGAAGCCGCAAAAAGCATTTTTCATCCCCATGAATAGTAAAGTATCCGTATTACTGATATGGTTACAAGCATCTACAGCTTCAACAATAAATTGAGCGTTGCAATCCTTGGAAGAAGTCCCTTCTGTAAAATAGCATTTGTCATGGTTATCACATGCTTTTTTTAGCCAAGGCTCATCATCTGAGAAATCATTAGCTAGATCATATACATCCTGAAGTCCTTCTGCGCTGCAGCCATTTGGTTTTACAGCATAAGGGTACAAAGCCTCGGGAAAATTCTGGTTTATGGGCAAAACAATACCGTTTTGAGTCACGCCCCTTGCATTTTTATCACTTGCTTTTAAATCGAGTAAAGGCTCTTTTGGTTCTTTATTGATGTCATAGGTAAAACTACCTGGATCACAGGCATCATCTTCCCATAATTCATCAGTAATACGTGATATATCTTGAAATTGATAATACCCTGTTGTCAATAGCCAGCTATATGCATCGGTACCCAATATATTAGGAATATCTTGTTTAGAGGAACCAAATTTTTTATCAAGCCTATTATTCATGATATCTCGTGTAGCGATGATCATTTCATCAGGCATCATTATATCAGCAGTGTAAGTAAACATATTTTCTACCCAAGTATCGTCATAATCTGAAAAAAAGTTTTCAAATTTCTTGTAGAGGTTTTTTGATCTCTTTCTTGGTTTTTCCATTTGTCTGTTAGTTGTGTTTACATCTTGTTGTGATATATTTCTATCTATCATATGTGATAGGTCATACGCATATAGATGAGAAAAAAATGTGAAAAAAATTACAGTAAATATATTTAATTGTTTCATTTTACTCCTCTCTATCGCTATGATCCGTTCTGTTTTTAATTATAGCCTAATGTTAGAAATTAAAATATTTTTTCATGTTTTTTACCTTCGTCTACGGCCACGATAACCACCATGATTGGAAGAGCCTGAACCTCTTTTACTTTGACCATGGCATTGATCACAAATTGAAAACCTGTAAGAAAAGTCAAGTACCTTTCCACATCTTCGGCACTTTTTAGTGAAGTGTCCCTGTCTAAGAGAGTTTTCTATGAAATTGTTCAGTCTTACTCTGGCTGCTATAGCTTTGGCAGTATCTTCAAATATATCCGGGAACTTAAAGGAGAGCCATAAGTAGAGAGATATCTCTCTTACTCTGTCTTCAGCATTAAGCAGCATGTCATTGGTTTGTGCAAAAGCAGGAAGGTCTCGAGGAGGGATGTAGAGCACTTTTCCTCCTGCCTCTATCTGACGGATGTAACGATGAAAAACTGATTCTATGTACGGTGATGAGATACTCGCAGGTGCACAGGAGAGGAAAAAACGTGTTTTCAAGTCCAGAGTGTATTCACTGACTATTGCAGCTATCTCAAGCATAGAGTCAATATTTGCTGCCATAAAAGGTCCTTCAAACTCCATGTTGTCTGCAAAAAATTCCAAGATATCCAAAATGTTGTCAGTTTCAAGGATTTCACCTATGAGCATGACATGCTCTAAACTTGCCATGACTGAGACAGGCAGTTCGAGATCTGACAGGGGTGTATGAAAAACAGATGTGATGGTTGTCAGGGCATTTTCATCCAGAGCACCTACATACCCTTTTTCTTCAAAGCCATAACGTCCGGCACGTCCAGAGATCTGCAGTACTTCTGTAGGTAGAAGTTCACGTCTGCGTAAACCGTCAAACTTGTTGTCTTTGGAAAAGATCAGGGTTTTAATAGGAAGATTGAGTCCCATGGCTATTGCATCTGTTGCAACGAGTATTTGGCTTTCTCCTTCTCTAAAACGTCTAGCCTCTTCTCGTCTGACCTCAGGCGAGAGATTACCATATACAACAGAGACAGAGTACTTTTCACTAAGTTGTTGTTTCAAGGAGAGTACATCACGTCTTGAAAAGGCTACAATAGCTGTTTGAGGCTCTATACGCTTCATGGAAGTAGGCTCGGATAACATGACCAATTCATTTTTACGCTCAAAGTGGATGATTTCCAACTCTTCGCCTAAATAAGTACAAAGTTCTTTTACAGCTTTCAGAGCATTACTTGAACCTGTGAGTATCACTTTTTTTGCAGGTACACCCATAAGTGCATTTGCCCATGCCCATCCTCTGTCACGATCTGCAATCATTTGTATCTCATCTATGACACAGACATCGACATCAACTGCAGCATTCATCATCTCTATGGTAGAAGAGATGTGTGTAGACTCCTCATCTATGATCTCTTCTTCTCCGGTAATAAGAGAGGCAGCTACACCTTCTTTTTTAAGGTTTTCATACCCCTCAAGTGCGAGTAGTCGAAGAGGAGCCAGGTAGTAACCTGTAGGTGCCTCTTTTAATGTTTTAAGCGCTTGATAGGTTTTCCCTGAGTTGGTAGGCCCAACATGGAAAACTATTTTCCGTTTAAGTTCACGTGCAAGAGGAAAGAGGTTTTTAAAGTCACGAATCGTCTTGGCCAGCAACTCTTCACGTTTCTGTTTTTCAAGCAAAGGTTTGATGTATTCACCAAAATGAAAGAGGATACGTCTCTTACTCTTTTCTTTAAATTTCAAGACACCTGAAGAACGTATCTGAGGTTCTACAAAACGAACGATAAACTCATGAAGTTTCTCTTCTTCTATATCCAGTCTCTCACTTTCCTCTTTCATATCTTCAAGTACATCATTTATTGCTACTTTAAAGTGTGCAAGGAGGTCATCATTGACTCTATTTATATCTTCTTTTACAGGTGGTTCTTCACCTCTCCAAATGAGATTATAGATAAAAGGTTTTTCGTACGAAACGGAGGTGAGATAGAAGAGAGTAGTACCAAATAGATCATGATTCTTCTCTTTTTCAATAATGAAGTGATCCGTACTTTCAAATACTTCATATTTGTCACTGATCTGCGTTAATATGTTTTCAATGGTTTCAAATGCTATAGGAGCATGGTAGAGTAATGATTCAGGAGGCATGCTTTTGAGTGCAATATTTACCTCCTGTTCTGTTAAGTAGAAATCTTCAGAGTCTTTTATATGACGAAGAAACTCTTCAATTTCTGCAGTTTTTTTATTGATGGCCTCTTTTTTAGCTAATTGAAGTTTAGTCATAATCTCTTCATCATTCAAATGCCAAAGTTCATCCATGTTCAGAGTAGGAGTCGTACATAAAAGCAGTTTGTTAAAATCAAAGTTCTCTAAAGAAAAAGTAAAACTATGGTAAAACTCCATTTCATTAAGAGAATTAAACACTACTTCTAAAGATCTTTCGAGTGCATGAAGTTTAGTTTTCATGCGTAGGTAGGCAAGTTTATTGAGTACTTTTTCTTCCGTGATCTTAGTGCTTTTAACATCTATAAATGCTTCAAGAAGTAAATTCTCTTCATGTTTAGTATATGAGACATCACCTAAGAGTTGGAGAATTTTTTCTACTTTGTCTAAGGGACGTTTGTTATTTCCTGAATAAGGTATAGCCTTATAACTCTGTGTAAGGTAAGTGACTATCTTTTCTCTAGAGACGGCTTCACCTTCACTCCATATACGTCTAAGTGCACGTATCATCTCTTCTTTGGTATGTGAGGGAAGGGTGATCTCAAGCAGCATAATAAGCTCTATGAGTTTGTCTTCATCAAGTGTAGTGACACCTTCATCAAATGGAAGCCCATTAAAATAATTTCGTATTTTGTTGTTAAGTTTTATAAAGTATTTTTTCTTTTTCTTTGCCATAGTGTCTTTTTAATATATCCTACATAATACAGTAGAAAAATGTATTTAACTAAGTATAGCATGAAAAAGGAATCCTTACTCCTAATCTATGGTTAAAATATCAACCAATTCCACACCATCACACTCTTTTTTGATGCGCTTGTGTTTACGTGCATCTTCTTCTGCAAGTTCAAGCAAGTCTGCAAAATCGTTTTTGCTTACAGTGACTTCAAAGACTTCTTTTTGGGTTTTCAAAAAAACTGCTACTTCTTCTTTGTGTGAGAGTACGAGGTTTCTCAGTCCTTTGGCAAACTCACTCTTAATAGCCTTTTCTACTTTCTCATTAGCAAGTATCTCTGCTAAACTTAGTTCTTTACTTACATCATTTTTACACATCACTGTGTAACTTGCTTTTATCATACCTTCCACCTTCAGCTCCTTTTATAGTTATGGCCAATAGTAGTCTTTTTTTAAAAACTGTATAAAAAATATGTCAAATTGTCATCTTCTTACAACTAAATCCATAGAAAACACTGTATTCAAAGTGATTCTATTATTTTGATTTTGTTGCGTAATCCATGATCTTAGATACAAGGATCATTCCTTGAATACTCATATCCTCTTCCATTTCCAATCTTGATGGGAATATACCATTAAGTGCATCCAGTACATATTTAGCATCTTTTTTTGGAAGTTTTTTCAATGCTTTTTCTATTTTCAATGTTCTGTACATCTTGTCTCGCTTTTCTTTCGAGATATCAAAACGTACTTTTTTCGTTTGGATCTCATTGACTTGGTGACATGTTCCATAATATTGACTTGCTAAGAGTTTTCCTCCTGCAAGGATATTTCTACTATGAACTGCTTTTTGGTCCTTGTCCAAGGGAGGAACATTAGTGATAGTGGTTGTAGTGATATTTCCAAGTTTAGTCACTTTTATAAAAGAGAGTCCTTTATCACCTTTGATGATATTTCCTTTAGACTGACCTGTTGAACCTTTCAATGTATAGGTACCATTTGTGTCGTTTGAAACTATGGTAAATCTAACAGGATCACTTTTGAAAGTACCTTTTTCTGTAGCATAGGTAGTAAACTCACAAGCATACGTAGTCTGTTTTTTATCAGCAGCTACACCAAATACACTCAACAAAACAACCAAAAAAATATTTCTCATTCAATGCCTCCAAACACTATACATTATTCACTATTTATAATTCTACCATAATAGCCATATATCTGTCTTCATGCTTAATTCATACTTCTTTTTTATAATATGGATGTAAAAAGAAACGAATAAAAAGGATTTCTATTATGAGTATAAAACCAAATACAGCAACTATCTTGACAGAAGAGCAAAAAGATATGCTTTTTTTCATTTATCAGGAAGAAAAAGTAGCCAGAGATGTCTATATGACATTAGGTAAGATCTATTATAATGAAAATATAGTTGAATTGATCCGAAATGCAGAGCAGAGACACATTGATTCTGCACGAGAACTTTGTGAGACGTATGGTGTTGAAACATCACATGTAGATGAAGATATCGTAGGTGAATTTGAATCTCCAGTACTGCAAACCCTTTATGATGCATGTATAGAACAGGGTGGAAAATCACTACTTGATGCATTGGAAGTGGGTGAATTCATTGGTAATACAGAAATTGATGATCTTGAACATGCCTCTGTGGGTATGCCCAGTGATGTTGTATCTGTATATAGAAATCTTAAAGAAGGTGATCAAAACCATCTAAATGCTTTTCAAGCAGCAATATACAGAGCAGCATAAAGGAAGAAACCTTCCTTTATACTATCCCTAGAATCTATACTCATCACGATTTAGAACACAGTGGTAGTCATCCGCTTTGTTCTCTATTTGAATAGTCACATGTGCAATGTTGAAGTGATGATGAAGATGTTCCTGTATCTCCTGAATAAAATGATTGTAAATCAACGAATCTGAAGTTACAAGGTGTACTGTAAGGGCATTTTCAGTGGTACTGAGAGCCCAAATGTGAAGATCATGTAGGTCAGTGACATTGGTAAAATTGAGCAGATACTCTTTTACTTCACACACATCGATATTTTGAGGCACTGCATCTATAGAGAGGTCTATAGAGTCTCTGAGTAACTGCCATGTTCCCACTAAAATAGCGACTACAATAAAAAGACTAATAGCCGGATCAAGCCAGATCCAACCCGTTAACATTATGGCTATACCTGCAATAACAACACCTAACGAGATGGCTGCATCAGCTGCCATATGCAAATATGCTGCTCTTATGTTAAGATCATGTTTTTGACCTTTTACAAAGAGTAATGCTGTTAGCGTATTGATAACCACTCCAAAAGCAGCGACGATAATGATGATCACACCATCTACAGGTTCCGGAGAAGAGAGTCTTTCCACTGATTCCCATGCGATACCACCCATAGCTACGAGAAGTAAAACTGCAGAGAGTAAGGAAGCCATAATGGTTACTTTACGTAAACCATAGGTTCTTTTATGGGTAGGGTGCTTTGTCGCCAAATAGTTTGCACCCCATGCAAGCATAAGGCTCATAACATCACTTAGGTTATGTCCCGCATCAGCTATGAGTGCCAATGAATCAGCAAGCAATCCATAACTCACTTCAATGATAACAAAGATGACATTGAGAGCAATACCTATAGCAAAGGAACGGTTATAGTTGTTTATCTCATGGTGATGATGACTATGTGAATGTGACATAAATAGATGTTATTGGAAATATTTTACCATAGATTCACGACCAAATTTTTGAACAAGCAGTGCGGCTGTTCCTCCTCTTTCATTGGCAATTGTAACGTCAGCACCTTTTTCTATGAGAAAAGCACAAAGTTCTGGTTTATCATCCATAACTGCCTCCATAAGCGGAGTCCATCCTACCCCATCTACCTTATCAATGTCAGCACCTTGCTCCAAGAGATAAGCAACCATATCTCGTCTGTCCCTTCTAATGGCAATATGCAGCGGAGTCCATCCGTATCTGTTTTGAAGGTTCACGTCAGTCCCATTTTCGAACGCTTTCTTGAATGCTTCTAAGTCATTGTCATATACAATTTTTTCAAGTTTTTCAAACTGTTCATCTGCCATAGTAATCTCCTGAGTATTTGATAATTTTATATTGTATCAAATAAACTAATAATTATATATGGATATTTGCAAGTATTGGGTGTCATTAAAAGAAAAATTATAATTACTATAAAATTACGCTATAATAGTATACAATTTAAGCGTACATCGGTCAACGACTTCTATTTACCCTGACTATAGGGAAAAATGCCCTTGGGGCACTACAATAAAATTAAACAACTAACTTAGCCTAAGACCGACCTCATACTACAGATGGTAGGCTCGTTCATAAGGTATAAAACACATGTCATTTACAAACTTGGGGTTATCAGAACCTCTTTTAAAAGCTGTCAAAGAACAGGGCTATGATACGCCTACACCCATACAACAAAAAGCTATTCCTGTCGTTATAGAAGGAAAAGATGTATTGGCTGCCGCGCAAACCGGTACGGGTAAAACAGCAGGATTTACACTTCCTTTACTTGAGAGACTTTCTCAAAAACAACCGCATATGCAGAAAAAACAGATACGTGCTTTGGTACTCACACCTACACGTGAACTTGCAGCCCAAGTGGCTGAAAGCATAAAGACATATGGTAAACATGTGCCTTACACTTCTACTGTTATCTTCGGCGGGGTTGGTATTAACCCTCAACTGGCAACGATCCGTAAGGGTGTAGATATTGTTATCGCTACACCAGGAAGACTACTTGATATTGCAGGTCAGAAAGGCATTGATTTTTCTGCTCTTGAGTGTCTCATTTTGGATGAGGCTGACCGTATGCTTGACATGGGGTTTATCCATGACATCAAAAAGCTTATGAAACTCATGCCGCAAAAAAGGCAAACACTGCTTTTTTCCGCGACATTTTCCCCAGAGATAAAAACATTGGCATCAGGACTTCTCAAGAATCCTGTACTTGTAGAAGTAGCACGTCAAAACAAGACTGCTGATCAGATATCTCAAGTGGTTCACCTCGTAGATAAGGGGCGAAAGAGAGAATTACTTTCTCAGCTTATTAAGACAAAAGACTGGAGACAGGTTTTAGTCTTTACACGTACGAAACATGGTGCCAATAAGTTGACTAAGCAGCTTGAAGAGTATGGTATCTCTGCTGCTGCTATACACGGAAACAAAAGTCAGGGGGCTAGAACCAAAGCTTTGGCCTCGTTCAAGGCAAATGAAATTCGTGTACTTGTAGCCACTGACATCGCTGCAAGAGGTATAGATATAGATCTCCTTCCACATGTGGTAAACTATGAACTTCCAAATATACCTGAGGATTATGTCCACCGTATAGGTAGAACAGGTCGTGCAGGGCAGAGTGGTGAAGCCGTTTCACTTGTATGTATAGATGAGCATCAATTGCTTAAAGATATAGAAAAGTTCATCAAGTCTGACATTACAAAAGTGGATATTCCGGCATTCAGACCAGATCCAGATATCAAAGCTGAGCCAATTCAAAATGGTAGAGGAGGAGGAAAAGGTCGTAGCAATAGCAGCGGAAACTCACGTAGTAAACCTCGTAGCAATAGCTCTCATGCTAACAATGGTGGTAGCCGTGATGGTGCCAGAAGTAACAGTAGAAATAGAAATCGTAATAGAAACAGATCAGAAGGGTAAAAAATGAAAAAAATATTTAAACTTACAGATGAGAAAAAACACGAAGATCGTGTACTTGAAGCAGTAAAGCATGAGATTCGTAAGTATGTGAAACGAGAAAAGAAAAAGAAACTTCCAGATGCAAATATGACATATTGGGACTTTGATTGTAAAGTAGGGGCTACTTCAGATTCAGCAAAAGCAGTAGATTTTGATGCACTTATCAAGGAACTTGATGGAGTAAAAGCTACTGGCGCTACAGAGTGTTATGTTGAAATATTAGCAAAAATAGTAGATAAGCCTATTAAAGAAATAACTGTATCTAGTGAAGATGAAATTGAGTAATAACATACTCATGGACTTTCGATATAATTTTAAGAAAAAAGGATCATCGTATGAAAAAATCTTTGTTAGTTTTAATGGTTACTATATTTATAGGCATCAGTATGAATGGATGTGCAACTTGGCACGGAGTTAAAAAAGATGCAGACCGAACATGGGATGTTGTTACAGCATAATTACCTCTATACTACGTATTTCTTATATAGTATATTGTGTTTCAGGATAGACAATCATAGATACTTCGGAGGTACCTAACAGATGGCAAAAACAAATTATTCTTATGAAAAACGGGGTCGAGAACTCGAGAAACAGAAGAAACAAGAGGCAAAACGTCAGAAAAAACTAAATAAGAAAAATGATGATGTAGAAGAACCAGAAGTTAAGTCACCACCATCCTCAGATAATCCTATCGCGGAGGAGTAGTAAAAAAAGTTTTTTTCATAATTGACAGTATGTTTTAATGGAAGAGTGGAGTTTTAAAATATATATGGCAGAGTCTTATATGACTCTGTTGGATCTTTTATAGATTGGTAGATTTATCTTCTATAATTCTGAGGTTGAGCCAAGATGGCGGGTGATAGAAATTAAGTTCACTTTGATTCGAATCTCCTCTTTCACTATTACGAGTATGTAATATGTTATTGATCAGAGAGTATTGCAACCCTGTGATACTACTGATAAGATTTTTACCTTCATGTAACGCTTCAAAAACAGCTTCTTTACTTTTCATACGTTTCCTTTAAGCAATTCATAAAAAGACCTATTAGTCTCTTTAAAAAATTATTTAAGTGATGGACAGATTTTTCTGTCCATCTCTGGTCTTAAAGACCAGTAACGTTTTCAGCTTGTAAGCCTTTTTCGCCTTTACCGATCTCAAAAGTTACCTTTTGACCATCATTAAGGGAAACACGGTCATAACCGTTATTGTTAATTTGACGATAGTGTACGAATACATCATCTCCGCCTTGTTCTTGTTCGATAAAACCGAAACCTTTTTCACTGTTGAACCATTTTACTGTTCCGTTTACTAATGTTGCCATTGTTATTCCTTTGGTTGTGTTTACACATCATTGCTGAAGTGCTTAAAATATAAAGTGGAGTGTTCTCATGGAGGATAATACTGGAAACATAAGGTTATCAATAAAAGTCAAGCCAAAGATGAAACTCTAAATCATCTTTCAATATTATTATTATAGCTGAATATTTTAATAATAGCAAATAATAATATATCTTATGAAAAAGTTATGGATAATTGGTGGGTGGGGGGAGAGGTTTTCCCCCACAATTTTTTAAGGAAGAACGATCGATGCTATATCTGTTGAGATATCCTCAAAACGAAGTTTTGCATTCTCATCAAGCACTTTCATCAGTGCAACCTCTGTTAAATTTTGATCCTTGTATAGATCTTGCATGAAACCATATGAGACAGTTTGGTATTTAAGTGTAACAGAGATTGTATATTCACCTTCTGGCAAATTATCTACTTCATAATTGACAGTATCACTTCCCCCAATAAAGTCGTCATCATCAATGGCTTCTCCATAGGCTTGTGCACTATCCGGAGTAGTATTCTTGTAGCCTTCTGGTAAGATACGGTTATCCTTGAGGTATCTAGACGCATTTAAGAAGGTATATGTTAGATCTCCATCTGTATCTGCCATGATCGCTTCATAGACTTGAACTTCTGTAGTATCATCTATCGACTCATGGTGCTCTGCGTATCCAGTAGTATCATCTACACCAATGATTTGATTATTATTAAATGCACCTGATTCAAAGACAGTTTGATCTGTCAAGTTGCTTACTTTTACATGCAACCAGGCACGACGTATTGGAATACTGGTAGGGAATTTATGACCACTGTGGTTTGTAACTTTAACAGAAAATTCCAGTGTATTATTTTCAAAGTTTGTATTGGTAATATTTACATCAGCAGCAGCCTTGAGAAAATCTCTCGTATTTGAAATACTTTCATCAAATGTAGCTGAATCTACTAAAGAACCTAATTTCTTACTATTGTTTTTTATTATGTCGAGCATATAAGTATTTGCACCAAGGAATTTATGTTGATAGAATGGTGTTCTCTCGCCTGCATTTCCTGTAGTAGAAATAATAACACTCCCTTGAGATCTTGGCATATGACATTCTTGACAGCTTTTTGTTGCATTAAAGTCACTGTGTTCCCACTCAGTATAGACAGCCTGTTCAGGGAAAATTTTATCGCTTAGATTTCCTTGAGCATCTATCACTGGCGTGTCTAGATTATGGCATGTAGAACAGAGTTTTGAGTCGTTCATATGATCACTGTATGTTGGTGTAAAGTCAACGTTGTTGAGCATAGGTCCTGTTTTAGGTGAGGTATATGGTCCATAGGTCACACGATCGGCACCAAAGTTTTCAGCGATGACAAATGCACCAGAAGTTCCTTCGGTTGTACCCAATTGCGGGGTATTCTCTATCTGGTGACATAAAGTACAACTCACTCCCTCTTTAGCAGCATTATAATACATACTATTTGGATCAGTAAAACTATCTTCTCCAAACATTGTCGGTGTGATACCAGCAAAATCGGCTTCAACATTGGCCATTGGCATATGACAACGGCTACATTTGTCTTCAATCACTTCTTTAAAATTTGGATTACGTTGTACTTCACTGGCTACTTTTGCCAAATAGAGAGGGTCAATAGCTGCATGATCCATCATAGTACCTTTCCATGCTTGAACAATAGAAACATCTTGACCATTACTCGTATCCGTGATACCATCATGACACTGTGCACAGTTTTGTGAGCCACTGAAATGAGTTGATTTGAAAGAAGAATCATGAGGAGTTGTATCTTCAAAATCATCGAGTGTAAGGTTGCTATCTATGGAAGTATTATCATCTGGTGGAGTAGTCTCACTTATAGGAGGAGTACTACCATCTACAGTACTAGAACTACCGCCACCACATCCAACAAACATTAGTCCAGCTAAAACCATAAAAAAATACGCTATTTTTTTTGTATACATTAATCCTACCCTTTAATTAAATTGTATTGTTAAAAGTAATACCAGTAAAAGATATATTTGGAAAAGAAGGAGATATAAGATGCAAACAACATATTTGGCAACTTGGCAATCTAATTTTTCAGACCCATAGCTTTCCGTCCTTACTTCACAGTAAGTTTGGCAACAACAATATTAGTATATTGTAACAATATATTTGTGAATTAAGTGTGAATTATGTGTGAATTTTGTATTTTTTAGTAGTGATTGATGTAATCATAAATTAAGAAACAAAATAATTTGATAAATTTGATTAAAAGAATGTATACATGGAGTTAAAACGCCATGTATGTTTGATTATGAATCTTCTTTAAGTTGAGGAGCTTCGTTTATTTTATCTGCATGAAATTTCTTTTCATATTCATTGCTTACCGTAAACATTAACTTGAGATCAGCTGGACTGGTTGCATATTGATATGCCTGTTCTTCAGTGATCTTTTCTGCCAGTGTAAGATCGAAAAGAGCTTGATTAAATGTAATTGATTCAAACGAAGTATTTTCTTTTGCCATGGCATCCGGGATCTCATTATCACGTTTACTACGAATGAGTTCCTGAATTTGAGGGCTTCTGTACATTATTTCTACGGCAGGTACCATATCACCAGATATCCCTTTGATCAAACGTTGAGAAATGACGGCTTCCAGTGTAGCAGCAAGTGATGCACGAATACGGTTTTGCTCACTGCTAGGGAATATAGCGATAAGTCTGTCAATGGTTTCACGCGCATCTAATGTATGTACAGTAGAGAAAACAAGGTGACCGGTATTTACAGCACGTAAAATACTTTCAGCAGTGTCAAGATCACGTATCTCACCTACAACGATGATATCCGGATCTTCACGCATTGCTGCACGAAGTGCCTGCGCAAAACTATTTGTATGTGTACCCACTTCACGTTGTTCAACTATAGACTTCGCATCATTATGGACATACTCTATAGGATCTTCAATAGTAATAATATGGTGATTATGTTTTTGATTTATCTCCTCAAGTATAGTTGCAAGAGTTGTAGACTTTCCACTTCCCGTTGTACCGGTGATAAGTATCAGTCCTCTACGTAGATTTGTAAGTTTATGTAGTGATGTCGGAAGATTCAACTCTTCAATCGTTTTGATATTGGAAGGAATAAGACGAAATGCTATAGCATATCCATTAAGATGCATATAGATATTCACCCTAAAACGGTAATTTTCATCAAGTGCATAGCTGCCATCAAACTCTTTAGTCGTTTTAAAGTCCTGATAGTTATCACCCGTTAATATTTGTACAAGTAACTCCATGGTTTTCGCATCTATTCTCTCTTTTGATATGAGAACTATTTCACTTTTTATACGCGCACGAATCTGGCTGTCACTTTTAATATGAAGGTCAGCCCCATCTGCTTCAATGAGCATCGTAAGCCAATCATTTAATTTCTCTTCTAAACTTAGTGTTAAAGACATATTCTCTCCCATTTCTTTTATCTATTTATAATATACTACAGCTTATCACCTTATATTATAGCTAAAGATGCAAAAAACACATAAAACAATGAATCAATGGTAAAATATTATTTGATGAATACAAAAGGACCTAAATGACGATAATGAAATATATACTTTTTGCACTACTATTATTTGGTTTATGGGTTACTGAACCTTTATGGCTGAAGAGCAATACAAATCAGACTTCATCACCTATAAAGACTCAAATTACAGAGCAAGAGAGACAAAGAGCTGAATTGATTGCTTCTGAAGCTGCAAGATTAAAAGAGTTAGAAACAAAGTTTGGTCCAAAGCCATATGGTAAATACAGTACAGGTGTTCCTGCTTCAATATATCAATATTGGGAAAGAACTCTTAAATACCCTGACTCTCTTGAAGAAGAGAGATGCCGTCCTATCCGTGCAGGCGATAAAGGCTGGACAACAGTATGCAGATATAGAGTAAAAAACAGCTCTGGATCTTTGCAATTGATGCAGGATACTTTTATTATCAAAGATGGTGTGGCGTATAAATAATATTTTGAAGGAATAAACATGCAGTATAAAGTCAGTGATCTGTTGAATATAAAAGTTCGTCTTTTTTTGGTTGGGATATCTTTATTTTCATTACTTTTTCTACAGAGTTACTGTACAAATATCTGTCCATTTATTGATGGACTTAAACAAGATCAGCTTCTAAGAAATCTAGGATTTGTTTTTATTTTGCATCTACTGTACAGAGAGCTCTTATATTTTGGATTTGGAAATCCATGGAAGAATTTTTCTCTTCCCCGACAGGCTTACTTTTTATCTATGATATCTTGGTTTCTAGCCGGGATAAGCGCTTTTATTTTGCATTTTATTCTTTACCCTGATTTTCCCATGGGGAGTCATCTCAAGCTCTTTAGTTCTTATGTTATTTTGGGTGCTGGTGTTTTGTCTCAGATTGAATACATACTGTTTGAATCAAATTATAAAAAAATTGCAATTGAGAAAAACTATACCATTTTTAATGAAAAACTCTCTGGGCGGATTCTTGAGACATTTTTAATTTTTACTCTGGCACCGCTAATTACTTTACTCTTAATTGTTGGACGGTATAGCTTTGAAGGCATTATAGATAAACATGTGTCGATGGAGATACTCTACATGGGAGCTGTGATGTTAGTTGCAGCAATCACTTTAGCAATCGTTTTTAGAAATGTGTTAAAACATGACACGAAGATCATTATTGAAAACCTACAAAATATTGAAGAGGGGAACTATAAAACAGTACAAACGATCAATAGGCCTGACGAGCTTGGTGAGATCTCTCATAGTATAAAAGATATGGCATATTCCATAGATGAGGGGATAGAGCAGATCGAATCTTTAAATGAGGAGATCATTAATACGCAAAAAGAGATCATATATACTATGGGCGAGATTGCTGAGACTCGAAGTAAAGAGACAGGCAATCATGTGAAAAGGGTGGCTGAGTACTCTAAGATCTTGGCACTTAAATCAGGATTAAGCGAAGAAGAATCTGAAATGTTGAAATTAGCTTCGCCGATGCATGATATAGGAAAAGTAGGCATACCCGACAATATTTTAAATAAACCTGGAAAATTAACTGAAGATGAATTTGAGATAATGAAAACACATACATCATTAGGTTATGAGATGTTAAAACATTCAAATAAAAAGATTCTTCAAGCAGCAGCAATAGTCTCTAAAGAGCATCATGAAAAGTATAATGGGAAAGGATATCCTATGGGGTTAAAAGCTGATGATATTCATATATATGCGAGAATAACGGCAATAGCAGATGTTTTTGACGCACTCGGAAGTAATAGAGTGTATAAAAGAAAATGGGATGATAAAGATATTTTTCAATTCTTAAAAGGGGAAAGAGGGGAGCATTTCGATCCCGAACTCATCGATATATTTTTTGAAAACCTTGATGAGATATTAGCGTTTCGGGATGCACATCAAGATAAATTAACAAACAGTGTTGTCATGTAATCTCGGTATATGAGTTAAGTCCTTAATTGTCATCTTCAGGACACTCCTGCTTCTGAAATATCATCTTTAAAACATCTTCGTTGAGCAGTACTTCTGAAAGTGTTGCACGATGAGATGAAATATGGCCTTCCTTAACATGCACGTCTTTAAGGTACTTCAGCTTAAGTCTGCTTATCAGTTTTCTACCATCATCTAGAATGGTTAATGCACCGACATCAAAGATGGTATTCTGATTGGCAATAAGATGAGCATAATATCGTAAGAAAAGTAATGAAGCACTTTTTTCATTTGACGCAAAAAAGGACAAGATATAATTACAGCCTTTCTCTTCAAAAGTAGCAAAATCTTCAGTTGCAATATCTTGTTCCTCCATCTGAAAATTTAAGAGTTTCTCAAACACTTCAGGTTTTAACCGTAGGACAAAGAGCATACCAAAAAACTGACCTTGGTATTCGCTGACCAAAAAGAGATTGCTTGGATGAAGCGCCCATGTCTTAAAGTGTTCTTCTTTTAACATCGAAAAGTTGTTGGTGAGTTCTTTATCTAGTGCATGGGGCATGATTAAGACTTGATCAATATTCTCAGTTTGTCTGACATGTATGATTTTCATATCATCAACCTGAATAACATTAGACAGAAGGTTTAATACAAGTCTTTTGCTGTTACCCAGCAGATTATGCACACCGATCCTACAGATGGAGTTCTCTATCTCTTCATGTTCCAGCTCTTCAAAACATGGGAATACCATAGTGTTATAATTCTGAAAAACTTTAATGATACTGACTTGTCTTGATAGACTAGGTTGTGTAGCACCACGTTCCCATCTACTCAGGGTACTAGTATTCAAGCCTCCAAACTCATCATCAGTGTTATAGAGTTCTTGCACAAGTTGCTCTTGAGTTAGATTATATCGTTCACGGCATGACTTAAGATACTCATTAAATTGCAAGTACTTTCCTTATTTGAATATACAGAAGTATAGCAGAGATATAGTTTGAATTATAGGTGGTCATTTTAAAAAATATTTTATTTTAAATATGCTCTTATAATCGTTTAATAATTCATCTATACTTGTTACATCTTAAATATAAAAGTTGCTAATGAAACAATCTTTACTGTTTATTGGAATATCTAGTTCAGTGAGGTATTTAAAGTAGGTATTGGTGCAGCATCTGATTAATTGTTGAAATAAATAGCATGGATATAGATATTGCATTATCTAATTTATAAAAGAGGAGTTTAGAATGAGTAAATTACATAGAACAATAAATGAGACAATTGAAATTGGAAAAAATTATTCACATTTAACAGTTCAAGATATACAAAAGCATATTGAAAATGAAATAGAAGTAGAAAAATATCTAATGTGTTTAACGGTAAGACTTAATACCTTAGTAGATAAAAAAAGTTCTCTTATGGGTTTAACTGAAAATATTCAACTAGAATTAAAAGAAAAATCTTCCTCCTTAAATAACTTTTCTGAAATACAGGGATCTATCAATGAATTCGATGATTTCTTTGAATTGGAGCTCAGTAAGTATAATGAAATGCAGGAGAGATTTATCATCATATATAATGAGTATGAAAAAAATTTAAAAAAAATACGGGAGAAGTTTGTAGAAACGTGCAAAGATATTAAAAATATTTATTTTAATTCCAGAATGCACTTCAATTTATATAGTTGTTGTCGTGACATTAATGAAGTAGAGAATTATACAGATGAAGAATTATCCTTTTTGGTTAAAGGTATTGTCATTGGTGAAGTATATTGGATGAAGGGTGAATCAGGTGGAGCAGGTTCTGTTACAAGTACATTTGCGATAGCATATGCACTTGAATTCCGAAACAAAGAACTTGCCGAAGAAACAAAGAGATGGGTGGAGAAATTTGGGTATTACA
>NZ_JBATIY010000022.1:0-2456 GCF_049668085.1 Sulfurovum sp. | reverse complement strand
CCTGTATCCTGTACAAGTAACGTGTCTGATGGAGAGATAGAATCATCAACACCATCTTCATCAAGAAATCTAAAATTTGAGATCTCTGGTAGGGTTGTAGGACGATCATATGACAAGGAAGGATAAGAAAAATAAATTTTGTTGATTGGTGCTACATTATTTCGATTACCACTCACAGAAGAACATCCATTCGTCGGATCATCATCTGTATCTATACAACCACTCAATCCTGCCACAACGGTACCATCAGGATTTGGACTTTCAAGACCAAGATCATTGGAAACCAGTTCATAAGCATACCCTGCAAAATCATTCAGATCGAGCTGCCATACATAATAGGAATCATTAAAACCCCCATCAACAACAGTGTAGAGGTCAGCACTTGTAGCATAATTAACACCATAACATGCATTCCCTACTGCACATCTAAATCCCAAGCGATATGCCCATAGACGACCTCCATCAAGCCTAGGGTTGACAGCTGTTGATGCATCAGGCGTCACAGTCACATCAAAACGTTTAAATACACCATTATTAGTATTTCCACTATCATTAAATATTCTGATCTGATAGGTACCCACTGTTGGAGCGGGAAATTGATAAGGATTATTTAATGTACCGGTAAAATCATCATTACATGCTACATTTCCAGTTGTGCTAGTGAATGTATCAAGCTGTGTCGTTCCTGTTTCATCATATATCTCTATACGAATATCATCACTGTCATTCACAGCACATAAAGATATATTGATCACTTCATTTGCATTTACAATGTCTACATACAATGGTCTGAGTTTTGCTTCAATTCCTGTATCTGTATTATTGTAACTATTGTCATATTCAAAAAGAGGCTGTTCATGTGTTGCACCTTCTTTTAAGCCCATCTGCCAAGAGCCTTCAGCAAACACATGCGTACTTGCGCCTAAAACTAAAAAACTAAAAAGAGTACATACCCTCAACCAAGACCAAATAAATTTCATAACTATCCCCAATTGTATTAGAATTTATTAGGTAACCCGGCGGTCTAAATTTAGATCCGTGGCTTTCTGTCCTATTCTCACGAATAGTTTAGCTTTATCAAATATATAATTTAAAAGGGATGATATCTAAGAAATGTCAAAAAAATGTCATTAATATTGACATTTGTCATAAAAATGATAGATTTTATGAATTTTAAGTACTTTGAAGGGAGTATCCTACTTTACTATGAGAAACGATAGGAAGATCCGGAAGTAGTTTTCGGACTGAATAGACCAGTGTACGCAGTGTAGAATCTGCTATGTTATCATCATCCCAAAGATGTCCAATAAGCATCTCATACCCTACAGTATTATTGATGTTTTTGCTCAAGATCTCGACAAGTTTATTCTGCTTGTTATTCAATTTTACACTCTGCCCATCATAATACAAGGCAAATGATTTCAGTGAGTATGTATAGTATTTATTGATAACGATATCTGTAGGTTCCTCACTTATTTTCACCTCAGAGACTTCACTGTGTATCGAATATCGCTTATATGCGATCTTTAAAGTCGTGATTACCTCTTTACTTGAAAATGGTTTACTTATAAAGCCGTAGGGTGCAAGTTCAAGTAACTCTTCAAGTGTTGCATCGTCATTGTGAGCAGTAATAAAGACGATAGGAAAAGTATAGGTTTCTAAAATTTTTCTAGCCAACTGTATGCCATCCATAGAACCTTTAATGTTGATATCCATCAGGATCATGTCACAGTCGATACTTTTCAATGCTTCAAGTGTATCTGGAGCATTATCAAAACAAGCCGATACATGTACGTCACTGTTTGAAAGTATATCTTGTAGATAACGCTGTGTGATCACTTCATCTTCTACAATCACGACGTTGTTAGGTAAATTCATTATGCATGCTCCTCTTTATCAAAATAGATCTGAATCTTTGTGCCTTTTTCACCATCTATATCGATCGTACTGTGTGCTAAAGTGACACTAAGGTCTTTAATAAGAGTCAACCCCAAAGATTTATAGCTTTGTGAAGTATCAAAACCCTTACCATCATCTTGAATCAATAATCGATATCGGTCACCCAATTGTTTAAAGGAGATATCAATATTTCCTTCCTCTCCGTCAAAAGCATGTTCAATGGCATTGGTCACAGCTTCATTGAAAATAAGACCAATGTTCATGGCTATTCTCATATCTATGATGATGGGATCAATATCTGTACGGATATTATATTCTGTATAGGTTTGCAGACTTTGTCCGATCTCTTCAAGATACTCTTGGATATCTACTTCTTCATAACTGTGATTGGTATAAAGATTCTTATGCATAAGGCTCATCGCTTTTAACCTGTCTACATGTGTTTCAAACATTTTTTTGTATTTAGGGTCATCGATCTTAAAAGATTGGCTCTCAAGCAGACTCATCACCACCTGCATGTTGTTTTTTGTACGATGGTGTACCTCTTTAAAAAGTAT
>NZ_JBATIY010000021.1:0-26865 GCF_049668085.1 Sulfurovum sp. | reverse complement strand
GTATCATTTTTATTAAAGCTATTGAGTGAGATATTTATCTGTTTGACACAAGGATGGAAAAGTGTATCATAAGAGTGCTTTTTTAAAAAATACCCGCTGGTTGTCAACATCGCTTTAAGCCCGTGTTTATGCAGGATGTCCAAATACTCATGAAGACTAAATAGTGTAAGAGGGTCACCTACCACATGACAGGCTATTTCATTGGTATACTCTTTTGCTTGCTTAACGATAGATTCGAAAAAATCTAAATCCATCTCTTGGGAAGGTAATGCTTTGGTAGGACAGAAACTGCAAGAAAGCCCGCATACATTTGTAATCTCTATGTAGATACGGTAAAACTTCATAGGTGTTATTTCATACAGCTAGAAAGATCAGTAATGTTTTTTGCACGATTCACACATGGTATACGAGACTGTAGGTCTATCAGATCATCTTCTATTTTATCCAACAGGGTGTTTTTTCTTTTATCATCCCAAAGTATGATATAGTCTTTCTCTTCTGTTCCTAGTTTTGTCTTCATGCGACTAAAGTTCTCTATACATTGATTCGCTGAAAAAGGATCATCTCCTGTCTGTAGACAAGCACGTGTTTCCTTCAGTGAGTGTAACAATTCAGGTAAAAGTTCTTTTTGTCTTTCATAAATATCTTGAGTAATCTTGTTGATAAACTTTTTTCTCTCTTCATCTTCTATATTATTCGTACCATAACTTGCATTTTGTTCATTGATATCATAAGTGGCATCTTTCAAGACTTTACAAAAATTTTCAGCCTTATAGGCATTCTTCGTTTTAATCTCATCTTTGAAAAGTGCGAACTCCTGTACAGGATAATCAGGTACTTTACACGCTTCATCAGATGTATTAATATCAAAAACTGCTTTGGTTGCCACTCTTGCATACAAAACATCTAAAACATGAGATTCTAACTTCAGCACAATATTTTTATAGATACACTTCTTTACCCCTGGACCTTCCCATACATCACAAAGAATTCCGGCAACACTTTCTTGACCTTTTTTTACCAAACAATCAGTTTCATCTTGGGTGTTATTATCACTTGAAACTTTTTTACGTTCCAAGAGTTGTTCATTTTCATAATCAGCAGTAATAACTGTCTCTTTTGTCTGTTTTTCAAATCTTTTAACATATTGTTTATGTTTTATGGCTCCCGTAGTCAATACGACTCCACTCTCTTCTTCAAGTTTAACCTCACCCCATTCTTTAAAACGTAATTTTGCATGACCTTTTATACTTAGATTAGTCTCTGGAGTAATTTGAGCCCCACCACTGATCTCATAAATGACCACACCTGATTCTATGTCAAAAGGATGGGTTTCCACTTCTGCATTAAGCATTGTTATACTTCCTATAACAGCAGATAAGAAAAACGTTTTAATATGGAAAGTCAAAGACATAAGCTTCCTTGCATGTATAGTATAAATTATTTAAAGTATTGTAGCATAATTAAAAGCTATATGAGATGTCTACAAATAACATATCGTTGTCTTTAACAGCATCAAACCCTACAGATCCGCCGATGTAATCAACAAAACCAAAATTTGTATTGACCCCTTCAGCCAGTTCATACTTTACCCAAGCCCTTTGAAAGCCGCCTTCATCAAACTTCTCACCAAACAAAGTAAGCAGATAGTTTGCTGTAAGTGTGGCATTCATAAAATCAGAACTTACACGAAATGCATGTTGATAACTCTGTTTATTTAATGGATTGAGTTCATTCAAGAGTCTTTCATCATACTCACCTATATCTCTGTATACTGTATCAAAAGAGATCAATGTATCTGCAATACCTTTGTATTCAAAACCTAAAAGAAGGTCTCTTCTTGTGAACTCATCATCACCCGTTGTTGTATACTTGAGTCCATCAAAATATGCAAATTCTGTTTTAAAAAGCCAGGATCCGCTTAGGAAATTCAACGCCGTACCAAACATGTTCACTTTGTCATATTCTCTGTTTACTTGAGGAGCAACTACAATACGCCCTTCATCATCATGTATACGTGCAGCATAAAAATTGATATCCCAGCCACTAAATTCACCACCTATAGAAAGTGCATAGGTTACATCAGAGTACTCTTTATCATTCGGAACTGGAATAGGCAAAGGATAAAAAACTGAACCAAAAGGTGGTCTTCTAGTAAAACGTTGTTCAAGGATGGCTATAGGTGTAACACGCCAATCCCCAATGAAGTAATCAAACTTTGCCATGGTCACAGGTAAGCGTAGGTCTTCTATGTCCACCATGCCGGGACGCCGGTTATCTAAAGGATTCAGTACGTCTGTTACACGTATTGTGTCAGATCGACCCCATACGACAACCTGACGTCCCAGTTTCATATCGAAATTATCTGTGATACTTCCCTCTATATACGCGTCAAAAAGCTCTGCTTCACTTCTTAGTTCATCTAGCTCATCTTGTGAAAACTTGTCACTACCTTTGATGTCATAGATAGCATCATAGTAAGCTTTTGCATTGATCTTAAACTTAAAACCATTTTCAAACTTGTGTTCATAATCCAATAAAATTGAACTTTTAAATGAAGAGATATTATCATGCGGTTTATCTGTATAGAGTGCATAGACTGCCTGTTGTGTTATTTTTCCGGTAAGTCCTGGAACATAGTTCAAAGCCTCTTCTATACTTTCCTTATTCACTTCAGTACTATCTTCAAACCCATCTAAGAGTTCTTCACTGCTACTCTCTTCTTCAACACTTACAGCCGGTGTATCATCAAAACCTTCCAATAATTCATCTTCTACACTCTTCTCTTCTGACACATTGGTAGAGCTATCCTCAAATCCAGCCATTGCATCGTCTATCTCATCTGCATGAGTATTGATACTCAAAAGAATAATAGCTGTAAAAAGAGATAAACCTATACTCTTCAACTTACATACCCTTTTCTAGTCTACGTGTCGTAAACATATTGTCATTTATCGGCTTATTAAGTTTTTTATTCGTAAACTTCAAAATAGTTTTATGCTGAGTACTTTTACCTTTTTTTGTAGTCATAGTCATCTCGTCGATCAACCATACGCCACCTTGCTTATGGAGCTTTTTAACATCAAGGTATTTTTTCTTATTGCTCTTCATAAACCCTATAGAACGAACGACTACATAATTGTCCTGTCTGACAAGTGCTATACTTTTCGTATAACCAGATTCTTTGACTACTTTAGAAGTACGGGGTATAGCTTCTATCATCCATGCTTTTTTACCTCTTACTTCTGTCTCTTTAAGTAGTTTAAAGTCATAATCTTCCAGATCTCTATCCGTCATATCAAAATAAGAAAAATCTGAACCCATAAAACTTGAACTTTTATCTGAAGTAGGAATACGTTTCACTTTTTTCAATGCCGGTAAATAAAGCCATTGATCATCATCCTTACTCGAATCATCATAATCATAGGTCAAAAAAGCGGTATTTTTTACATCTGCAGGGCTTTTAAAGAACATGATACGATGTTCATCCTCTCCAAAATCTTTTCCGTAAGATTTAATGTCTCTATTTCTTTTATTGCCATTTTTATCAATAAGGACCATAAGCATATCTTGCTCAAGTGTTGTTCCATCATCTCGTGCATCCACTTTTTCCATAATCGCTCTTGCTTTTGGATCGTCAGCAAGGAGATTTGTTGTTATAAGTGATATGCCTAAAGTAAGTGTCAGTAATAATTGTTTTGTAGTCATCTGTTTTCCTTTGATTATTTTATCCAGCCGCGTTTTGCAACTACTATCATGAGTGCGGGAGCCAGCAATAGGTCTGCTAGAAGTGCTAAAATGATCACCGAACCTGTAAGCAGTCCAAAATTCTGTACCGAGATCATATTTGCCATCATATACGCGTAAAAACCTAATGATAACACTATTGTGGTGATCACCATTGCTTTTCCCGTAGTAAAGAATGTCTGTTCTATGGCTTTGGCACTGTCTCCACTCTCCAGGTAGTATCTTCTAAAATTGTGTAGGAAATGGATAGTATCATCCACGGCAAGTCCTATGGCAATAGACCCAATGAGTAAGGTGAACATATCCAGTGGTATATTTGCAGCATACATCAGTAAT
Source organism: Sulfurovum sp. (assembly GCF_049668085.1). Taxonomy (GTDB): domain Bacteria; phylum Campylobacterota; class Campylobacteria; order Campylobacterales; family Sulfurovaceae; genus Sulfurovum. Next base: position 22,782 of record NZ_JBATIY010000021.1, on the reverse strand, counting down.
AATCCCAAGATAATAGGTGTAAGGTTTGGTATCATACTTAAGAGTCCCAAACGTACAGAACCCAAGATAAGCATCATCATTAAGGCAATACCGATAAAAGCGATAAAATAACTGGTCACAGATGAACTTACCGCATGAGAAAAAGTGTTAATAAGCAAAGGGATCATTCCTGTAGTGATAACCTTGTCATCCGGAAATGTTTTTGTTGCTGCTTCTTTTACATATCCAAGGACTTCTGTTGCACGCACAGCATCTGTCCATGGAACTTTAATACTTATTCGTGCTTTGGAGAACTGACTGTCTACTACATCTTCAAGGTCATCAGAACCGGAATTTTCAAACAATAACAACTCTTGTGAAACAAGATCAGCATTGTCTGGTATAGTGTAATACTCTTCATTATTCTCATGTAAGGCTCTATTGGTCTCTTTAACGATCGTTGCAAGAGAAACCACTTTTCCTATATGTGTGTATTTATCTACATACTGCTCCATCTCTCTAGAGAGTGTATTAAGTTTTTCCAGTCTGACAGGGTCATTCCACCCATTCACTTTTTGCGTATCTATGATCAATTCAATAGTCACTGAACCATTGAGTCTTTGATCTATTGTTTCCGTAGAGATTCTGTCATAACTATCAGGTTGGAACCATTTAAGCGGATTATGCGAAAGTTCTATCTTTGTTGCTGCAATCAATGCTACTATCACCAATACAACACTCATGGCAATGATACTTTTATAATGATTGACAGGAATCACAGAAAGTCTCTTCATAAAGCTATCCAACTTACCTGCTTCCGTTTTTACCTTTTGTTTCATCTTGGTGATACTTAAAAGTGCAGGAAGCAGTGTAAGCGTTAGAAACAATGAGATCATGACTCCAAGTGAAGCAAACATTCCCAGGTCTGAAATAGGCGCTACTTTAGAACCAGAAAATGATCCTACACCTATGGCAGTTGTCACAGAGGTCATAGCAATAGCCAACCCAGAGTGTCCTAAAGTATATTTAATAGCTTCTCTCTTGTCTCCCGTCGTATTAAATTTATCAAAGAAGATAGAAAGGATATGCACTGTTGCACCGATACTCACTGCAAGTAGCAAGGATGGTACTATCTGTGTAGGGAGTTTAAAGGCTACCCCGCTCCACGCCATAGTACCCACAGTTGCAAGCAAAGAAAAGATGATCACAAGAAGCGGATAGAAAACTGCTGAAGCACGTCTGAACATGACAAATAAGAATACAAGAATGATCAGAAATGTAATGCGCATGAACTTTTGCATATCAGCCTGCATCTGAGATTTGAGTGCATGATTCACAGAAGGAGAACCTGCCACATAGAACTCTATGCCCTCTTGTTTATATTTTTGGACTATGTCCAATACTGCCTCAACTAATTGTGCATTTTCTTTATCTGTTAAAAAAGGTCTCTCTTGGTTTTCTACTACTCCATTTTCTGCTTCGTCTCCAAACCCTTCATCAAATGCATCTACATCAGATACCTCCTTCTCACCTTCATGAGAATAGGCATCTGTTTCTATGACCAGAGTAGTCATCTTTCCATCTTTACTTATAAAAAGATCTTTGTAAAAATGTGACGCAAGTGCACGACCTTTAATCTCATCCACTTCTTCTTGTGTAGCAGGAAAAGGTTCCAGCAGATCATCAGTGATAAGCTGATCTCCATCCCCTCTGGTATTTCTTACATTATAGAGTGAGGTTATGTCATCCACAAAGGGTACATTTGACTCGATCTCTTCATGCAAGGACTTAAGTGTTTTGAGAAACTCAAGGGTAAAGATATTATCACTTTTAAGGGCTACGATCACACGTTCATCACGTCCAAATTGTGCCCTAAAGTCATTGTATTCCAAAAGTACAGGATCATCATCATGCATAAACCCTTCTGTAGAAGTGTCCATTTTGATCTGTGGGACATGAGAAAGAGGAAAAGCCAAAAGTGCAAATACAACAACTATGACCTTCAAAGGGTTATCATATATAAATGCTCCCATCTTTCCCATGAGACTCTCTAGTTTATTGTGCATTTTATCCCTTTTTATCGTCATAGTACACTTTGGACTGTGTAATGTATATGTATTCTATTATTATTGCTTTATGATTCAACTAATAAATATCCTCTATGCTAGAATATACACTTAAACCGTACCTTTTTCATACCACTTTCTAAGCCATGCATCCATTGGATACATGATACGATAAATAGCAGGGACCACTAAAAGAGTTAAGATAGTTGAACTCAAAAGTCCTCCTATGATCGCCAATGCCATTGGTGCATTACTCTCATGCCCTGCTCCTGTACCAAATGCCAAGGGAAGCATGGCTCCTATCATGGCAAAAGTGGTCATGAGAATCGGTCGAAGTCTCTTTTCTCCTGCTTCAAGAATAGCTTCATTTACCTCTTTACCCTCTTTGATGGCCTGGTTAGCAAAGTCAACGACCAAGATCGCATTTTTACCTACCATACCAAGCAAGAGAATGATCCCGATCATGACAAAAAGACTAAAGTTATTCCCAGTCAAATAAAGTGCAACGATCACACCTGTAAATGACAGTGGCATTGCCACCATGATAATAAACGGTTGGATCAGAGACTCATACAATGCTGCCAAGATCAGATAGATCAAAATCACTGCAAGTAAAACAGCTGCACCAAATGCGGCATTGGTATCAGCCATATTCTCAATATCTCCAGTATAACGATAGTTATATCCTGCAGGCAGTATCTCTCCTATTTTGTCATCCACCACTTTCATGACAACATCCAAACTGGTTTCATAGATACCTGTTGTTACCATTACTTTTCTTTCACGGTCAAAACGGTTAATAGATGATGTACCTGTATCTTCTTCAAAGCTGATCAATCCTTCAAGTGAGACAAACTCGCCATCACTGTTTTTAACCTGCAGTTTTTTAATATCGTCTATACTGTTACGATATTGATCTTCAAAACGCAAGGTAATATCAAACTCACGCCCATTCTCTTCATAATATGAAATAGCTCTATCACTGGAATAAGCACTGGAGAGGATACCCGCTAACTCATTGGCACTGACCCCGGCACGCTGTGCATTTTCTCTTAAGATATCTACCTTGATCTCAGGTTTACCACTCTCATAATCCCTATCAATACCTACTACACCTTGCGTCTCTTTCAGCAGATCCATCAACTTTTGCGTAGTTTTATTAAGGACATCAAGATCTGCTCCTGTTACAACGATCTGCACAGGTGCATTACTCGCCCCTGTATCAAATGGTGCAACCTCTTCAACTGTCACAACCATGTCTTTGATTGTTTTAAATTCATTGGTGTACTGCTGCACTACGTCTTCTTGTGAAATACTACGCTCTGCTACCGGCTTGAGTTTGGCATAGATCTTAGCTTTATGGATCTCCTTGGCACTGTTGTATCCAATGGACAATACCGAATATTCTATATTCTCATCAGCTTCCATTTTCTTAAGCATAGGCTTCATTTTTTTCTTCATCTCTTCTAAACTTGTTCCTACCGGTGCTTTGGTAAATACTTGAAATTCACTGTTGTCTTCCATTGGAACAAAATCCATACCTGTGGATAGTTTAGTTGAGGCCAGTAGCAATCCGATCGTCACCATGATTGTGATCCACTTAAAACGGATCAATGGTTTAAGTATGGCTACATATGTTTTGTCCAGTCCTATAAAAAATGGCTCTGTCAGATGAAAAAATTTGCTCTGTTCTGCACTTAAAACCCGTGCTCCAACAGTAGGGATGAACATCACTGCAACCAGATAGGAAAGTACAATACCCGCAGCTACTGTCATGGCAAAAGAGTTAAAGAACATACCTACGATACCATCCATAAATGCCACCGGTACAAAAACAGCAAGTAAGACTGATGAGATCGCCAAAATAGAAAATGATACTTCTTTGATCCCTTCAAACGATGCTTTAAAAGGTTCCATTCCCTCTTCCATCTTTTTGGTGATATTTTCAATGACAACGATCGCATCATCAATAAAGATACCAATTGCAAGTGTTAGTCCTATAAGTGTAAGTTTGTTTAAGTCATATCCCATCCAGTCAATAATGGCAAATGTTCCAATAATGGAGGTAGGGATTGCCAGTGCCGATACAAGTGTAGCTGTCACATTTCTAAGGAAGAAAAAGACAATGATGATCGCCAAGATAGACCCGTAGATAAGGTCAAATGTTACATTGTTGATATTCACCATGATCTTATCACTTTGATCTTGAAGCAGTTGCAGCGTGTAGTTCTCCCCCGCAATTGTTTCAAGACGAGGCATCACTTCTTTCACACCTTTGATGATATTAAGCACATTTTCACCAGAGATCTTTTTTACTTCCAGCATCACACCCTGATTGCCATTATAAGTAGAGTAACTGCTACTGTCACTCAAGCCATCTTCCACTCTTGCAACATCTTTTAGCTTAATCCCTGGCTTAAGTACCAATGCTTGAAGATCCTCAATACTGATAGCATCTGCTTTCACTTTAATGATCGTCTCTTTTTGCTCACTTATAAGCTTACCGGCACCTTGATTGATATTTTGCGCCGCAACTATATTTTGAACATCTAGTGCTGTTAGATTATATTTATTAAGTTTAAACGGATCTACAAAGATACGAACTTCTCTGTCTTGATACCCGATAATATTCACTTCACCAACACCTTGGATCCGTTGGAGTATTGGCTTGATCTTTTCATCAGACATTCTCATCAGTGCTGTAGTATCCCCCGTTTTCGTAGCAATAAAAAGGTTGATCACTGCTCCACTTGCACCCAATTTTTTTACGATCGGCTTCTCCACTTCATTAGGCAGTAAAACAGAGCCTATTTTATCACGTACATCATTGGTCGCTTCATCAATATTTTTAAAAAGTTCAAACTGTACGACCACTGAAGAAAATCCTTCATAAGAAGTTGACATCAGTTTATCTATCCCATCGATTCCACTGATCGCTTCTTCAAGTTTATCCGTTACTTTAGTCTCAACAGTACTTGCATCAGCACCATTATAATTAGTTTGAATGGTTACAACAGGAAAGTCTACATTGGGAAAAAGATTCACAGGCATTGTAGTGTAAGACATTAATCCAAATACAATGAATGACAATACTCCCATCAATGTTGTTATAGGTCTGTTTATGGCAAATTTATACATCATTTCCTACTTTGTTGTGATATATCCATCACCAAAGAGTCCAACAGGGAAGTGCTCTGCTTTCACTTCTGCTGACATCTTTCGCGATTTTGAATCAATCGTTGGATATATCTTATATAGAGTTCCAGAATATGTGGTGTCATCTCCATCAACTTTGTACTTGAAGCTATCACCAACCTTTACTTTTTTATGATATTTTTGATCAAATTTCAAAATAAGCTTTCTCTCGTTTTGACTTTGAATGTCAAATACTTCTGTGATCATCTGACCACTGACCACATCACCGATCTCTACTTTTTTTGCTGTAATAATCCCATCAAAAGGTGCACGTAAATAGGTTTTGTCTAAAAGTGTCTTCTGATATTGAAGCTGTACTTTGGCATTATCATATTTATAGGCAAAACTGTCAAAGAGTGATTCATTAATATGCTGCTTGACCTTTTCTTGTCTTTCGTAATCACTCTTTGCATATTTCAAAGCAATTGTTGTCACTTCAACCATCGCTTTAATATCATCGTTGAGCAACTCTGCCAAAAGCGCATCTTTTTTTACTTTTGAACCAATATCCACGTTCATAGTTCTAACAATTCCACTGCTACTGAATGCCAGTGAAGCACTTTGGTCAGCGTGTACATCAAATGTCGCATAGATCTCCTCTGCATGTAAAGATACTACTAACAGTGCGCATAACATTAAAAACTTTTTCATCGTATAAACTCCTTTGGGTCTTTCCCCGCATAGTAATAATAAATCGATTTACCGATCTCATAATCATAGAGTGTCTCTTTATATCTTGATTGTGCCAGTGTTTTTTGTGTAAGTGCATCCAAAAAGGCAATATTGTCAATCAAACCTACTTCAAATTTCTCTTTAAGTGCATCATAAGTACTTTTTGCAGCGCGTAACGCACTCTTTGCACTTTTAAGTCTCGTACGAATAGTCTCCAGGTTTTTTTGTGACAAATGAAAATTCATCTCCTGTTCATTCTCAGCATATTCGATCTCTGAGAGCAATGCCAGCTTCTGATATTTCACAGATTCACTCTCTTTAGACATTCTTCCGTTATCAAAAAGACGCATATTGACTGAGATCGTCAAACTGTTTTGTTCATCTTCTAACAGATCAAAACCAGGAAGTGAAACCGTATCATCATAATGGTATTTATTGTATGTATCCGATAAATTTACCTGAGGTTTATACCCTGCATTGATAGCATTGGCATTTTCACCGATAGCATTGGCATTGGCTTGCAGCATTTTAATGTTCTCAAAAATTTCAAATTCAACATTTTTAGGCTCCTGAAAATAACTCTTCTTTAACCTCTTTACCGGCAATCCACTAAGAAGCTGTAGGTTCTTTTCACTTCTTAAAAGTTCCAGCTTGGCATTGGCCATTGCGTAGTTATTGCTGTCATACTCTGCCTGAAGTTTATCCACCTCTTCTTGTGTAGCAAGGCCTGCAACTTTAAATCTTTTGACACGTTTTATCTGTTCTTTCAATTCAGTAGAGCGCTCTTCTAAGGCCCCAATATTTGCTCTGTGTTTCTGTAACCCATAATAGTTACGTACTATCTCAAGCGTAATACTCTTTTCAAAAGCACTTTTTTCAAATGAAGCTGCTTCTTCTTCGTAACGTTTGGCACTGAGTAATGCACTTTTTCTACCGCCATCGTAGATCTCTACATTGACCATTGCATACGCAGCAGATATTTCTCCAGGGTTTACCACAGTGCTTGGAGAGATATAGCTCTGATTTGCTCCAATATCGACGGTTGGCCAGTATGCACTTTTAGCCGCCTTTACTTCTTCTTGTTTTGCTTTTATGCTTATCTCTTTTGCTTTAATTAATTTATTCTCTTTGTTGGCATTGTCCACCAATGTTGTCAAACTGTAACTTTGAGCAAAAATAGTCAAAGGTAAAAATAATCCTAGTAAAATTCTCATCTATACCTCCTTCTCATTTGATGGTAACAACATGTTCAAAAGTATATTGATCTCATATCCAACATCGCAGTTACCCATACGTGAATCTACCACAAGTCCTGTAGCAAAAAGCATTAAAGAACTTTCTGATATGCGTTTATCGTCTGGTATCTCACCCGTCACTCTTCCTGCTTCCAAAATCTGCTTTAAGATCATGTGAAATTTTTCCCTACACTGTTCACTGAAAGTAAGCATCTCCTCTGGTTCATTTGTCAATGATATCGCGAGAAATTCCTTATACACTTTAAGCTGTTTTCTTGCCATTTCATCTTCAAAAAGAAGAAAAAAGAAATGAAACAGTTTTTCTTTCGTCGTAATCTGTGCTTCCACCAAATCAAGTAATTTTTTTTCATGCTCTGCAATAAACGTTGTGATGATCTCAAAAACAATATCTTCCTTATTTTCAAAATACTCATAGATCGTTCCTTTTCCCACACCTGCTGTTTTTGCTATCTGAGAAATCGTCAGTGAATTTATTCCGTGTTCCAAGAGTAATTCTCTGCAGGCAAGCGCAATATTCCTACGCTTTTCTTCTTTATTTACAATAATTGCCATAGGATTCCTTTATTATGACTGACCGTCGGTCAATTAAGAAACTATAGTACGATTTTCTTTAAAGAAAGATGAATAACGCCTGGAAGAAAATGAGGATAAGTAAAATGTTTAAAATGCTATAGTAGGGATTATCGAGTAGCTATGATGTCATAGCGGACAAAAGATATTAAAGTCCTTTTATCCCTTTTGCCAAATCTTCTTCCAACTGTCCAAACGCCCTATTCATTGCTTCGACAATACTAGCAGCGTCACTGCCTGTAGTGACAACCGTACTAAAAAGTTTTGCTTTACGTTTATGTGTACGGACATGTACTGCTTCCCAATTGGCATCAAGATAAACTTTGTCACCCTGTGCTATAAAACGTGTAATATCCATACTTACTTTTACGCTTGGCTCTCTGTCCAGATCCCAAGGATAGGCATATACACTGGGTTGCTGAAACTTTTTCTGCAAAAAGCTTATAACTCTTTGCGTCAATCCTGCATCTAGATCTTCTCCCCATACTGCACCACGTAGTAGAGTGATCTGACTAGATGTTTTGGCAACAGCAATTTCTCTTTTATAAAGATAATCAGGAATCGTGACTTTTTTTACACCTATACTTCTATTTTTATTTACATAGTGTGTATTGGGCTGAGGAGCAATGGAAAGCACATAATAATTAGTGGATGTTACGCAGCCGCTAAAACCCAGTAGCAGCATGAACATAAATAGTGTTTTTATTTTTAACATTAGTTGTCTCCAAAGATAAGTGAATTTGGTTTTCGGTTTAGCATACGCAAGAATACTTGCATCTCTTTAGATGTTTTTGTAAGTATTTCAAGTGTTTGTGCCAATTGTTGTTTGAAAAGCGAATCATTGTCATAGCCTTTGACGGCCTTTTGGGTATTTTTCAATGTGCGGGTCATCTCTTTAATTGCTTTACTTAATTCATCAGGCAGTACTTCAAATGATTTTTTACTTGTTAATTTGTTGATGTTTTTCACAGTTGTTTGCAGATCAACCAATAACGCATTTGCATTTTTCACAGGTTCACTACTCTCTTCCACCACTTTAGTTACAGATGCTAGAAGTTTTTCTAAAGGAAGATCGTTAAGTTTATTAAGTATCTGACTTACGCTATCCATTATACTGCCAGAATTTTGGCTTGCCATAGGCAGTTGATCATACTGTCCAACATGTGCAACAGTTCCATTTCCATCTTGATGCTTAAATGTCATGTCTACATACAACATACCCGTGATAGGGTCCAATGATGCTATTTTGGCACGTAAACCATTTTCTACTGCCTGATAAAAGTTATCTAAACCAGTAGAATTACTCTCCTCAGTATCTTCAAATACAGAAGTATCTATCCAAAGTAAGATCTTACCTATCATGTTATGTGTTTTTTTATTATATGAAATATCAATACTTTCAATTTCACCTATATTAAATCCATCAAAACGTACAGGGGCATTTACATTTAATTTGGCGATGGAATCATCTTCAGTAATTAACATAAATTTTTTAACAAACTGTACTTGAGAACCGATGACCTGTCTGTCAGCCTCAGTTTGATTTTTAAAAAGTTTAAAGACGTGGTCATTTGCGATAAAGTTTTCATCATTCTTTCCTGAAGAAGAAAATTCAATTCCCCCTTGTATCAAATGGTTCATCGGTGCGATACTGATATCCAGGTTACCTCTAGTAAAGTCAACATTCAGAGTACTTTTCATCCAAAACTTAGAATCGTCATTAATATATGGTGTATATTTTTTATCAATATATACAATAACCTCTATATTTTTATCATTTAATCCAATATAGAGATATTCAACCTGTCCTACTTTAATATTTTTAAAATAGACAGGTGTACCTACTGCTACACCCTCTCCATTTGGTGAAATTAAATGAAAGTATTCTCCTTGAAGGTCATCTCTGTAGGCATGTGACAGACCTATGAATTTGTTTGTCAAATGTTTTCCACCTGGTTGTGAATATACATTGATGTATGTCCCAGAAAGCAAGGTATCCAATCCGCTGACACCCGATAAGCCAACTTCAGGTTTTACGATCCAAAATTTAGCATACTCAGAAAGATAAGATTTAGATTCTTTGGTGTTCATACGTACAACAACAATAACACCATCTGTGTCCTCTTCAACATAAATATCTGTTACTTTTCCTACTGGCACATTTTTATACTTAACCACACTCTGACCCGCAACCAAGCCTTCATTTTGAGGAAAAATGATTTTAATCTCAGGTCCACGTTCTGAAAAATGCTGATACGCTAACCATCCCGCAATAATAAGCGCAATAATAGGTACGATCCAAATAGAAGTAATAAGATTAAACTTCGATGACTCTGTGATCTCTGGTATCTGTTTTGACATTTATCTATTTTCCTTAATCAATGTTTCATCAAAGGCATGTGCTGCCAATAACGTAAAAAATACTGAGATGGCAAAAGCTGTAGCTGCAGTACCTGCCAAGATCTCCACACTAGTCAGATGTATGAGCGCTGCCAGTATGGCAACAACAAAAACATCTATCATAGACCATGGACCGATCACTTCAGTCATATAATATAATTTATGTTTATTTACTTTCCTATCTTTTCCAATAGGGTATTTTACACTAATTAACAAATAAATCAAGACAAGGAATTTCATTACCGGTATCATGATGGATGCAAAGAAGATAATAACTGCTACGGGGTATGATTCAAGTTCCCATAACAGAACAACACCCCCAAGGATTGTGCTTTCATCTTTGCTTCCAAAAGCACTTGTCACCAACATAGGGTAAAGATTTGCAGGTATATATGCGATCATCGCAGTAATTAAGTACGCCCAGGATTTTTCTGTGCTGAAATTTCTATGATGATAGATAGAGGACCCACAACGGCGACAAGTGTTTTTTTTACCCTTGTCTATATTAACTGCACTACATATAGGACATCGTATCAGTTTATCTTCATCTACTTCTATCATCTATTCTCATTTTTCAATAAAGATTCTTTTTCTTAGCATCCATAGTTCAGAAAGACTAATACGCTTAGTAATATACACATCTATCAGAACAAAAACCATCAATGCCCAAAAAGCAATACCTATATGTATCTGTCCAAATGCTACAAGTTTTACCAATGCTACAAGGATACTGATAAAAAAGATATCTGCCATACTCCAAGGTGAAATATGGGAGAGTAAGATCAAGAGCTCTTTTGTTGTTTCTGGACCACGTTTCAACTTTAAAAGTGTAAAAAGAAAAATATTTATGATAAATATCATCAAAGGAAAAACCAGAATAAGGAAAAGACAAAGAAATCCTACAAGGTAAAATTCATTTTCAAACAGGGAAAAAACTGTTTTTGGGAGTGTAATAAACTGTTCACTTCCCAGTATATCCATCTTTATCAAAGGAAATGTATTTGCTAGAATAAAAAAGATAAACCCTGTGATACTTAGTGCGAGTCCATGATTTGCCAATTTACTGTCATAACGATAAAGTATGCCTCCACATTCTGTACAACATGCTTTGCTTCCATCTTTAATGGGTACTTCCTCATGGAGTGTAAAACACTGTTGGCAGATAATAAGGTTATCAAGGGCATCTTCATTTTCAAGTTTCATGGATATAATTATAGCTAATAAATATAAGGACCCTCATGCGTATCCTTTCTATTGGTAAAACCTTGCAGCACAAAACACTGCATATTACTTCTATTAAACTATCTGCACTTGCAAAACACCCAAAAATTGAAGGCTATGATTACATCATTATTTCCGGTGGAGACGGCAGTATAAGACGTGTAGTAAAAACTTTAAAGAGTATACCACATTCATTTAAATTCATACTCAATCCTATCGGTTCTTTTAATGTCGTTGCCAAGCTTCACAAAGTGCCAAAAATTGAAGCAGTACTCAATAGATTAGCAAATAAGGAAACACTCCAAACCCAAAAGCACAGCTACTATTCCCTGAACAATGAAGTTTTTCTTTTTTCAGCAGGTAATATGGGTGACCTACAACATATTTTTCTTGCTGAATCATTGCGTTTTGGTTTACTCAAAAATAACATGAGTAAATACATTCTCTCCATACTTTTCTTACTCCCTGCTCACCTGATCATGACACCATTTATGCTTCTAAGTAGCAATCGTTTTTTTATCTTCACACCTCTCAGTTTCATTAAAAAATTCGGTAGTTTTTACGGAGAAGTAAAAGAGATGACGATTACACTGGAGAATACCTATAACCATATAGAACTAGATGGGGATATCGTTACCATAGAGGATAACCTTTTGCATATTAAGCCGGCTGGATATATTCAAATAATCCAGTAAACTAGAGAGATCTTATTTCTTCTTTTATCTATTTTGATTCCTTTCCCATTACTTTCTTATCTATCAACATCGCAAAAGGTATCTGAACGATATATGCGAACATAATAGGTAAAATAACAGAAATACCAAAAGTGTTTATACTGAATGTAGAGAGAACCAATGCCAGCGTGATGTATCTTGTAACACTATACCAAAATGCTGCTCTCTCCTGAGCTGACTCAAGATCATAGATGAATTTTGCGACAATATAACTGGAAAAATAAAATGCTATTACAGCGATAATAGATATAGGAATAAGCTCAGGTTCAAAGTCATACAGTTCAAATATCATTTGTGATTTTTGAAGTCCGAACAGATAAAAGAGGATGATGAAAAGACTGATATTACTTATGTATTTGCGTTTTTCATTGATAAAGTTTTTCAGTGGTTCTATATAGATGACTACTCTACTCGCAACAAAAGGAATAATGATCAACAATGTGATCACCGCGCGGGCAAAATTCTCCAGGTTTCTCTCGTCTGAATAATAGGATTCATCAAAGTACGCTGCCGTATAGGTACCAAAAAGATGCAGCATCAACAAAGAGAGCGAAACGAAGATCAGGTTAATAAAGAGAAGAATAAACCCTATAGAGGTATCAGCGCCTGATTTTTTGATCCAATTCATGACCATACCCCCTCCGCTGAGGACTCCAAGCAAAAAGAGTCCTGCCGCTACACCGTAATTCTGTGTAAGAAGTCCGATGATCAAAGCCATAAGAGGCAAAAGAAGAAAATTTGTTAGTAAACTTTTTAGAATAACTGTTTTATATTGAAAAACAAGTTTTATATCCTGCAGTTTTACATTAAAAAGTGTTGGCATGATCAAGGTCAATCCTGCAAAGAGACAAATATTAGAGTTAAAGATAAAACCGTCTGTAAATTTCCCGTAGATCAATCCCAGAACCGCACCAAATAATATAAGAATAATTTGCATTCATTTCCTTTTTCTTTTAAGAGATCAAGTATCTATACTTGAATAATAATCAATTACCCTTTGATCGACATTAATGACCCCATGCAGATACTGTGTCAGGTCACCTCTGTTGAAATCAATTTTAAGATGTTTGGGATCTATAGCACGTGAAATAGCGACATAGAATTGGCTGGGTGCAAAAATGTTGTCTACATTACATACAAGATTATCTATACTCATACCCTGTGATTTATGTATGGTCACCGCATAGGCCAACTTTAGAGGGAACTGTGAGAGCGTAGCCAAAGACATGGTCTCTACTGTACCATCTTCTTTAACGGCCATATCCAACAGATCAAACTCATGTCGCTCAACACGAACAAACTCTTCTTCCTTTTCTACGATAAGATGGTCTTCTTCTATCTTTCTTAGTATACCTCTCTCGCCATTAACGAACTTACCCCATTTGTTCACTGTAAAAAGGATAGGCACACCCTCTTTAAGCGTAAGCTGTTCTGAGATAGGCAGCATATTTTTCCAGCCAGCCAGTTTTTTCTCATGTACAGATCCAAACATCTCTATGTTCGCGAACAAAATAGTCTCTTCTGTTTCAAGTTCATTGATCTTTGCCCTGTTGGTCTGCTCAACTTCAAGGTTACGTCCATACAGGTATGTAGGGTCTTTTTCCATAGTTTCTGTGTTCCAAAGCCTACTCATATAATTGACCACTTCCTCATCACATTGGCCTTTTCGCACTTTAGAAAGTATATGTGTGAACTCTGCGTCTGTAGTACGTTTCATCTCTGTAAGTTCTATAACAGTTAGTTCAAATCGTTCCCAAGCCATACTCTCAAAAGCATAGAGTTTTTTACCAAAGATGTCGTTTCTTCCTTGTTGCTTTTGCACTGGTGGTAATTGAAAGAAATCTCCAACAAACAGTACTTTACCCAAGTATCCGTAATTATTCAGTCTGTAGGCTATCATATCCATGAGGTCTGCACTGACCATAGAGATCTCATCGATGATGATCAGGTCTGTAGCCTTAAGTACCTTTTTTAAGTCTGTAAGCCTTTTTTTAGCGCGTTTGTCTCCCGCGGCCAACTCATCAAAATTATTCGCGATGCCAAAGACGAAAAAGCTATGTACCGTGAACCCGCCTATATTCACGGCACTCACACCTGTTGATCCCAGAGAAACTACCTGCTTCCCTCTTTTACGGTAGTCAGAGATCACCTCATTGGTAATATAACTTTTACCTACACCTGCCCCGCCTGTCAGGAAAACATTGGAATGTTTCAGTGCTTCTAGTACATCTACTTTATCACTCAAAATCCAGCCTTGTCTACAAATCCACCTTGGCAATGGCTTCGTGTCTGTTTTCCTCTTTTTAAAAGATCCCCTAGGTTATCACTCCCTGATCCTAAATGCAGCCAAAGTTCAGAAATAAGCCCTTTATTACATTTCAGCTCTACACGTTTTCCAGTACCCACACCGAAATTTCTATCAAAAGCCGCACGGACTTGATACAGTGTCACACGTTTACCTATCTGCTTCTTGAAAAAATCACCTACTTTAGAAGCATTTATCTGTTCCACCATACGTATAGAATCTTCATAATATCTGTTAGCATCTGTACCATAACAAGTACCATGTTTGATCCACTCATGTTTATGTAGATTGGATGCATATCCAGGCATGACCTTTTGCAAACGCTTTCTTGTTTCAGCATTTAGATCAAGATCCGGGAGTCTGTTCCACTGTTTATGTTTGTCCATTAAAATATAGTGCTTTTCCACTCCGCAATAGAGTCTGTTCTTAGGCTGCGGCCATAATCCGTGAAGTACAAAATGTTTGTCACCATAGTTGGGTCTACCAAAGGAGAACATACTTCTTTTACACTCTTTCTTATACCTGTGAGTTTCACAAAAAGCATTGTGCCAAGAGAGTGTCAAAAGGTATTGCTTGGAAATGTTTTCATATTCATATTTTTTAGTATATTCTTTTTCATATTTTTTAGCATGTTCTGTTAAATCAGTACTTATAGAGGTTTTTGTGAGTTCATCTTCTATCCTAACTACTTTACTCTCTACGGGCTTAACATTCATTGGATCTCTTAACTCTTTGTCTTTAGAAAAGCACGTATCATCCACCCATCTTTGTGCAGGCTGTTCACCTTTTATCAGTATGAGATTTTGTCCTTTATGGTGTTGTAGTATCGTATATTTTTTCTTAAGATCCAACTGCACATTATGTGTATTCTTAGTGTGTTTCATGTTGTTAAATGCAGGACACTCTTCAGTTGGATATGCTTCATACCTTGCCAACAATAAAGAGGAAAAAAACATAAGCGATAATAAGGTTTTGTACATTTGTTGCTACCTAAATATTTTTGGAGTATTATACTGTAAAATAAAGTTCTAATCATTTAGTTGGTTGTATCTATTAAAACTATTTTGATATGATGTCTATATGATATTTGATAATTTAGACAGACTCCCTGCAGACTTTGGCAATAAACGAAAAGAACCTACTGTAAAACATCACTACCGTTCAAATATGATGCTCAACCCACTCAATCTCAAACACTTGAACCGCATGGATGAGAATGATGCAGATATGATCACATTAAATCTTGAAGATGCCATTGCACCCTCTCGTAAAAAAGAGGCACTACATAACATTGCGCTTTTCCTTTCACATATGGAACACTCAAACTCTTTCATCATCGTACGTACCAACCCTCTAAATGAAGGAGGTGCCGAAGAGATCTCTTTTTTAAATGATTTTGCCTTTGATGCCATACGGGTATCCAAGGTAAAGGATCAAACAGAGATAGCCCAGGTACTCACACTGCTTGGTTCAGATAAAGAGCTACATATCTCAATGGAGACAAAAGAGGCGTTTGACAGTTTAACTACACTTCGTATAGATGAACGTTTTACCACAGCAAATATAGGTATCTTGGATCTGCTAACCTCTCTTGGCTTACCTCAGTCTTTAGTCTCACTGGGAAATCCAACTGTAGACTACATACTCTCCAAGTTTTTAGTCGATGCAAAAACTGCCGGTATCCATCCCATCTCTTTTATGTTCCAGGAATATAATGATACTCAGACTTTCAAAGCATGGTGTGAAAAAGAAAAAATGATGGGATTTGAAACCAAAGCATGCATGGGTCCTAAGCAGGTTGAGATAGCCAATAGCATTTTTAGTATTAATAAATATGAAATTGAGCGTGCGCTGCATATTAAAGAAGCTTTTGAAACACATTCTGCACAGGGTATCAACGGATTCATGGATGAAAAATATGGATTCATAGATGAACCTATTTATCGCGATAGCCTATTGATACTAAATAATATATAGGATTACAAATTGAGACATATCAAACTATTACTACTTTCAATACTTCTACCTTTTTTTCTTACAGCAAATGATGATCGTCCTCCAATTGCTTATGACTTTCTCGCAAAAAAAGAGGTCAAAAATTTCATCGATATGATGGTCAAAAAACATCATTTTAAACGCTCCTATATAACGGATGTATTAAAAAGTGCCAAACTTGACCGTGATACCCTAAACCGATATACAGGAAAATATAAAGTAGGAACCACCAACGGTCCATGGGAACGATACAAAGCACATGTGCTTGATCCCATCACTCTGGATAAAGCAAGAAAATTCAAAAAAAGATACTATAAAACACTTTTGAAGGCCAGTAAACAATATAAAGTTGACATGGGGTATATCGTTGGATTTATAGGAGTGGAAAGTAAATTTGGAGAGTATACTGGGGACTACAATGTATTGGACGCGCTGGCTACCCTTGCCTTTCATAAAAACCGTATGAAAAAGTTTTTCAAGTCAGAATTTGAACATCTCTTTTTAATGGCAAGAAAACAAGGTTATGATATCAAAAAACTGGAAGGTTCCTTTGCCGGGGCAATGGGTATTGTTCAACAAGTCCCCTCTGTATTTCTAAAGTATGGCATGGATTACAACGGTGATGGGAAAAAAGATCCATGGGATTTGGAAGACGGTATAGGGATCATCGCTAAATTCATGCATAAGAACGGTTGGAAAAAAGGAGCGCAGGTTGCTGTACCGACAAAATTCAAAGGGAAACGCTATACAAAGCTCAAAACAAGTCACAGACGAACATTACCATTAAAAACGATCTTAAAGCATGGTATTAAGCCTCTAAAGCCTTTTAATGAGTCTAAGGCATACCTACTTAAAAACCGTAATCTTACCCATGATGATATCTGGTTGGGAGCAAAAAACTTTCGTGTACTCACACGCTATAACAATTCAACAAGCTATGGGATGGCCATACATCTCATCTCTGAGGCAGTCAAGTGAAAATATATTTCTTCTCAAATGAAATGAGAGGCATAGGCTCTTCAAAGTAAAAGCCCTGAAACACATCGCAATCTATCTTGCTTAAGAAAGAAAGCTGTTCAAATGTTTCTACCCCTTCAGCTACAATATTAAGATCAAAATTCTTTGCTATGGAGATAATGGTAGTGATCATTTTCTTGTCATTTTTGCTGTCACTTAAACGTGCGATAAACGACTTGTCTATCTTCACTTCATCTATTGGCAATACTTTTAAATAACTGAGTGAAGAATACCCTGTACCGAAGTCATCAATAGAAAATGAAATGCCAAGTTTTTTTAATCGATTCATAATACCAACAACTTTATGCATATCTTCTGCAAATACATGTTCTGTTATTTCAAAAAATATTTTTTGTCCATGTTCTCTTTTTGGAAAGTAGAGCTTTATTAAATTATCTACTTCATCGACAAATGTCTCGCATAGTAATTGTCGCATACTGACATTCACCGAAAAAGATTTTAATTTCATCCCTTTTTCATTCCATCTAGCTACACTCTCAAATGTCTCTTTAAGTACGTAGCTACCCAATTCAAGGATCAATCCTGTATTTTCTGCTATGGGTATAAACTCTTCAGGGTTTAGTACGCCTAGATCGTAATCATACCATCTGATGAGAGTTTCACAGCCGACAACCAGTTCATTTTTATCAAACTGTGGCTGATAGACCACGTATATTTTATTTTCTTTCAGCGCATAATGAAGTTTCTGTTCTATAAGCAGATGTCTTTCAACTCTTTCTGCAAGTTCTTTATTGAAAATGATAACACCATCTCTTCCTTGAGCCTTTGCCTCATACATAGCTATATCTGCTTCTCTAATAAAATTTGTACTATGTAAAAATGAAGGATTGATCTGATGTACTCCGATACTCGCACTGATATGCAAGTGGTGCCCATCAATAATATAAAGCTGTCGAATGACGTTCAGCAAACCCTCTGCAAAAGTACATCCAGTATCATTTTCAAACTCTTCTTCACTTAACTCTTTGCTTACAAGAATAAACTCATCTCCACCCAAACGTGCCACCATATGTGTATCTTTGACATAAAGTTCTATTCGTTTGGAAACCGCTATCAATAACTTATCACCCACATCATGCCCCAAAGAGTCA
This sequence comes from Sulfurovum sp., assembly GCF_049668085.1. Classification (GTDB taxonomy): domain Bacteria; phylum Campylobacterota; class Campylobacteria; order Campylobacterales; family Sulfurovaceae; genus Sulfurovum. The sequence goes on along the minus strand of NZ_JBATIY010000021.1, from coordinate 4,260 downwards.
TTAATGGTTTTAAAATGATCCAAGTCGATGAGAAACATACATGCAGTTTTATGGTTCTCTGCCAATCTTTCATTCAACGATTCCATATACTCCATAAAATACCTTCGGTTATAGAGCCCCGTCAATATATCATGTTGTGCTTGAGAATAGTTATCATGAAGTAATCTATTTGTATTAAATGCAGCATACAATAATACTGCCAGGAATATGAGTGAAAAAATAGACAGAACATACCCATACCATACACCAATAAGTGCAAAATAGATAGTCAATGGCAACATCAACGTAACTAAAATAGGAACAAATAGTTTTTTATCTGAGATAAGTAGCGTCGATGCTACAACAGAAGCACCCAACTGTGTAAAGATGGCTATATAGTGCAGATCATATTCATGATGTCCGACATACATCACAAATATCAAAGACCAGGAAGAAAAAATAACATACATGAACCATGTAAGTTTCTTATACCATATCTTTAAATCCTCTTCATCCATTTTATGTCGAGCAAATTCTTGATAGAGTGTCAAACCATAAAATGAAGTAACCAACAGAATACCATACCATATTGTTGCAGGAATGCCTATGTTAAATAGCCAACCTACAATAACATACACAAGTCCTGGAACAAGGGAGAGACCCACCATCACAAGGATCTGTTTTTGAAGAAAAGTATAGTATTTTTGATGTTTCATGTGTCTATTATATAATATTTTCTGATAATTACATAATAAATATGAACATTGAACTTAATCCTCAAAAATTATAATATCATATGAACTTTTTGTAACCAATGCTTTACTTGAATGTACAGAACCATTACGATTTACTTTACTGAGTTCTTCACGTAATAGATCTATCTCTTCTTGCATGTCATCTATCTGTTCTTTCAATTGAAGCACGATATCCACCCCAGCAAGATTCACTCCCATCTGCCGTGTTAACCGCAGAATGAGCTTCATCCGTTCGATATCACGCTGAGAATAAAGACGCATACGCCCCTGTGTACGGGAAGGCTCAACGAGACCTTCTCGTTCGTACTGTCTGAGTGTTTGAGGGTGTATATCCAACATTGTAGCTACAACCGAGATAAGGTATACAGGTTCATCAAAACTATGCATCATTCTTCCTTTTTAAAAATTTCTTCTTTCTAAAGCTTGGTTTCTATCATCGCTTTAAGTTCATCATCCAATGCATTAACATCAGGTAAAACCACATTGGCCACAAGATACAAATCACCTTTTAACGCTGTCTTTCTATCAGCCACACCTTTACCTTTGAGTCTGAACTTTTGGCCATTCTTCGTATTTTGAGGTACTTTGAGAGAAACCTCTTTTTCCGGTGTTTCAACAGAGATCTTGCCGCCAAAAAGCGCTTCTTTTAAGGGGACATTAAACGTTTTGTAGAGATTGTCGCCTTTTCTTTCATACTCAGTAGAAGTTGCAACTTCTACTTGTATAAGCAGGTCACCAGAGTGTCCTTGATACTGTTTACCCTTACCACGCACACGCATGGTTTCACCCGTTTTGATCCCTGCAGGGATCTTAATGTCAAAGTTTTGACCATTGGCTGATACATTATGTTTCCCACCATTGATAGCTACCATGAACGGAACTGTGATACGTGCCTGCATGTCAAGGTCAGGACCACCAAAGCCACCAAAACCACCTTGTGCACCACCAAAGCCACCACTGAAGCCGCCACCGCCTCCACCAAACATCTGTCTGAGTATCTCATCGAGGTCTACACCTCCACCCTGTCCTTGTGCAAAATCATGGAAATTTTGTCCACCGAACATTTGATCACCAAATTGATCATATTGTGCTTTTTTCTCTGGATCAGAGAGTACTTCATACGCAGCATTTATCTCTTTAAACTTCTCTACAGCACTATCTTCCTTGTTAATATCTGGATGGTATTTTCTTGCGAGTTTTCTATAAGATTTTTTAATTTCATCGGCAGAAGCATTTTCGCTTACACCAAGTGTTTCATATAAACTTTTTGACATGTTATTCCTAAAATAATATATTTCTTTAATTTTAGATAAATTATATCAAAATAGTTTAGTCTATGTCAATCAAGTTTGAGAAGATTATGGTCCATATGGTATTGTTTTATAACCTTCATGTATCATTTTCATGATGCCCCCTTTGAGGTTAGTGACCTTATAGCCTAATCTTTCTGACAAAAATTCTGAAACCATACCCGTTCGGCTACCTACTCTACATATGAGTGCAAAAGGCTCATCTTTTTTTACAACCATGTCTAATTGGTTCAAAAAGATCTCTAAATTGAAATTTCCTTTTTCATCAAAGAACATGATCGTATAGGAACCTTTTACAATACCTGTTTCTCTCCATTCCGCAGGTGTACGTATATCAATGATCTTCATATTTTTTTCAACGAACTGTGGTGTTGCCCATACTTGATGTAACTCTGCCATCAAAGATGATACTGTAAGCAATAGTGCAATAAATATTTTTTTCATCTTTTTTCCTTATATTTATTATAATAATAGGTGTTATATTTTCTCTATTGTAACAAAATAAAGTAAAGTAACCATGTATTTCATTCCCTTTGAGTACAATACTTTATGAATTTTATAGATATTACTGACACCCACGTACCTGAACTCAATATTTACCATCAGTTTCGGGATAATGCCTTTACCGCTGACAACAGCTTTGTAGCCGATAGTCCCAAAGTAGTGAACCTACTACTTGAAACAGATATCACGGTCAGAAGCATTCTTGCCACACAAGAGTATTATGACACCTATGAACATCTTATCAAAAAAAAGAATATCCCTCAACTTTTTGTCGCAAGTAAGGCTCTGATGCAAGAGATTGTAGGACATAAGATCCACCACAATGTGATGATGCATGGCACACGTCCGCAACATACAACACTCGATCGTCTTGATGACCAGATCATTATGCTAGATGAGATAAGTTCTACACAGAACATAGGCTCTATAGCACGCTCTGCTGCTGCTATAGGAATCAACTCATACCTTCTCCCTATCCATGGACCACATCCCTATTCAAGACGAGCACTTAGAGTCTCTATGGGGCATATAAGTATGCTTAAGACACATCAATATGACAATATAGAAGATACCCTCCTTACGCTAAAAGAGAATGGCTACCGTATCTATGCAGCAGAAGTCACTGATGACTCCACACCTTTGGCCTCAGTGAAAGTCGTTGACAAATGGGTACTGCTTATGGGTCACGAAGGCACAGGATTATCAAAAGAGATCCTGGCTATATGTGATGAAGTGGTCACGATAGAGATGATGCAAGGGGTAAAAAGTTTTAATGTAGGTGTGGCTGCTTCTATTATGATGTATCAGTTTAAACACAAAGCAAATTAGAAGGTTATCACTTTCCAATCTTCCTGTAATGCATTCGTTAGTACTTCTCCTGTATGGATCATATCTATGTCTAAAGAGGCCAGTTTCTCACTCACTCCATACTCGTCACTGCATACCACACAACAGGATAGCTTAACACCTGTTTGTTTTATCTTTGATACCATATCTTGAAGCGCTTCATTTTCTGATAAAAGTTTTGCAGATGGTCCCCATATCATCAAATGCGCTTGATCCCAATACCCTCTTGGGAGGATCACACTTGAGTAGAGCAATACCATTTTTTTAGCCACTTCTATCTCAGCAGTACTCCATACAATAAGTAATTTATTCATGATCATTCCTAACAATATAATGTATGTATTATAGTATTTTTATGAAGATAGAAGAAGATACAGTAAGTGATATTCACTTACTGCACATACATTTTAGTGCAAGAAGTGTCTTACAGTCGTAAAGTAAAGAGAGATACCATGTTCATTGGCAGCTTCAATGACTTCATCATCTCTGATACTTCCACCAGGCTCAATGATCGCTTTTACACCTGCTGCTGCTGCTGCATCAATACTGTCACGGAATGGGAAGAATGCTTCAGATGCCATCGCTGCACCTGTGACATCAAGATCCATCTCTTTTGCTTTTTTAAGCGCACATTGAGCAGCATCCACACGGCTTGTCATACCCATACCTACAGCTACCATTGCTGAGTCTTTTACATAAACAACACAGTTAGACTTTGTAAGACCTGCCACTTTCCAAGCGATCTCAAGGTCTTTCATTTCTTGTGCTGTTGCAGTAAGTTCTGATTTCTTCTGTGCATTATGTACTTCATTGTCACAGATGCAGTCAGAGTTTTGATAGACAAAACCACCATCCACATGTTTAAA